>JAFARZ010000078.1 GCA_019245115.1 Streptosporangiaceae bacterium | reverse complement strand
TGTGCCGCGGCCGTTCACCGACATGACCGTGTTCGAGAACGTGCTCGTCGCCGCGCAACAGGGCGCGGGCCTGCGGGGCCGGGCCAGCTACGCGGCGGCGATCGCCGCCCTGGAGCGCACCGGCATGACCGGCCAGGTCAACCTGCCGGCCGCGCGCCTCGGCCTGCTACCGCGCAAGCGGCTGGAACTGGCCCGCGCTCTGGCGTCCCAGCCGAAACTGCTGCTGCTCGACGAGGTGGCCGGAGGCCTCACCGATCCCGAGGTCGCCCAGCTGGTCGAGATCGTTCGCGGCATCAACGCCGAGGGCACCGCGGTGATCTGGATCGAGCACGTGGTGCGGGCGCTCACCGCCGTGGTCGGCCGGCTCATCTGCCTGGCCGGGGGAAAGTTCGTCGGCGACGGCGATCCCTCGGAAGTACTGGCCAATCAGGCGGTCCGCGAGGTGTTCCTCGGCACCGAGGTCACCGCGTCCCTGACCGGCGGAGCGCTGGAGGCCGAGATCACAGCCGATGGCGAACGGAGCAGCACGTGAGCGAGCGAACGCGAGCGCCGCGGCGGTTGCCGTCCCGGAGGGGCGGCGGTTGCCGCCGTGGCTCCAAGCCGGCCGAGCGCAGCGAGGCCTTGGCGCGGAGGGAATGGTGAGCGAGCGAACTGACCAGCAAGCACTACTGGAGGTCCGCGACCTGACCGTGCACCACGGCCAGCTCCGGGCGCTGGACCGGGTGAGGTTCGCGGTATTTCCCGGCGAGGTGTACGCCATCATCGGCGCCAACGGCGCCGGCAAATCCACGCTGCTGCGCACGATCTGCGGCCTGCACCGCCCGACCGAGGGATCGATCCTGCTCGACGGCACGGATGTGACCGGGCTGCGGCCCGAGCGCCGTGCGACCAGGGGAATCGTCATGGTGCCCGAAGGGCGACGGCTGTTCCCCTCCCTCACGCTGGACGAGAACCTCCAGGTCGGAGCCACGTACGCGCGCAGGGGCCCGTGGACGACCGACCGGGTGTACGAGCTGTTCCCGTGGATGCGCGACCGCAGGAACCAGCGCACCGCGCAGATGTCCGGCGGCGAGCAGCAGTCGGTGGCCATCGGGCGGGCGCTGGTGGCCAACCCCCGCGTGCTGCTGCTCGACGAACTGTCGCTTGGCCTGGCGCCGGTCGTCGTCCAGCGGATCTACGGCATGCTGCCGCAGATCCTGGCGACCGGGCTCACCGTGGTGCTGGTCGAGCAGGACGTGAGCCAGACACTGCGAGTCGCCACGCACATCCACTGCCTGCTGGAAGGCCGCAGCACGCTGGAGGGCAGACCGGCCGACGTAACCGCCGAGCAGGTCGAGGCCGCCTACTTCGGGCTTCAGGGGAGCAACCAGTTATGGCATGGGTCAACGCGATCATCCAGGGCGTGCTGACCGGCGGGCTTTACGCCCTGTTCGCCTGCGGCCTGTCGCTGATGTTCGGCGTGATGAAGGTGGTCAACCTGGCCCACGGCGATCTCGCGGTCGTGGCCGGCTACGTGGCCGTCGGCGTCATCACCGTCACGCACATCCCGGTGCTGTGGTCGTTCCTCATTGTGGTCCCGCTCATGGCGGTGGTCGGCTACGTGCTACAGCGCACGATCCTCCAGACCGCGCTCAACCGGAGCGTGCTCACCACGCTCATGGTCACGTTCGGCCTGTCGGTGGTGATCGAGAACGGCCTGCTCCAGTTCTTCACCGCCAACAGCCGCGCGATCGGCACCGGGCTGGCCCTGGTGAGCGACTCGTTCAAGCTCGGCTCGCAGATCCAGATCGCCTACCTGCTCGTGGTGATCTTCACGGTGGCGGTGGCGGTGCTGCTCGGCCTCCAGTACTTCCTGTCCGCCTCCAAGTACGGCCGGCTGATCCGGGCCGTCGCCGATGACCGGGAGGCCGCCCAGCTCTGCGGGGCGGACTACCGTCACGTGTTCGGCATCGCGGCCGCAGTGGCGTTCGGCACGGTCGCGCTGGCCGGCATCGCCTACGGCATGTACTCCCAGCTCCAGCCGACCACCGGCACCGACACCATCCTGCTGTTCGCGTTCGCGGCGGTGGTGATCGGCGGCCTCGGCTCGCTGTGGGGCACCCTGCTCGGCGGCGTGGTACTCGGCGTCGCCCAGCAGATCGGCGCGCAGATCAACATCTCCTACGAGGTGCTGGCCGGATACCTCGTCTTCCTCGCCGTGCTCGTGCTACGGCCGCAGGGCCTCACCGCCAGGAGGGCGCAGTCATGAGCCTGGTCAGTGATACCACAGAACGTTCGTTGGAAAGTTACCGGATAACGCGATCGCGGCGAAACGTCGCCTGGACGGGAGCAGGCGCGCTGGTCGTCGTCGTGGTGCTGGCACTGTTCCCCTACATCGTTTACTCCGGCACCACCACCATCATGCTGCAGGGCTTCATCGTGCTCACCCTGGCCAGCATGTGGAACCTGCTGGCCGGATACGCCGGGCTGGTATCAGTGGGGCAGCAGGCGTTCGTGGGGCTCGGTGCGTACTTCGTGCTGATCTTCGCGATCCACGGCGTGTCGCCGTTCGCCGCGCTGCCGGTAGCCGCGATAGGCTGCGGCGTGGCCGCGCTGCCGCTATGGTGGCTGGTCTCGCGGCTGCGCACCGGATACTTCGCGATCGCCACCTGGGTGCTGGCCGCGACCGTCATGCTGATCATCGAGCGGTTCTCCTCGATCGGCGGCGGCACCGGCATGCCGCTGCCCGGCCTGTCCGGGTTCACCGGCACCCTGCTCACCGCGTACACGTACTGGATCGGGCTGGCCGTGACCGTCATCGCGCTGGCCACCATGTACATCCTGCTGCGCGGCCGGCTCGGCCTGGTGCTCACCGCCATCCGCGACGACGAAGTGGCCGCGCGCAGCTCCGGAGCGCGGGTCGGGCTGGCCAGGATGCTCGTGTACGTGGTGGCCGGCGTCGGCTGCGGCGCGGCCGGCGGCGTCCTGGCGATAAGCCAGCTCCAGGTGCAGCCGGGAGCGGTGTTCAGCATCCAGTGGACGGCCGAGATGGCGTTCGCGGCCATCATCGGCGGGCTGGGCACCATCGAGGGCCCGATCCTCGGCACCGCGGTGTACATGGTGCTCCAGCAGACGCTCCAGTCCTACAACGCGTGGTACCTGATCGTGCTCGGCCTCGTGGCCATGGCCGTGGTGCTGATCGCCCGGCGCGGGCTGTGGGGACTGGTGGACGACCACCTGCATGTGCGGCTGTTCCCGGTCGGGTACTGGCTGTGGACCGGTGAGCGGGGGCGCCGGCGCGGCGAGCGAGCCAAAGGGCCGCGGCACCGCCTGGACTGACGAGCGAGGCACGAGCGAGGAGGGAAGGCGGTGCCCCAAAGCGGCCCGGAGGCGAGCCGAGCCGTAAAAATAGAGCATGCTGCTTGCTGAGCTCGTCGCGGTGTCGGCCCAGGTCACGGCGACCAGCGGCCGGCTGGCGAAGATAGACCTGCTGGCCGGCGCCTTGCGGGAGGCCGGACCGCTGGAGGTGCCGATCGCGGTCGCCTACCTGTCCGGGGAACTGCCGCAACGGCAGATCGGAGTGGGATGGGCGACGCTGCGAGACGGGTTCCCGGCCGCCGCCTCGGCTTCGCTGTCGCTGAGCGAGGTCGACGCCGGGCTGTCCGCCATCGGCGCGGTGTCGGGCAAGGGGTCGACGCTGGCGCGCAAGGAACTGGTCGGGGCGCTGTTCTCCCGGGCCACCGGTGCCGAGCAGGAGTTCCTGGTCCGGCTGATCGGCGGGGAACTGCGGCAGGGCGCGCTGGAAGGCGTGATGACCGATGCCGTGGCCAAAGCGGCCTCGGTACCGGTGACCGCGGTGCGACGTGCCGCGATGCTGCGCGGGTCGCTGGGGCCGGTGGCCGCGGCGGCGCTCGCGGGCGGTGCCGCGGGCGCGGCCACGGGCGCTGCCGCGCTTGAGGCCTTCGGGCTGGAGGTCGGGCAGCCGGTGCGGCCGATGCTCGCGGCGAGCGCGCCGGACATCCCGGACGCGCTGGCCAAGATCGGCGTTGGTGCGGAAGCAGGGATCGA
>JAFARZ010000033.1 GCA_019245115.1 Streptosporangiaceae bacterium | reverse complement strand
GCGGCGATGAACGCCGGGACATTAGTGATCGCCGGCGAATAGCCGCTGTCCTTCCCGTCGAAAACGATGTATTGCGTGTCCGGATTGCCGCGGTTGCCGATCCAGTACGTATCGGTGCGTGCGGCCAGTGACGCCAGCATGTTGAGCGTGGAAAGCACGGTGGCCCCGTCCGGGACCTTGGCCATGGCCGCGTTGTCGGCGGCGACATGCGAGCTGATGTGGTAGGTCTGCCCGCTCCACAAGTTGTTCAGCGGGTACTGGAAGGCGAGCGGCACCGCGATCGCGACCATCATGGCTGTGCCGTACCGCTGCGCGCCTGCCAGCGCCGCACGGCCCCAGCCGAGCCGTCCGCTGGCCCAGGCATTCTCCTCTTCAGCCGACATGGCCGAAGTGGCCGCGCCGATGCGGGCCAGCGCGTCAACCGCGGCGACGAACAGGACAGGCATCACCGTGGCGTTGTAATGCCAGGCCGTACCCCAGTAGGCGCTGTTGCTGGATTCGAAGCGCAGCGCCAGGCTGGGCGCGGCGATCAGCGATACCGGTGACCGCAGCGCGACGAACGCGGTTGGCAGGAACAGCAGCACAAGCGTTTGCACCTTCTCCGGCCACGCGTGGAAGAACTGCCGGAACACCGCGCCCAATGACGCGTGACCTCCTGGCGCGAACGCGCCTCCGTCGCCCCAGTAGTAGTAGGTATGGCTGGCGCTGAAGTGCGGGATGATGACCACGATGGCCAGGAATGACCACGCGACGCCCCAGATCATCAGGAACTGCCCGGCACGGACCTTCGGCCGGTCGGCTGACTCGGTCCGCAGGCCGGACAGAAGCAGGTAGAGGCCGATAGCCGCGACCGTGAACCCCTGGTCTTCCTTGACGAACACGAGCGGCAGGGCCCAGCACACCGCTGCCCGTAGCCGTCCCCGGGCCAGCGCTGACAGCGAGAACGCCAGCAGCGGTATGGCCAGGGCGATCTCGTGGAAGTCGAAGTTGATCATCTGCTGGAAGCCCCAGGAGAAACCGTAGGCGATGGCGATCGCCCGCGAGGGGCCGGTGCCCAGCCGTATCCGGGCGGCCTGGCTGACCGGGAAGACCGACAAGGCGACCATCGCGGCCTGGGCGATCAGCAGTGTGGCGGCCGACGGGAACAGAAGGAAGAACGGGCCCAGGACCGCGACAGCGGGCGAGAAGTGGTCGCCGAACAGATTGGTTCCCGCTCCCCTGATGTCCACGATGGGCGCGTGCCAGTGGGCGTACTGCTTCACGTATTCGGTGAAGATACCGAGGTCCCACGAGGAGGGGTTCAGCTCCAGCAACCGGAACACTGAAATCGCGGTGTACGCGCCAAACGCAGCAACCACGATTGCCCAGGTCAACGGGTCGCGGTAGACGCTGGGCGAGTGGACAGCGGGCGACGCTTGCGCCTCTTGCTCCTGGAGCATCGCGGGCAGCCTACCCGGTCGCGCTGACGCTCAGACCAGGAGGAGTTTATCGATCCGGCGGCCGGACCAGTACAGTCCGGCCACGCCGACAAGCGCGAGATACAAGGCGCGCCACAACAGACCCGGACCCACCACTCCGAGGGTCAGATCGCGCAGCAGCACCACGCCTTGATACAGCGGCGTCCACGAAATAATGTCCTGGACCGCTCGCGGATACACGCTGAGCGGATAGAAGGTCGCGGAGAACAAGAACAGCGGCATGCTGGCCAGGATCACGTAGTCGAAGTCCTGCCAGCTCTTCATGTACGAGGTACCGGTCATGCCAATAGCGGCGAAGGAGAACCCGATCAGCACGGCGGCCGGCACCGTCAGCACCGCCCAGGGCGACGCCAGAAGCCCCATGCCCAGCATTACCAGCGTGAACGCCACGGCGTAGGCGGTGCCGCGCAGCAGTGCCCAGCCGATCTCGCCGAGCGCCAGCTCAGCAGGACGGATCGGGGTCGCCAGCACGGAGTCGTAGAGCTTCGCGTACTTCAGCCGGAAAAAGATATTGAACGTGGAGTCGTACATCGCGCCGTTCATCGATGACACCGCCAGCAGACCGGGCGCGACAAACTCCCGGTACGGGATCAGCGCACCAGAAGGTCCCGGAACGCGGCCGACCAGCACGCCAAGACCAAGGCCGACCGACAGCAGGTAGAACAGCGGCTCGAAGATGCCGGAGACAAAGACCATCCAGGCGTGCTTGTAGACCCGGGCGTGCCGCTCGATCAGGCGCGTGCTGCCGGAGCCGCCGACGGACCGGCGCAACTGGGTCAGCCGCCCCACCGGCGGCAGCATCCGCAACGTCAGGGGGCCGGCGGCGCTCGCGCTAGACATGCTCGTGCTAGACATACAGGCGCCTCCGGTAGGTCCGGGCACCGCCCCAGACGCCGATCCCGGCCAGCACCGACAGGTACGCCGCATGACCGAGGCCGCCGAGCAGGTCAAGACGCCCGAGGCTCAGGCCGCGGCACAGCGCCACCCCGTGCCAGAGCGGCGTGGCGTAGGCCAGCGGCCGCAGCCACGAAGGCAGCTGGGACAACGGGAAGAACGTGCCGGAGAACAGCATCAGCGGCATCATGCCGAACCGGAACAGAATCGCGAAGCTGCTCTCGTTCCGCAACGTGACCGCCCAGGCCGCGATCGGTGCCGCGAACGCCACCCCGGTCAGCACCGCGCAGGGCAGCGCGAGCACAACCCAGGCCGACCGCGTCGCCCCGAACGCCCACATGACCACCGTGAAGATAGAGACGTTCATCGTGATCCGCATGACCATGAACAGCAGGTGCCCGCGGAAGACGTCGGATGGACGCAGCGGCGACGCCTGCGCCGCGATGTAGATCTTGTTCCACTTCACCGAGCCGAACACCGGGAACGTGGACTGGTCCATACCGGTGGTCATCGCGCTCGAGGCCAGGATGGCTGGAGCGAGAAACACCAGATACGGCACCCCGCCGAGGCTAGAGACACCGTGCTTGTCGACCAGCGAGCCGAGGCCGAAGCCCATCGCGCCCAGGTAGCACACCGGTCCGAGCACGCTGGACCAGATGCTGGACCGCCAGATCCGCCGGTACACGGTGAGCCAGCAGCGGAAGGCGCGCATGGTCAGCACAGGAGTCCCCGCCGCCGGACGCGACAAGGCCAGCGGTGCCGAATTGGCCTGGGCCTCCGGCCACGGTGTCGAATTGGCCTGGGCCTCCGGCCACGGCGCCATCAGTCCTCCAGCCGCCGGCCGGTCAGGAGCAGGAACACGTCCTCGAGAGAGCCGCGACGGACCAGTGAGGTCATCGGCTCGAGGCCGAGGCTCCGGACAGCCGCCAATGCCGCGTCACCGTCCCGGACATAGAGCAAGATCCTGTCGGCAAGCACCTCAGTCCGTTCGCTCGGAATGTCTTTAAGCTTTTCGGCCGCGGCCTCCTTCAGCAGCGGATCAAAGCGGAGTTCGAGCACCTCGGGCGAGCAGTACCGGTCGATGAGCTCGCGCGGCGATCCCTCGGCGGCGAACCGGCCGTGGTCCATGACGACCAGCCGGTCGCACAGCTGCTCCGCCTCGTCCATGTAGTGGGTGGTGAGGATCAGCGTGACGCCGCGCTGCTTGAGCCGGAACAGCCGGTCCCACACCACATGCCTGGCTTGCGGATCCAGGCCGGTGGTGGGCTCGTCGAGGATCAGGATGTCGGGATCGTTGATCAGGGAGCGGGCGATGGTCAGGCGCCGTTTCATGCCGCCGGACAATGGCTCGACCTTGTCCCTCGCCCGGTCCTCGAGCTGGACGAACTCCAGCAGCTGCTCGGTCCGCTCCCTGATCACCCGACGGGGCAGGCCGAAATACCTGCCGTAGACCAGCAGGTTCTCCCTCACCGTCAGCTCGACGTCCAGCGTGTCTTCCTGCGGCACCACGCCCAGATGCGCCCTGATCGCCGAGCCGTCCTTCACCGGATCCCCGCCGAGAATGGTCAGCTCGCCCTCGCTCGGCGGGGACACGCAGCCGATCATGCGCATGGTGGACGACTTGCCCGCACCGTTCGGCCCCAGGAATCCGAAAGCCTCGCCCCGGTACAAATCGAAATCAACGCCGTCCACCGCGGTGAACCCGCCGAACCGCTTGATCAGCCCCCGGGCGCGTACGAGAACATCACGATCAGACATCTGAGGCACCATACCTCGGGGGTCTGACATTCTCCGAACGGTTTTGGCACGTCTCGGGTATCAACCCGCAGTTACCGGGTAACCTCGGATGGGTCTGCATACCGGGGAGGTGGACGTGATCCGCGACCTCTACTCGCGCTTCAGGGTGCTGATCCACGAGATCGCCAAGTTCGGCGTCGTGGGCGTGCTGGCGTTCGTCATCACCATCGGCCTGACCAACGCCCTGCATTCCGGCGCGGGCCTCAGCCCAGTCATGGCCACCACCGTCGCCACGATCGTCGCGACGGTGTTCGCGTTCTTCGGCAACCGGCAGTGGGCGTTCAAGCACCGGAGGGGCAAGGGGCTGGGGCGCGAGGGACTCCTGTTCTTCTTCTTCAACGGGATCGGACTGGTGATCCAGGACGGCGCGGTGGCGATCGCCCAGCACGGGTACGGTCGCAAGGACCCGCTGGCGCTGAACATCGCCCTGGTTCTCGGCGTCGGAGTGGCCACCCTGATCCGGCTGTACTGCTACCGGCGGTGGGTGTTCCTCGCTCCCCCCGTCGAGCCGCCGGCCGCGGAGCAACTCGAGCCGGAGACATCGGGTCGCTAGCTACGCGCAGCCTCGGGTGGCGGCCAGGTCGAGCGGCGCCGCGAGGGCCTGCGTTTCCTGCTGTTTGGTCAGGTAGCCGACCGCCTGCATGCGGCTCAGCACGTGGACCAGGCGGGCCCGGGCCTGGGCCGGGTAGACCAGCGGGTCGTCGAACGTCGGGGCGTTCACCGCGCCGGCCAGCATGGCCGCCTGGACCACGGTGAGGTCCTGCGGCTGACGCCCGAAATACCCGCAACTGGATTGTCCGAGACCGTAATATCCGTGGCCGTAATATGCGACCTCGGAGTACATCTGCAGGATCTGCGCCTTGGTGTACGTCATATCCAGCTTCATCGCCAGCGTGACCTGCTCCAGCTCGGTGGCGAAGCCGGTCTGACCGGGCGTATACAGCATCTTGGCCAGCTGCTGGGTGATCGTGCTGCCGCCCTGGTCCTGTTTCCCGGTGATCTTCGCTGCGACAACGCGGGCCAAGGCGAACGGGTCCACACCGGGGTTGGTGTAGAAACGGTGATCCTCGGTGGCGACGAGAGCTTCAGCGAAGTACTCCGGCACCGGCGGCCCGGGATACTGGATGTGGTGGTCGGCCGCCTCCTGCTGGACGAGCTCGGTGGCCTGTCCCGCCGACGGGGTGATGACGAACAGCAGGCCGACGGCGGCAGCCAGGACGACGAGGAGTATCAGGAGGATCTTCCCGACGCGCAGGGCCAGCTTCAGCCGGCGCCTGGCCTTGCTCGGGCTCGACGCCTCGGGTTCATACTTTTCCAGCTGTTCGTCTTCGTCGCGTCCCAGGCCGAGCGCGCCCCGCAGTCCCACCCGGTCAGGTCCTCCGCTCTATTATCAGAACGACAGGCGCAAAGCGCCCTCATGCTCCAGGGTATCCGGGCGCCAGTCGTTACGACGGGTCTACGCGCCGGCGTGGCGCCGCGGGCCCAGGCCGATTCGACGGAGTATCGCGCTGGCCCGGTCGTCACGAGCTGTCCTTCGTTGCGCTAAGCTGACAACGTCCGCGCACAGTGGACGACGGGACGTGGCCCAGCTTGGTTAAGGCGCTTGACTGGGGGTCAAGAGAGCGGCGGTTCGAATCCGCCCGTCCCGACCATAAGGTCTCCGCGTTCCGGCAGAGGTCTTGGTTACGTCTAGCCGCGCGTCGGATTCAATTCGACTTCTCGGCGTGTCGCGCGTCGGCCATAGACTCTGCCTGCTCCGAAGGGGTACGTTGCGCCAGCCATCCCCACCCGGGGGGTACGTTGCGCCAACCATCCCCTCATGGGGTCAAGGTGCGGCTCTTTCTGGCCGGATGGGCACGCGACCGCTCCGTCTCCCGACGCCCGCGGCATGCGTCGCCTGAGATGTCTGACCGTGTGAGGGGTTCGTGTTTCTTGAATGTGTTCATGTAGTCAGGTGTAAATCTGTGTTACGCGTGGAATCACTGATCTGTCTCTGATCATGGAGGGGGAAGATCAGTGCCTGAGAAGACTGCGGCCACCACCGCCCGTCGACGGACGACGAGCACACGCCGCACAACAGTCAAGAGTGCTGCCAAACGGGGCCCGGTCAAGAGCACTGCGGCCAAGCGGAGCACCACCAACCGGAGCACCACCACCAATAGGAGTACGGCCAAGCCGGCTGCCAGGCGCACCACCGCGTCCCGGCTAGGCAGTACCGCACGCAAGTCAACCACGAGCGCCACCCGCTCGCCGGGCACGACCCGCAGGACCACCACGAGTAGCGCGCGCCGCGCCAGCACTGGCCGGGGGACCAGCGCCGCGCGCCGGACGACCACGGCGCGCGGGATGAGCTCGGCTCGCACGACTGGGACGGCGCGCACTACCGGCACGGCCGCGACGCGCGGCATGACTTCGGCCGCCACCAAGGTGAACTCGGCCGCCACCAAGATGACCAGCGCCGCGGCCGCGATGAACCTGGCCACCAAGGCGATGGCCACCGCCGTCAAGTCGCTTACCGCCGCGGCCAAGTCGGCGTCCCGGACCAGCGCCACGTCGCCTTCGCGGTCTCGCTCCTCGCGGTCCGCCGCGTCGTCGCGGTCCGGTGGGTCGTCGCGATCCGCCGTGCGCAGGCCCGCGGCGCGGACAAGCAGTACGCGGACGACCACAGCGCGCAAGACCAGCGCGAGCGCCACCCGCAAGGCCAGCACCGGCACGGCTCGCAAGAACACAACGGGTACCGCGCGCACGGCCACCCGCGCTGGCGGCGTCTCCGGGGCGCGGACCACGGCCAAGGCTCGCACGGCCGCCGCGCCGACCGCGCGCAAGCCGTCCGCCACGCGCAAGCCGCCCACTACACCCAAGGTTTCCGCCACGCGCAAGCCGCCCACTACACCCAAGGCCGACCCGGCCAAGCCTCGTCCGGCTTCCAAGGCGAGCACGACCAAGGCCAACGGCTCCATGGCCAAGACCAACGCGGCCACGACCAACGGTTCCAAGGCGGCCAGCACGCCGGTGCCGTCCGCACCTAGGCCCGCCGTTCCCGCCCCGGCTCCGGCCGTGCCCCCCGCATCACGACCCCCCGCATCACGGCCGCCCGCGTCACGACCGGATGCGTCACGACCGGATGCGGACTTTGAGCGAGGCCTGCTCTCCGGGCTCGTTCGTTAGCAGGCATCCGATCAACCAGTGAGCCGCCGCCCCTGGCACGCGCTTGCGGGGCGGCGGCTCACTACGACCGTCGCACTGGGTGTTGACTTAGGGGTATGCCGATCGATGGAGAATACGAGCCGAGCCCTGAGGCCTGGGTACGCGAGCAGGTGGAACTGTATGAGCGTTCCGGCGGAACCAAGGGAACCACGTTGACCGATACCGGGCTACCGGTGGTGATCGTGGCCAGCATGGGCGCCCGCAGCGGCAAGATCCGCAAGAATCCCGTCATGCGCGTGGAACACGACGGTCGCTACGCCGTAGTCGCCTCGAAGGGCGGAGCACCAGACCATCCCACGTGGTACCACAACCTCGTCGCCAATCCCCTCGTCGAGCTTCAGGACGGCCCGGTGAAGCAGGACATGGTCGCCCGCGAGGTAAGCGGCGACGAGCGCGCCGAATGGTGGAAGCGCGCGGTCGCCGCCTACCCGCCCTACGCCGAATACCAGCAGAAGACCGATCGGCAGATCCCGGTCTTCGTGCTGGAACCCGCGGAGAGCGCCTGACCCGTCGCGGCGGGATCGATGGCGTCATCGATCCCGCCGCGGCCGGCCGGCGCGAAACGCTATCCGTTGATCGTTCCGACACCCGGGATGATCGGCCCGACGCTCAGGTAGATCGGGCCGGGACGCGAGCACACCTCGAGGGAGAACGCGGCGTGGGTGGCGGACCGCTGGTTCGGCGGGTAGATCCGCAGCTCGGTTGCGCTGAACGTGGGGTGGCACCCGGGCGCGGTGGTGACCGCGGCGTCGCTCCACCGCAGCACGGCGTGCGCGGTGGCGCCGGCCGTGAGCACAACGGTCCGCGGCGTGCTCACGTGGTCCCAGTTCGCCGGGCTGCCAAGCTGGTGCCCGGACCGGTCAAGCGCCGAAACCCCCGGGAATCCGTGCAGCGAGCAAGCGTGGCCGCTCAAGTTGGTGAACTGCAGCGGGAAGTAGATGCTTCCTGCTGCGCCATTCCCCTGGTCAACGGCTACCCAAGCGCCGAGATCCCCGGCCGTGCACGCACGCACGCCGGCCGCCGCGGCCGCCCCAGCCGCCGCGGGCGAACCAGATGACGCCAGCGCCGCCGAGCTGATGCCGACTCCAGCGGCAACCATCGCGGCGGAAATCACGATGATCCTTTTGGCGGCAACCGAAACACTTTTCCACATATTTGCTCCAAAACGTCACTGCGGGCGGCTGTTCGCTCGCCCTTTGTCTCTTAAGACGACGACACCGGGCGTCTGGTTGGCTTTATTTGCCGCGGGCCGAGCCCAAGCCCGGGACCCAGACCCCCGACCCAGATCCCCGACCCAGGCCCCGGAACCCGCGGACGCTAAGAATTAGCGCCTGACGACCCGGCGCCGCATCGAAGATACGCGGGCGTCCCGCACGATGACCCGTGACGCGTTCCGTCCCGGAATTCCCATCACTCCGCCGCCTGGATGCGTCCCCGACCCGCACAGATACAGCCCGCGCAATGGAGTGCGGTATCCCGACGCGAGCGGCGAAGGCCGGAACGAAAACAGCTGATCCGCCGACATCTCGCCGTGGAAGATGTTCCCGCCCAGCAGCCCGAACCGCTCCTGGAGGTCGTAGGGCGTCAGCACTTCGCGATGGGTCACCAGGCCGCCGAACCCGGGCGCGAACCGTTCGATCGTGCTGATCACCGAAGACGCCAGGGCGTCCCGCGCCGCGTCGGTCCACTCGCCATCGGCGAGCGCGTACGGGACATATTGCACGAAGCAGCTCATGACATGCGCTCCGGCCGGCGCCAGCGACGAGTCCTTGGTCGACGGGATCACGCAATCGATCATCGGCGCGGGCGAAGGCATCCCGTACTTGGCGGCGTCCCAGGCCCGCTCCAGGTACTCCAGCGTCGGGCTGATGATGAACTCCGGATGCTGCGGTCCCAGCTCGGAACCAGGGCGTGCCGTGAAGGACGGCAACCCGGACAGAGCCAGGTTCACCTTCGCCGCCGGGCTCCGGGTCCGGAACTGCCGCACGTCGTCCACCAGCTCACCGGGCAGGTGCTTCTCCCCCACCAGCGACAGGAACGTCGTCGCGGGATGCACGCCCGACACCACCACCGGTGCGCTGAACACCCGCCCGTCCGCCAGCGTGACCCCACCGACGCGCCCGCCACCCAAAACGTCGATCGAGATCACATCGGCCGAGGTCAGGACCGTGGCACCGGTCGCGCGAGCCGCCGCCGCGATGGCTTCGGAGACCGCGCCCATGCCGCCACGCGCGACGGCCCAGCAGCCGCCCACGCCGTCCACCTCGCCCATGCGGTGGTGCAGCAGCACGTAGGCCGAACCTGGGCTCATCGGGCCGCCCCACATCCCGATCACGCCGCCCGGCGCCAGTGCCCCGAGAATCCGCTCGTCGCGGAAGTACCGCTGCAGGAAGTCCGCGCAGGACATCGTCATCAGATCCACCAGCGCCGCCGCGGCGCCCCGTCGCCGCAGCAGGTACCCGAGCATGCCGGCGGCGGCCGGGAGGTCCCGGGCCGAACGCAGCGCCGGATCGGGCGGGACCTTGTGCAGGAGCGGGCGGATCACGTCGGCGAGCGCGGCGATATCGCGGCTGTACCGCAGGTACGCCTCGCCGTCCGGGCGGCTGATCCGCCCGATTTCCTCGGCGGCGTGCCGCGGGTCCTCCCAGACAAGGATCCCGCTGCCGTCCTCGAACGGCGCGAAATATGCCGGATCGAGCGGATACACGTGATATCCGAGGCTCCGTAGGGAAAGCTCCCGGACAATCCGCTCTGGCAGCAGGCTGACCACATACGACGCGGTGGAGACGCGGTAACCCGGCCACGGCTCCTCCGTGACCGCCGCGCCCCCGACCAGATGCCGCCGTTCGAGCACGACCGTCCGCAACCCGGCCCGTGCCAGGTAGGCGGCGCAGACCAGGCCGTTGTGACCGCCGCCGACCACCACCGCGTCATATGTACCGCCCTTGACCATGAAACCCATTTTTCCGACGAACGACATGTGGTGTCACTACCGAGTCGCCCGTGCCTCCAGCGGACCGGTCGGGCACACTGGTCACCGTGACGGGACGGAAAGAGCTTCGGTGCCGGGCCGAGGCCCGCGGCATAGCGGTTTCCTACCGCGACTGGCAGGGCCGCCCGGTGGAGGTGGCCGACGATACGCTGGCCGCGGTGCTGGACGCGCTGGGCCCAGCGGGGTCCCCAGGGCGGTCGTCTCCCCGCGAGATGACACGCGCACCGTTCCCGTCACGGCGTCAGTGGGGCTTTGCCGCCCAGCTGTACTCCGTGCGATCGCGCGCGTCCTGGGGCCATGGGGACTTCCGTGATCTCGCCGACCTCGCCACGTGGAGCGGCCGCGACCTGGGCGCGGACTTCATCCTGGTCAATCCGCTGCACGCGGCCGAGCCACTGCCGCCGGTCAGTCCCTCTCCCTACCTGCCGATGAGCAGGCGCAACCTGAGTCCCCTTTACCTGCGCATCGAGGACATTCCCGAGTACGCCCGGCTCACTTCCGCCGATCAGGGCCGGGTCGACGCCCTCGGCGCGCCGCTGCGGGCCCGGAACACCACCACGGCACTCATCGACCGGGACGCGGTGTGGGATGCGAAGCGCGCCGCGCTCGACATCATCCGGACCGTGCCTCTCGATCCCGGGCGGGACGCCGCCTTCGCCGCGTTCGTCGAACGCGAAGGCCGGGCGCTGGAGGACTGGGCGACGTGGTGCGCGATCGCGGAGCGGCACGGCCCGGATTGGCGCCGCTGGCCGGCCGGGCTCACCGATCCCGGTTCGGCGCAGGTCGCCGCGATGCGGCGGGAACTGGCGGACCGGGTCCGGTTTCATAGCTGGACGCAGTGGCTCACCACCGAGCAGGCGGCGGCCGCGCAGGACGCCGCGCGGCGGGCGGGCATGGCCATCGGCGTCGTCGCGGACCTGGCCGTCGGCGGGCATCCCGGCGGCGCCGACGCCTGGGCCCGCCAGGACGTGTTCGTCCCCGGCGTCAGCGTCGGCGCCCCGCCGGACGAGTTCAACCAGCGCGGGCAGGACTGGACGCTGCCACCGCCCCACCCGGAGCGCCTCGCCGCCCAGGCCGGGCGGCCGCTGGCCGACCTGATCGACGCCACCGCGCGGAACGCCGGCGGCGTGCGGGTCGATCATGTGATGGCGCTGGCCCGGCTGTGGTGGATTCCTGCCGGGATGCCGCCGGATCGCGGCACCTATGTGCGGTACGACCATGAACTGCTTGGCGGCGTGCTCGCCGCCCGCGCCGCCCACGCCGGGGCGGTGGCGATCGGCGAGGATCTGGGCACGGTGGAGCCATGGCTTCGTGCCTTCCTTGCCGAGCGTCGCCTGCTCGGCAACAGCATCCTGTGGTTCGAGCGACGCGCGGACGGCGCGCCCCGCCGGCCGCGCTCCTGGCGCCGCGGCTGCCTGGCCACGGTCGGTACGCACGACATGCCGCCCGCCGCCGCGTTCCTTAACGGAGAGCAGGTCACCCTGAGGGCTGGCCTCGGCCAGCTGACCCGGCCCGAGGATGTCGAACGCGCGGCCGCGGCGGCCGAACTGGACCGGTTTCTGACCATGCTGGCCCGGGAGGGCCTGATCGCCTCTGGTGTGAAACCGGACGCGACGGAGTTCACCACCGCCCTGTACGCGTACCTGACCCGGACCCCGGCTGTGCTGATCGGCGTCTCGCTCGCCGAAGCGGCCGGCGAGCGCCGCCCGCAGAACCTGCCGGGCACCACGGACGAGTACCCGAACTGGCGGGTGCCCCTCGCCGATGACCAGGGGAACCCGCTTCTGCTGGAGGATCTGCCCGGCCATGCCGCGATCCGCGCGGTGACCGGCGCAGTCGGGCGAGGCTTGCAACGCGATGGGCGGTAGAGTCCACACGTGACCACCCGTGAAGAGCTGGACGCCCTTTCCTCGCGCGAGTTGCACGACATGGCTACGCGCCGTGCCATTCATCATCTCGACGTCGAGTTCCTCTGGGAACTGCTGCGCGCCATCCCCGCCGCCGAAGCCGGCGAAGGACATCCAGCCCACGGGGCCATGGACATCAACATGGTCTCCGGGCTCCTCTCGGACGCGATCACCTCGGGCGAGACCGATGTGGCCGATGCCCTGCGCCCGCTCTACATCGACTACCTGCTAAAGCACGCCCCCCACACCTAGCCCCCCCGACCATCCCCTAGCCCAGCGCTACCTCCCCGCACCCTCCCCAACCCGCACCCGCACACCCCGCACACCCCGCGCACCCCGCGCACCCGTACCACGCGCCGGACATTTCACTACTTGTCAGCTTTCGCAGGGGTGTGCCGTAGAGCGGAAGCGTGATGCATTCGGATCGCGTGGAAGAAAAGGCACCTCCGTCGTGGAACTTCGGAGCCCCGCGGAAGAAAGGGCGCCGGAAACCGGCACCCAACCCTCCGCAAAGCGCTTTTCTTCCACGGCATGTGGCCGTCACCGCGCAACAAATGGGACGAATGACGAAATGTCGGTCTCCGTAGCCGGGATGGCTTACAAAGTTTGAGGATCCCCGGTCTCCAGTGTGCCAATGGCGCCATCGAGTCCCCCATGGCACGCCATGGCGCCATCGGCTAGGACGCAGGCCAGCCTAGATCTTCGCCAGCGGTTCTCCACCTCCATATAGCGCGGAAACTTTGTGCTACGCGGAAATTTACCCGTCGTATTCGTACACTAAATTTCCGTTCAGCACGGATGTTCCGCCTTAATCAGCATCTCGTTCGAGACCTCACCGGAGATATCGGGGCCAATCCCGCAGCGGCGGGAAGCCGCGACTTCGATCCGCATATTGTCCACGCGCCTTTACGGGTGACAGACCCTGGCCTTTCAAGCTCAGTAGGTTCCGGTGCTGTCAGTCTCGGTCGCGGGGGCGCCCGAGATTCGGGCGAACAAGCCGGCCAGGCGCGGGGCGCGGGGGGCGATTCCGGCGAACAAGCCGACCAGGCGCGGGGGGCGGCTGAGGCTGGGGCGAGCAAGCCGGCCAGGCGCGGGGGCGGCTGAGATTCCGGCGAGCCGGCCGGCCAGGCGCCTGGGGAGCCTCAGGCTAAAGCGCCCGCCCGACATTTCCGAAATGTCGGGCGGGCGCTCGGGGCGAGCGCTCGGGCGCTCGGGCGGGCGCTCGGGCGGCGCTTGAGCGTGCGCGCTGGACGGGAATGACAGACGCGGGCTACTCGGCCTTGTCGAGGACGGCTTCGATCTCGAGGTTGATCGTGACCTTGTCGCTGATCGCCACGCCGCCGCCGGGAATCGGGCCGTTGTAGCTGACCCCCCAGTCGGTCCGGTTGATCTCCGTGGTGGCGGAGAATCCGGCCCGCGTGCCGCCGTAGGCGTCCGGGCCGAACCCGTTCACCTCGAGGCGGAACGTCACCGGCCGGGTGACACCGCGCAGGTGCAGGTCGCCGTCAAGCAGGAACTGGTCACCGTCGCGCCGGACCCCGCTGGTCTGGAACGTCATCTCCGGGTGCTTCTCGACCTCGAAGAAGTCGGCGCTGCGGATATGGTTGTCCCGGTTCGGCTCACCGGTGTTCACTGACGACAGGTCCACGATGGCGGTCACGGCGGACCGCAGCGGGTCCTCGGCCGTGGTGATGGTCCCGGAGAACTTGTCGAAACGTCCGCGCACCTTGCTCACCATCATGTGACGGACGACGAACGACACCTCGGAGTGCACGGGGTCCACTGTCCAGGTTCCCGCGATATATCCGGGGATCTCCACGGCGGTCTCAGTCATAGTTTCTCCTAGGAAGGGAGTTTCTCATCGTAGCTTAGTTCCTAACAGTAACTGTAAGTTATTGAACAGTCAAGTGATGCTTGATGTCCGCCCACGGCGTAGCCTGAGCAATCAGGAGGGGCGATTCAGTGAACGCGAGACAAGCCGGGAAGCGAGACGATCGCGCCCTGGCTGACAAGGGGGAACGAGCAGTGGACCGCGAACCGGTTCCGGACTGCTCGCGGACCGCGCCGCCGCCCGCTGTTCCGGCCGGCGCCGTTTCAGCCGGCGCCGTTCCGGCCGGCGCCGTTCCGGCCGGCGGGGAACATCATCCGTCGACCTGCCGGGCCCGGGAGGTTCTGCAGCGCGTCGGGGACAAGTGGTCGGTGTATGTCATCGACCTGCTGGGACATGGCACCATGCGGTTCAGCGAACTGCACCGGTCGATCGATGGCATCACGTCGCGGATGCTGACCGTGACACTGCGCGGACTGGAACGGGATGGCATCGTCTCCCGGACCATTCACCCCGTGATACCGCCGCGCGTCGAATACGAGCTCACCCCCATGGGACGCACCCTGCTCGACACCATCGGCCAGCTCGTCATCTGGACGGACAGCCATCTGTGCGAGATCGACGCCGCCCGGGCCGCCTACGATGCCAAGCATGGAGACTCCTGCTGAGCGCCGCGGCGGTTGCCGTCCCGAAGGGGCGGCAATTCCCGACGTGGCTCCAAGCCGGCTGAGCGCAGCGAGGCCTTGGCGCGGAGAGATCATGAGCACCGCGGAACGGCTGCGCCACGGGTCCTCGTTCGGCGCGGCCGCGAGCGCCTATGCCGAGCACCGCCCCAGCTATGCGGACGAGGCGATCCGCTGGTGCCTGGAGCCACTCCAGAACGCAGTCCCGCGCGTGGCGGACCTCGGCGCGGGGACCGGCATCCTGACCGCCGCCCTCGGCCGGCTTGGCGCGGAGGTCATCGCCGTCGAGCCCGACCCCGAGATGCTCGCCGAACTTCGCCGGCGGCTCCCCGCGGTGCGCTCGGTAACGGGCAGCGCCGAGGAGCTTCCGCTACCGGAAGCCAGCGTCGACGCGGTGCTGGCCGCCCAGGCGATGCACTGGTTCGACATGGACCGCGCCATACCGGAGATCGCCCGCGTGCTGGTCCCCGGCGGCGTGTTCGGGGCCCTGTGGAATGTCGACGACGACCGCGTCGGCTGGGTCGCGGACCTGGCCGCCAAGACCAAGCGCAAGGCCAGCAAAACAGTGCTGCGCTGGCGGAACGGCGACAGCCAGGCCAACGAGGAGCAGCTCGCACGGGCCGGGTCCGGGCTGTTCACCCCCGCTGAGACCGGCGAGTTCCCCAACGGCCAGCTACGTACCGCGGACTCCCTCGTCGCGACGATCGCGACTCACTCCAATTTCCTCGTCATGGATTCGCACGAACGATCGGCTCTGCTTGACCAGGTAACCGACTTCCTCCATACCCAGCCGGAGACATCCCGAGGGGAGTTCACGCTGCCGATGATGACGATCGCGATCCGGGTCAGGAAGCTGCCTCAGCCTGGCTGAACAGCGACTGGGCGCTCTGCCACAGGATGGGGCTGTAGGACGCCCAGGACTGATAACCACCGTCCTGATAGCCGCCGATCACGCCGAACACGGTGCCGGTGCCATTGCTCCCGTTGTAGTTGACGATCCAGGGACCGCCGCTGGTCCCGTACCAGAAGCTGCGGCAGTAGAACTCCATCTGGCTGTTGCTGAACTTGAAGCTCCGGGTCGCGCACCGGATCGGATGCTGGTCGGTGTCGTTGTAGCCGATCACGGCGATGCGCTGGGCGTCATGCAGATAGAAGCCCAGCTTCAGCGCGCCGGTCGTGTCCTGGATCGAGCCGGCGGCGGCGGGCGGCGCCGCCACTTGCAGGAAGGCGTAGTCGAGGCTGGGATCCTGCCGCTGGCGCCAGCCCTTCGCCACCGTGATCTTCGCCACTGGCCAGCCGCCGTAGGGGGCCGCGCCCTCATTGTAGCCGGGCACGAACTCGATGTTCTGCGAGTACCGGCCCGAGGTGTACACGCAATGCGCGGCGGTCAGTATCAGGTTACGGTGGTTGCTGCTGATCACGCTGGCCGTGCAGAAGTGCCTGCCGCTGCCCTTGCTGTAGAACAGCGCCCCGACCGTCGGCACCCCGCCGAACGACACCGGGCTCGGCGTGCCGCGCGGCGCCCCCTCGGCAAGCCGCGGGCCCAGCGACGCCGGGAACACCGGCCCGAGCGGCTCAGCCTGCCCGAGCGCTGTGCTGGATTGGCCTGGGCCTCCGGCCGCGGCGCTGGATTGGCCTGGGCCTTCGGCCGCGGCGCTGGATGTCGCGGCCATCCGCGCGGGCGTCCAGAACGATCGCGCGGCGTCCTGCGCGGTCGTCCCGACGACATACACGCTGCCCGAGGGACCGGGGGAAGCCGACGCTGGACCGGCCCACGCGAAAATTACCGATGCGGCCAATGGGATAAGAGCGACAGACCCCCGCAAGCGCATGGAAGGTACGGTACAGGATCCCGGCCGCACTTAGGGCGCAACCGGTTCGCCCCGCAGCCAGGCGGCGCCGCGTGCGTAGAGACGATCCACCTCGACGCCGCGCAATCCGGGCATGTCGGGCTTCACCGCGTAGCCGGCCCGGGTCTGGAGGTAGGCGAGGTGACGGTACCCGTCGGGGAACCTGGCCAGCAGGTCCGGGTCGAGCACCAGGCTCGCCGCCGGGTCTACGGCGTCCAGGCGGTCCTTCTCGTAGATGGGCTGGCGCAGCACGATCCCCCACCGCGCGTCCCGCCACTCGAAGAAGTCGTAGAACCGGCCGGTGCATGCCACGTCGCACAGCACCCCGTCGACCTCGCCGCGCTGCATGATCGTCATCCGGGTCTGCGCGACAGCGCGGGTGCCCTGCACGGTGATCCGGCAGCCGCCGGTGAAGTGCAGGATGCTGACGCCCTTGGCCCAGCCTTCCTGGCTGACCCGGATGAAGTCCTCCTTCGGCCCCTGGAACCAGGTGGCCATCATGTACCCGTCGTCGTGCCAGCAGGCGCGGAACGCCTCCCAGTCCCCCGAGTCCCTCGCGTTGGCCCACGTCTCGACCACGTCTCTGATAGCCAGGCGATCGTCCATCGCCCCATTATCTTCCGCCGTAAGATCGCACCGTGGCTGACGGTGGGGAAAGAGCACCAGGGGAGCAGGCGCTAGCCGTACTCCGGCGGGTCTTCGGTTACCAGGACTTCCGCGGACAGCAGGCCGGCATCATCGAGCACGTGTGCGGCGGCGGGGACGCCGTTGTGCTGATGCCGACCGGCAGCGGCAAATCGCTCTGCTACCAGATCCCCGCGCTGGTGCGGAATGGCACCGGAGTGGTCATCTCGCCGCTTATCGCGCTGATGCAGGACCAGGTCGACGCACTGACCGTGCTCGGCGTGCGGGCCGGGTTCCTCAACTCGACCCAGGACCCCGACACCCGCCGGGGCGTCGAGTACGCGTTCCTTGACGGCCAGCTGGACCTGCTTTACCTGGCACCGGAGCGGCTGCGGGCCGAGTCCACGCTGCGACTGCTGGACAAGGGCTCGATCTCGCTGTTCGCGATCGACGAGGCGCACTGCGTGGCTCAGTGGGGCCACGACTTCCGGCCTGACTACATGGCGCTGTCGGTACTGGGTGAGCGCTGGCCGGCGGTGCCGCGGATCGCGGTGACCGCCACGGCCACCAGGCACACCCACGAGGAGATCACCGCCCGGCTTGCGCTCGGCAACGCCAGGCATTTCGTGGCGAGCTTCGACCGGCCCAACATCCAGTACCGGATCGTGCCGAAGAACTCACCGCAGCGCCAGCTGCTTCACCTGCTCAGCGCCGAGCACGACGGCGACTCGGGCATCGTGTACTGCCTGTCCCGGAACTCAGTGGAGCGGACCGCGGAGTTCCTGGTCAGCCAGGGGTTCGCCGCACTGCCGTATCACGCCGGGCTTGACGCACGCACCCGGACGGAGAATCAGGCGCGCTTCCTGCGCGCGGACGGGCTGATCATGGTGGCCACGATCGCGTTCGGCATGGGCATCGACAAGCCCGACGTGCGGTTCGTCGCCCACCTCGACCTGCCCCGTTCGGTCGAGGGCTACTACCAGGAAACCGGGCGCGCCGGACGGGATGGACTGCCGTCCACCGCGTGGCTCGCCTACGGGCTCGCCGACGTCGTCCAGCAGCGGCGGATGATCGACGAGTCCGAGGGCGACCTGGCCCACCGGCGGCGGCTGTCCGCTCACCTCGACGCCATGCTCGCACTGTGCGAGACGGCGGAATGCCGGCGAGCCCAGCTGCTCCGCTATTTCGGTGAGGAGCCGTCCGAGCGATGCGGGAACTGCGACACCTGCCTCGATCCCCCGGCGGTATGGGATGGCACCGAAGCCGCGCAGAAGCTGCTGTCCGCGGTCGTCCGGGTCGGCCGGCTGGGCGGGCCGTCGTTCGGCGCCGGGCAGTACATCGACATCCTGCTCGGCAAGGCGACGCCGCGGGTAGCCGACTACGGACACGACCGGCTCAAGGTGTTCGGTGTCGGTCGCGATCTGGCCGAAGCCGAGTGGCGCGGCGTGGTCCGGCAGCTGCTTGCCTCCGGATTGCTGTCGGTGACCGGGGACCACGGGACGCTGGCCCTGACCGACTCCAGCTCGGCTGTGCTCCGCGGGATGCGGACCGTCATGCTGCGCAAGGAGCAACGTCCTGGACCCCGAACCACAGTACGTTCGCAGAAAAGATCGAAAAGCGGTGCGGACAACACAGAGCTGGCCGGGGCGGCGGCCGAGCTTTTCGAGCGGCTGCGCGCCTGGCGCGCGGCCGCGGCGAAGGAGCAGGGCGTGCCGGCCTACGTGATCTTCCACGACGCGACGCTGCGGCAGATCGCCGCGGCACCGCCATCCGACCTCGCCGGGCTCGCCGCGATGAACGGGGTCGGCGAGACCAAGCTGGCCCGCTACGGTGAGCAGATCCTAGCTGTGCTAGCCCGGGGAGACGACCCCCCCAGACCCCCCCGCGACCTCACCGCCTAGCCGCATCGTGTTCCGCGTGCTCCCACTCGTCGATGCTCCTGGTCAGCGACTCCAGGTAGGCACGCAGGTGGGTGCGGCACACCTGGGTGAACGTGCGCAGGTAGGTCAGCTCGGTCTCCAGGTCCTGGCGGCGCTCCGCGGTCATCGGTTCCTCCGCCACCGGAGCGGAGACCATGGTGGCGGCGTCGCGGGTGGCTGACGCGTGTGCGTCGTCCAGGATCGCCGCGGCGCGCGTCTTCGCCTCGGTCAGGATCTCCTCGCGGCGGCGGCGGGCGTCCTCGGCGATGTCCCGGCTGTATTCCTGCGCGTTCGCCACGTACTTGTCCGCGGTCTGCTGCGCCCGGGACAGGATGTAGACCGCCTGCACGTGGCCGTCCTCCGGTTGCACCACGTCGGCTTCCCGCACCCGCTCCCGCAGCCGCCACACCTCCTGTTCCAGCGCGGTCTTCTCGTTGAGCAGGCGGATGAGCTCGGTCTCCACCCATTCACAGAACGCGCGGACATGCGTCTCGTCCACGCCACGCTTGCCGAGCCGCGCCGTGGGAAACTGAATCGACTGGAGATACTCCGGCGTCAGCCGGTCGGGATGCATGGCGATGGTCACAATTCGCTCCAACCGAAGTTCTCGATGAAGATGCGTTCCGGTGACGCGCCCAGAGCCGTAAGCCGGCTGACGGTGGCGGTCACCATGGCCTCGGAGCCGCAGACGTAGGCATCGTGGTCCCGCCACGTCCCGCGGCGAGCCAGCGCGTCCGCGACGGTGCCGCTCTCGATCCGGAGCGCGGAATCGCCGGGAGAGCCGCGCTCGTGTGAGACGGCCGGGGTAACGGTCAGCCAGGGGTTACTGGCGGCCATCTTTTCCAGGTCGGCCAGGTCATACAACTCCGCCGCGGTGCGCGCGCCGACGAACAGATGGGTCCTCGGCACTGTGCTGGACTGGCCTCGGTGGCCGAGCTGCTCGAGGATGGCCTTGAGCGGGCCCAGGCCGGTGCCGCCGGCCGCCATGACGATGTCGTTGGCCGAACTGGTGTCGAGCACTAGCGAGCCGAACGGGGGGCCGAGCCGCAGCGCGCTCCCGATACCAGGGCCGCGGCCCAGTACCGGGCTTACCTGGCCGCCGTCGATGATCTTGACGTGGAAGTCGACGGTGCCGTCCGGGCGCGGCGCGTTCGCCATCGAATACAGGCGCCACAGCCGGGGACGCTGGGAAATCTCCAGGTTTACGCACTGGCCGGGGCGATAACTGAGCTGCTGCGCGGGAGCCACGGTGACGACCGCGATGTCGATGGCCCGGCGTTCGTGGCCGACGACGGTGGCGTCCCACCACGGCGGGTTGTGCTGCTCCTCGTCCCGCCGCGCCGCGTCGGCCATCACCCGGGAGACGAGCGTGTACGCGTCGGTCCAGTCCCTGGCCAGTTCGTCGTCCCAGACATCGCCGGCGAAATACGCGAGGGTGGCGATGAGGCTACGCCCGATCGCGGGGTAATGCTCCGGTGTGGCGCCGAACTTCCGGTGGTCGCGGCCCAGCCCGCTTAAGTACGGGACCAGGCTGTCCAGGTTGCTGACGTCCGAGACGATCTGGCCGAGGGCGGTCAGCAGACGGTCGCGCGTCACCGACATCGACACCGGGAACATGTCCCTGACCTCCGGATGGGCCAGGAACAAGTGCGAATAGAAGAACAGCGCGACCTCGTCTCCGTGCGCGGCGACCCGCGCGAAGCTGTCCTTCAGTCTTCGTTCGTCCACGCGATGCGCCCCTCCCGCCGCCTGCGTCGTGCACGTGCGATGAATGCATGTGCATGGACGGTCTGGCACTGCTGCGCCGCGCCACGCGCCCACGCGGTGTGGCCCGACGCTGCAGCGGACCGCCAGCGGGGCCGTTCCAGGCTCCTCCTCCAAAGCCTGGAACGGCCCACGCATTTGCACCATGCGCGATTGCACCGTGCGCCATTTAGCATAACCGCCATGGGCCGTTTTTAACGGGTCGTTCGCGACAAATTACTCTACGAAGTCGAGGGGTGTGGGCTTGACCTGCGGTTTTCATGTGCACACAGGCCGATAATCGCGCTGCGTGATCCAGTTTTCTGAGGGTCGCCAGCGGGGTGGGCTCGCTCGATAAATCGTGGTATATCCGTATTGGGCGATTCACTTCCGTGCCGCCATTGCGTCCGCCGGGGACAGAGGTTCCTGGGCCAGGGGTTCCGGAGATTGCGCGGCTGCCGCGAGCCGGGCGTCCAAGATCGTTTGACGATTAGTGCTGCTATCGCCCAGGTAACGCAGGGAGTTCTCGAGGACCGGCCTGGGCGGTTAGCAGGCCCGCGACACGTAGCCGCTCGTGCCTGGCCGCGGCCGGTTCGTCGTCCTGTCCGGTCCTGGCAGCGAGGTGCCATCCGGTCCGGGCCAGCAGGCCCTCCGCCTCGCTCGGCTCGAACCGCGACAGGGCCGGCTCCCCCAGCCCGGCGACCGCCGCGCGGAACCGGGATCCCGCGCGGAAGGTTCCGGTCACCGGCATGCTGATCGCCAGCCGGCTGCCTGGTGCGGCGACGTCGCGGAACTGGCCGAGCAGCGCCTCCAGAACTGCCGCTTCCAGGTAGACAGCGACGCCCTCGAGCAGGAACAACGTCGGTGCGCTGGCATCCAGACCGGCGCCGGTGAGCCTCTCA
Source organism: Streptosporangiaceae bacterium (assembly GCA_019245115.1). GTDB lineage: Bacteria > Actinomycetota > Actinomycetes > Streptosporangiales > Streptosporangiaceae > JAFARZ01. The sequence goes on along the minus strand of JAFARZ010000033.1, from coordinate 5,235 downwards.
TCAGCCGGATCCTGGGTGAAATCCACGGCCACGAACCGCACGTGGCCGGCGTCAAGACCGAGCTGGCGGAGCTTGGCCAGCTTGTCCCGTTGCGTCGCGGGATGGTCGACCTCGAACCAGCGCACTCCGGGCGCGGCGTAACGCAGCGCCCGTCCGTCATATCCCGCGCCGCCGATCACGATCTGCCCGGTCCCGCGGTCGATGGCACTGACGACGATCCGATCGAAGAAGGCCGTCCGGACCGCGAGGTACTCGTGCATTCTGCCGTCGGGTACCTGGATGTCGCCGGCGACCTCGGCGGCGAGCGCGTCGTCGGCGGCCGGATCACCGTAAGGTGCCGGGATCCGGTCGTAGCCGAGGCGATGAGCCGCTACGCGCTGGGCCGTCAGTGAAGGGCCGCCTTCAGCGATCATCGGTCCATTCTGTCAGGCTAGGCCCATGACGACGGAAACGACGGCCTCCGCGCACCGCCAGGTGACTCTCGAACGCGTAGCGAACAGCGAGTACATCGCGACAAATGCCCGGGGCGGGCAGATCAAGATGGCCACGGGAGGCAACGGCGACTTCACGCCGGTGGAGCTGCTGCTGGCCGCGATCGGCGGCTGCACCGCGGTCGATGTCGACCTCCTCACCTCACGCCGGGCCGAGCCCGAAGAGTTCGGCGTGGTGGTTGACGCGGAGAAGGCCCGGGACGCCGCGGGCAATTTCCTGAGCGACCTGACGGTGACGTTCCGGATCAGGTTCCCCGAAGGGGAGGGCGGCGACAAGGCGCGGGCGCTGCTCCCGGACGCCGTCGAGATGTCACACGACCGGCTGTGCACGGTCGGTGTTACCGTCGAGCGCGGTACTCCCATCGCGACCCGGATCGAGTGAAGCGGCCGGTTGCGGCCTCGGCTGTTCGTGTCGCGGTGGTCACGCGCTAAACGTGCGTGACCCCCCACGAGTCTGATCTGCCGTTCAGCGCATTGATCAGTCCCCGTTCCACGTCTGTGCTTGAGATTCCCGAAGACCTATCGTGGTCGTAGTCGACAAACACCATGGTGTCGCCAGACTTTCTGGGTCTCGGTCTTACATTCGTCACCCCCTTCAATTTTCCCATCGCCGTCTTGATTTGGTTGTCCGTTGGCAAAGACTGGTTGTTTTTTTCGATGTACAGGGTGAACATGTGGCTTCCACCTTTGGGTTCGGGGGATTGCCAGCTAGAGCGCCGGTCAAGTAGTGGGGCTGGCCTCCGCTGGCGGTGCAGCTTTTGTCTCTTTCGCCGGATTCGCTGGGGCAGATTTTGTGGTTGATCCGGGCTTCGCGGTGAATTTTGTGCACCATAGTGCACAAAATTCACCGCAGGACCCCGATTTACCGCGGTAATCTGAGCGACCCGCCGCGTGGACATCCGGTTGCTGTGATACCCGGGATTACTTGACCGGCACTCTAGCTAGGTCCAGACGGCCCTTAGCAGTCGCTCCCATACGTATGGTCACCACTTGAGTATCTCCAGACCGGGCGGCCAGCGGGCATCCATTTGCAGCGGAGGATCGCGCATCGCCTAGCTCACCTTTACGCAAGGATGCGTGCGCGGATCTTGGGAACGTGCTGGGTACCGTGATCACAAAGCCGCCGGCTAGCGAATCCCGGCCCGCTGACAGCTAACCGTGCCAGCGGAACGCCAGACCGCGAACCCGGCTCCGGCCACCGCCCATGCGGCGAGGATGCCCTCCCGCTGGGACCATGGAACTTCGCAGGAAGTTCTCAGCTTTTAGACTGCGGAGATGTCTTCCCTCCGGCCTGCTGGCGAATGAGCTCGCCTGACCTGGCCTCGCTGCGCGCGCTGCGCCGCGCCCGGGACCGGATGGATCGCGATTACGCTGGTCAGATAGGAATCCGTGCCCTTGCGGCCGAGGCCGGCTACTCGACCGAGCACTTCATCAGGGCGTTCCGTGCCGCCTACGGCGAGACTCCTGGACGCTACCGGACCCGCCGGCGCGTGGAGCGCGCGTGCGACCTGCTGCGGTCGGCCAACCTGACCGTCACCGAGGTTTGCTGCCTGGTGGGCTTCACCAGCCTCGGCAGCTTCAGCGCGCGGTTCAGCGAAATCACCGGCATGTCGCCCACCGCCTACCGGAAAGCCGCCGCCGAGCGCGGAGGCCCGGCGCCCATTCCCGGCTGTTTCGCGCTCATGTGGCGCACCGGCCTGCCCCGGACGGCGGACCCCGGCCCAGCGGACCCCGGACAACCCGTCAATTCCGGAGAAGCATCCGCCCGCGTCGCACCGCTACGGTAACGAACCATGATCAACGAAATCTCCATCGTGTCGGTCTGGGTACTCGACCAGGACTCCGCCAAAGACTTCTACACGACGAAACTAGGCTTCACGGCCACCAACGACATCCGCCTCGACGGCGGCATGCGCTGGCTCACCGTGCGCGCGCCCGGCAGCCAGGGTCAGGAACTCGTGCTCATGGACCCGGCCAATTCGATGCTGGACAGCGAGACGGCCGAGCAGGTCCGTGCGCTGGTCGCGAAGGGCGCGCTGTCCCCCGGGGTGATAGCCACCTCGGACTGCCGGGGCGACTACAAGATCCTGGAAAGCCGCGGCGTGGAGTTCACCCAGCCGCCCGCCGAACGACCTTACGGAATCGAAGCCATCATGCGCGACGATTCCGGCAATTGGTACAGCTTCACCCAGCGCGGCGCCTGAGGAGTTCCTGTGCCCCGGTCCACCGCCGGCGTTTTACAGTTTGTCCATGGCGGCTGAGGATCCGGGCAACCCAGAAGATCGTGGCATCTCCGGCGAGATCACCCGGAGCCAGCTACGCGCGTCCCACGAAGACCGGGACCGGGTGGTCGAACAGCTCCGGGTGTCGGCCGGGGACGGCCGCCTGACCGCCGAGGAACTCGACCAGCGCCTGGAGCTAGCGCTGTCGGCTCGCACCTACGGCGAGCTGGCCAGACTGGTCGCTGACCTGCCCACCGCGGGTGCGGCCGCCACCCGCGACGCCGCAGCCCTTACCGTCAAGCCGAAGGACCTGATCCGGATCGACTGTCACAGCGGCAACGCCCAGCGCAACGGCCCCTGGATCGTCCCGCAGCGGATCGAAGTGCGGGTGAGCAGTGGCACCGTGGTGCTCGACCTCACCGAGGCGGTGTTCACGCAGCCGGTACTCCGGATCAACGCCGACGTGCACAGCGGCAACCTGAAGCTGATCATCAAGCCGGGCGTTGTGGTGGACGCCGACGAGGTCGCGGTCCACGGCGGCAACATGAAGGTCAAGACGCCGTGGAGTCACGACGTGCCGGAACTCCTCCGCGTCGAGGTGTCCGGCAAGGTCCACAGCGGCAACATAGTCGCGCAACCGCCCCGGCGGACGTTCTGGCAGTGGCTGGCCCGCCAGCCCCGGCCCTACGAGATCGCCGCACCCCGATGACGCCCGGCGAGCGGCGTCAGCTCGCGTCCATAAGGGACGCGCTCCACCGCCTGGTCTCCTACGACGATGAGTCGGTGACACACGAGGAGTGGATCAGGCAGCGTTACGACGGCGGTTACGCGGCCACGTACCGGCCGGCCAGGACGGCGGCCGTGGTGACGGCCTGGCATGAGGCCGGTCACGTTGTCGCCGCGCTGGCCGCCGGGGCCCGGTTCAGCTCGGCCAGCATCCGCCAGGGTGCCTCCAGCCAGGGCCGGGTGCACGCGATCCGCGGTGGCGGCCGGGACGCCTTCGTGATCGACGCGGCCGGCCAGATCGCCGAGCGCCTGCGTGACTGGACCATGCTGACCGACGACGAGGAGCTGCGGCGCTGGCTGAAGACCTGGCGCGGCGACGGCGGCGACGCGAAGCACTTCCGTGCCGCCATCACCACCGACGAGCTGACCGCGTGGCGGCTCGCCGAGCAGGTGCTTACTCCGCGACGCCTCGCGATCCGGCTCATCGCCCGGGCCCTGCTGGTCCACCCCAGCCACCTGCCCTACGCGGTGGCCAGCGCCCTGTACCAGGAAGGGAATCCGGTCAGTGAGCCGAGCACCACGCCGGCGCCCGCCTCGTAGAGTTCCCGCTCGCTGAATGATCCGGTGCTGACCCCGACGGCACGCGTACCGGCCGCGACCGCGGCGGCCATGTCCGGCGGGCTGTCCCCCACGTACGCGGTCGCCGCGAACCTGCGCAGCACCGCGGCCTTCTCCGGCCCGTGCACGTGGGTGACGACCTCGTCCGCGGTCAGGCCGGCGGCCCGCAGGCTCGGCTCTACCGATACCGGATGCTTGGCGGTGATGATGACGACCCGCTCCCCCGCCGCGCGCACGGCGGCCAGCGCTTCCTGCGCGCCGGGCAGCGCCGACGTGTGCTCGGCGGCCAGCCGGACGTAGTGCCGCCGGTACCCGGTTGCCGCGGCCGCCTGCTCCGCGGCCGGGAACCAGTATGCGACCTCGTCCTCCAGCTTGATCCCCAGGCGGCTGTCCACCGCCGCCAGATCGATCTCCGTCCCGGTCTCCCGCGCCAGCTCCGCGAACGCCGCCATGATCGCCGGCCGGGAATCGATCAGCGTCATGTCAAGGTCAAAGCCGACAAACCCCATTAAACCCCCTTTACCTGGAACGACGGTGGTACCACCCCTGAGCCCCTCCCACCCCACCAGGTCTACCCGATCGCGGTCGTCCTGCCTTGCGCGATCGCGCGGCAGGCGACGGCGCCGGTTTCGTCGGCGGCCTCGAAGTCGCATCGGCAGACCGCTAACATCCCGCCTCTCGCCCATACCCGACATTTTAACATTTGTCCAATTTCACCTATTTGCCGCGTGGCACCGGACGCCACGAGATGTCATTTCACGTGCCATCAGACTTTTGGACGATTGCCCCGATCGGCGCATTTCAGTTAAAACCGAATTCTGGCATTGTGATGGACCGCCGGTTTTGCGGAATATGACCGTTACGTGGAGGGGACTACACGGAAGAATAGGGCTTCGCGGAAGAAAGGGCGCTGGTTTCCGGCGCCCTTTCTTCCAGAGGGCTCCTAATTTCCGCAAAGTGGCTGGCCACGCGCCTGCTATGCGGTGATACGCGTAAGTTCACCAGGCCGACGCGTCACTTTCAGCGAAGGCGGCATGGCCCGACATGCCGCAAACGTGCGTTATTCCGGAATGCTCCCATTGGAAATGTCGTCCGGATAATCGGCCCCCAGAGTCCGCCCGCCCGACATATCCGATATGTCGGGCGGGAGCGGGGGCGGGAGCGGGAGCGGAGACGGG
>JAFARZ010000067.1 GCA_019245115.1 Streptosporangiaceae bacterium | reverse complement strand
CGTGTGGTGGAGGTGGATGCGGGCGGGGAGGTGCTGGCCGGGTGTGCCGCGGATGTGCCGCCGGTGCCGGTGGCGGGGGATAGCGCGGCGTACGTGATCTATACGTCGGGTTCTACCGGCCGCCCCAAAGGCGTCACAGTGACGCATGCCGCCGTCACCCGGTTGCTGCGCTGGGGTGAGGGCTTCTTCGGATTCGGCCCGGATGACGTCTGGTCGATGTTTCACAGCACATCGTTCGACTTCTCCGTGTGGGAGATGTGGGGTGCGCTGAGCACTGGCGGCCGGCTGGTCATCGTACCCTACTGGGTCTCCCGCGGCCCCGAAGACTTCTACCGCCTGGTTGCCGAGGCCCAGGTCAGCGTTCTGTGCCAGACGCCGACCTCCTTCGCCCAGCTGGAAGCGGTGGACGCTCAGGAAAATCCGCCGCTGGCGCTGCGCTGGGTGATCTTCGGTGGTGAGGCGCTCGACCGCGGCTCAGTGCGCCGCTGGGCGCAGCGGCACGGCTGGGACCACCCGCGGCTCGTGAACATGTACGGGATCACCGAGACGACCGTGCACGTGACCGCCCGGGTTCTCGGTGCGGTCGATGTCAGGGGCGATCTTCGGGGCGATCTCAGCCAGATCGGGCGGGAGGTGGGCGGGCTGACCGCGCATGTGCTCGACGGCATGCTCTCACCGGTGGCAGTGGGAGCGGTGGGCGAGTTGTATGTCGGCGGAGCACGGCTGGCACGCGGGTACACGGGACGCCCGGCACTGACCGCCGAACGGTTCGTCGCCGATCCGCACGGTACCCAGCCGGGCGGTCGGCTGTATCGCACCGGCGACCGGGTGCGTCTGCGTCCCGACGGCACCTTTGAGTACGCCGGCCGTTCGGACAACATGGTCAACCTCAAGGGCTTCCGGGTCGAGCCGGGCGAGATAGAGGCCACCCTCGCCCGCCACCCGGCGGTCGCGGCCGCCGCGGTGGCGCTGCGCCGCGACGGCTCCGGGCGGGCCTCGCTCATCGGCTATGTCGCGCCCGCAGGGCCGGATGGGCTGGACGGGCTGGATGTCGCGGAGGTACGCCAGTGGCTGCGGGAACGCCTTCCCGAGTACATGCTGCCGGCCCAGTTGATGTTGCTCGGCTCCCTGCCATTGACCCCCTCGGGAAAAGTCGACCGGTCCGCGCTGCCGGAACCCGGATACGACGGGTCGCTTACCGGGCCAGCACCCCGGACGCCACCGGAGCGCATCCTGTGCGAGCTGTTCGCGGAACTGCTCGGGATCCCGGGGCTTGGCATCGACGGCAGCTTCTTCGAACTCGGCGGCGACAGCATCATGTCCATCCAGCTCGTGAGCCGGGCACGTCGCGCCGGCCTGCGGATCAGCCCGAAGGACGTCTATGAGAAGCGGACCGTGCGGGCCCTGGCCGCGGTAGCGACCGAGGTGGAACGACCCGCCGGGGATCCGCCGCAATGCGGAACTGGCCCCGTCCCGCTGACACCCATTCTGGCATGGGCGCGGGAGCTCGGCGGGCCGATGGACGCGTTCAGCCAGTCGGTGCTGATCCGGGTGCCCGCCGCGCACACCGCGGAACAGGTGCGCGCGGCGCTGCAGGTCCTCCTCGATCACCACGATGCGCTGCGGATGGTAGCCCGCATCGGGCCCGGTGACGAGCCGTGGGAGCTGGAGATCCCGCCAGCAGGGAGCGTCCGCGCCGGGGACTGCCTGCGCAGCGTCGATCTGTCTGGAGTACCTGAGGCGGACCGGCCCGCACGCATCGCGGCCGAGGCGGACCAGGCCCGCAGTCGGCTGCGGCCTGGGGCGGGGCAACTCGTCCAGGCGGTCTGGTTCGATGCCGGGCAGGGCGCCGTGCGCAGCGCCGGGCACCTGCTGCTGGTGGTCATCCACCATGTCGCCGTCGACGGTGTCTCGTGGCGCATCCTGCTCGCCGATCTCACGATGGCGTGTACCGCGATCGCTGCTGGCCAGCCTCCGGTGCTGGACCCGGTGCCCACATCGTTGCGGCACTGGGCGCGGCGGCTCTCTGAGATAGCAGCAGAAGCTTCATATGAAGAGCATGTGCCGGCCTGGGCAGAGATCCTGAAGCGGGTCGAATCGCCGCTCGGCTTCCGGCCACTGGACCCTAACGTAGACACTTTCGGGCGGCTTCACGCCGTCTCGCGGACCGTGCCGCCAGGCTGCACCACCGCCGTGCTCACCACTGCTCCTGCCGCCTACCGCGTCGGCGTGGACGATATCTTGCTGACCGCGCTCGCGCTGGCGATGCCGCCCTGGCTGGCCAGGCGGGGACACGATGACCGTACTGCCATCGTGCTGGACCTGGAGCGGCACGGCCGCGATGGGCTCGTACCGGACGCTGACCTGTCCCGTACTGTCGGCTGGTTCACCAGCATTCATCCGGTCCGGCTCGACCCGGGGCCGGTCGCCTGGCCGCAGGTGCAGGCCGGCGGGCGGGCGGTCAGCGCGGCCGTAAAGCAGGTCAAGGAACAGCTTCGCGGTCTGCCGCCGGGCGGCGAGTACGGCGTGCTGAGGTATCTCAGCCCCCAGGCGCGGGACGCGCTCGCCGGGATGCCCGCTCCGCACGTGGCCTTCAACTATCTCGGCCGGTTCCCCGCCGGCGGGTCCGGCGGCTGGGCACTGGCCGAGGGCGACCTGGCTCTCCAGGGCGGAGCCGACCCTCGGCAGCCCGTACCGCACACCCTGTCGATCTCCGCGATGACCGTGGATAGCGCCGACGGCCCTCAGCTCAGGACTGTCTGGGCGTGGCCAGAAGGCCTGCTCGACGACGCCGAGGTCGCTGACCTGGCGGACGCCTGGATGACCGCGCTGGAAGCCATCGTGGCCAGCTCGATGACGCCCTTCGCGACCGGCCGTACGCCCTCGGATCTGACCCTCGTGTCGCTGAGCCAGGACGAGATCGACGACCTCGAGGAAGAGCTCTCAGCGCAAGGGGGAGCAGAGTCATGAGCACGTCGAATATCGAGGACATCCTGCCGTTGGGGCCGCTCCAGGCCGGGATGATGTTCCATTCCGTGTACCACAGCGCCGGGCCGGAGGTGCAGACCGCGCAGCTGATCCTGGACATATGCGGTCCCCTCGATGTCCGCGCGCTGCGGGCGGCCGCGGGCGGACTGCTGCGTCGGCATCCCAACCTGCGTGCCAGCTTCCGGGAACGCCGCTCGGGTGAGCCGGTCCAGCTCATCGTCAGGAGTCCGGAACTTCGCTGGACGCAGGAGAAAGCGTCCGCTGAGCCGGCCGAGTACGCGGCCGCCCTGGCCAGGTACACCGAGGCGGACCAGGGCAGGCGCTTCGACCTGCGGCGTGCGCCGCTGATCGTGTTCCGGCTGGTCAGCCTGGACGAGCTCCGGCACCGGCTGGTCATCAGCTATCACCACATCCTGCTCGACGGGTGGTCCACCTCGCTTCTCGTCCGGGACCTGTTCAGCCTCTACGAGAGCGGTGGTGACGATGCCGGTATGCCGCCGCCGCCGCCCTACCAGGAATTCCTCGCCTGGCTCACGCGGCAGGACCGGCCGCGGGCCGAGGATGCCTGGCGCGCGGCACTCGCCGATCTGGACGAGTCGACCCATGTGGCCCCGGTCGATCCCGCCCGCGTGCCGATCTGGCCGAGCAGTCTCCTGGCCGGGCTCACCCAGCAGGCCACGGCGGACCTGGTGACCTTTGCCCGGCGGCACGGCCTTACGCTCAACACCCTGGTGCAAGGCGTATGGGCGCTGCTCATCAGTCAGCTGACCGGCCAGAACGACGTCGTGTTCGGCGCGGCTGTGTCGGGACGCCCGCCGGACCTGCCGGGCGCGGAGAGCATGATCGGCCTGCTGATGAACGTCGTTCCGGTACGGGTCCGGCTGCGACGAGACGAACCGCTGCTCGCTTTGCTCGAGCGGATCCAGCACGAGCAGTCACAGCTCATCGAGCATCATCATCTCAGCCTGGCCGACATCCAGCGGCTGGCCGGTACCGGCGAACTCTTCGACACCTGCATCGCGTTCGAGAACTTCCCCGGAGCCGGCGACCTCCGCCATGGCCCCCTTCAGGTGACCGTGGGCGCATCCGACGCAGGGCACTATCCGCTAAGCCTGAACGCCTCGGCCGGCTCTCAGTTGCGGTTCCGGCTGTCGCACCGCCCTGACCTGTTCCCACCGGGTTTCGATCAGGCACTGATGAGCCGCCTCACCCGGGTACTGACGGAGTTTCCCGATACGACCGAGGTGCGGACGGGGCAGCTCGACCTGACGGGCGGCGAGGAGCGCCATCGGCTGTCGATGCGCTGGGGCCGTAATCCCCGGCAGATACCGGTCGCGACCCTGCCGGACCTGATCGAGGCGCGAGCCGGCCGCTCCCCCGACGCGGTGGCGCTCGTCTGCGGCCCGCGGAGCATGACATACCGTGAGCTGAACGCCCGTGCGAACCGGTACGCGCACGCGCTTATCGCCCTTGGGATCGGCCCCGAGCAGTTCGTGGCGCTGGCCATGCCACGTGGTATGGAGCTGGTGACCGCGATCGTGGCGGTGACCAAGGCAGGCGCCGGATACCTGCCGCTCGACCCGGAGTACCCGCGCTCGCGCATCGAGCACATGATGGCCGTCGCCGCGCCGGCCTGCGTGCTGTCCGCCGGGGGCGGCCTGGCTTCCGTCGCCCGTGATGCCGGGGCGGTCGCTGGCGCGCCCTGGCTGTGTCTGGATGACCCGTCAGTGATCAGCAGCTGGTCGGGGTATCCGGACCACGACCCCAGCGACCGGGAGCGCCTGACCCCCCTGCTGCCGGGTCACCCCGCGTACCTGATCTTCACGTCTGGCTCTACCGGGCTGCCCAAGGGCGTGATCGTCACCCACCAGGGCATCAGCAGCCTCGCCGCGACGCAGGCTGGTCATCTCGGGGTGAACGGCGGCTCAACGGTTCTGCAACTGGCCTCACCCAGCTTCGACGCCTCCTTCTGGGAGGTGTGTATGGCTCTGATCTCCGGCGCGACGCTCGTGGTGCCGGCCGAGCCGCTCCTCGCCGGTGAGCCGCTCGCCGCGTTTCTCGCCGAGCACGGTGTCACCCACGCGACGTTGCCGCCCGCGGTGCTGGCGCACGTGCCCGCACAGCCGCTGCCGGCGCTGCGGTGCCTGGTCACCGCGGGCGAGGCGTGCCCGCCCGAGCTAGTCGCCCGGTGGGCGCCTGGACGTCTCATGGTCAATGCTTACGGCCCCACGGAGACGACCGTGTGCGCCACCGTCAGCGCCGGGCTCGGCGCTGGAACCGCCGGCATGCCGGTACCCATCGGACGGCCCGTGCTGGACGGCCAGGTAAACGTGCTCGACGACTGCCTTCGCCTGGTACCGGCCGGGGTGACCGGCGAGCTCTATGTGTCTGGCCGGTCGCTGGCCCGGGGCTACCTAGGCCAGCCCGGGCTCACCGCGAGCCGGTTCGTGGCCAGCCCGTACGCAAGGGCGGGCGCGCGGATGTACCGCACGGGTGACCTGGTCCGCTGGCGCCCGGACGGTGAGCTGGAATTCGTCGGCCGGGCCGACGACCAGGTGAAGGTGCGCGGCCACCGGATCGAGCTCGGTGAGGTGGAGGTGGTGCTGGCGCGGCACGCCTGCGTCGCGCAGGCGGCCGTGGCCGTCCACGAGGTCGGGTCGAACGGGCCGCAGCTCATCGCGTACCTGACCGGCGGGCCGGCTGGGCCCGCGCCCGACCCGGCGGAGGTTCGCGCCTTCGCCGCGGCCAATCTGCCCGGCTTCATGGTGCCGGGCGTCTTCATACCACTGACGGCCATGCCGCTGAACCGCAACGGGAAGATCGACCGGTCGGCGCTGCCAGCGCCCGGCCCGGTGCCGACGCCGACCGAGGACCTTCCGGGTAGCGCCGTTGAGAAGCTCCTGTGCGGATTGTTCGCCGAGGTGCTGGGGCTGCCCGTGGTGGGGGTGCGGGACAGCTTCTTCAGCCTTGGCGGTGACAGCATCTCTTCGATGCAGCTGGTGAGCCGGGCGCAGAGCGAAGGACTGTCCATCCGGCCCAGGGACGTCTTCCAGCATCCGACCGTCGCGGAGCTGGCCGCGGTCGTTGAGGCGGCGACCAGTGAAGGGGGCGCCGCGGGCGGCGCCCGCACCGACGACGGGATCGGCGATCTCGCTCCCACACCGATCATGCAGTGGTTGCGGGCCGTCGGCGGTCCGGTGGACGGTTACTGCCAGTCCGTCCTCGTCCACGTACCGGCCGAGCTCACCGAGCCGGGCCTGCTCACCGCGCTGCAGGCGATACTGGACCACCATGACGCGCTGCGGATGCGGCTGACCCGGGAGGCTGGCCCGTCCCGGCCGTCCGGGCCGTCCGGGCCGTCCGGGCCGGACGGCCCGGACGGCGACTGGCACCTCGACATATCCGCCCGCGGTACGGTGCCGGCCACCTCGGTCCTGATCACGGTCCCCGTCGACCCGGACGGGACAGCGGAGGCCATACGGCGGATCGTGACGGAGCGGGCAGCCGCGGCGCAAACCCGGCTGGCGCCGGCCAAGCGGGTAATGCTCCAGGCAGTCTGGTTCGACGCGGGTCCGCGGCACCGTGGCTGGCTGTTGCTCGTCATCCACCATCTCGCCGTCGACGCGACCTCCTGGCAGATCCTGCTGCCCGACCTGGCCGCCGCGTGGACGGCGGTGGCGGCAGGTAGGCAGCCAGCGCTGGCTCCGGTCACCACGACGTTCCGGCAGTGGTCGGCGCTCCTCACCAGGCAGGCGGAACAGGGACTCCGGATCGCCGAACTCGACCTATGGCGGCGGATGCTGGCTGATCCCATCCCGCCGCCCGGTACCCGCCCGCTGGATCCGGTCCTGGACACCGCCCGTACCGCGCGCTCGCTGACTCAGTCGATCCAGGGTGAGCTGGCCCGGACGCTGCTTACCAGCGTGCCGGCCGCCTTCCGTACCAGCGTCGATGAGGCACTGCTCGCCGCGGTGGCCATCGCCGTCGCGTCCAGCCGGCCCAGCGACGAGACGAGCGGCGGGGTGCTGCTCGGCGTCGAGAGCCATGGCAGGCCTACGCTGGCCGAGCATGTCGACCTGTCCCGCACAGTTGGCTGGTTCACCAGCTTGTTCCCGTTGCGGCTGGACCTAGGGGAGGTGGACTGGGCCGACCTGTGGGCGGGCGGCCCAGCCGTCGGCAGGCTTCTCAAGCGGGTTAAAGAGCAGACGCGAGCGGTCCCCGACAACGGCATCGGCTATGGGGTGCTGCGCTACCTGAACCGGGACGCCGGACCGGAGCTTGCCGCACTGACCGGCCCGCACATCGGATTCAATTACCTCGGCCGCCTAAGCGGCGGCGCTACGGCGGGAAACTGGACTCCGCTGCCGCAGGACACAATGGATGGTGGCGCCGACAGCGACATGCCACTGCCGTTCTGCCTGTCATTGAATGCCGTGACGGTAGACCTCGCTGACGGGCCCGAGCTCCGCGCCATCTGGACATGGGCCGCCGGCGCCGTGCCGGAAGCCCGGGCCCGCGAACTGGCCGACGAATGGCTTCGTGCGCTCCGAGTGCTCGTGACCGCCATCGCGACACCGGCGGCGGCACTTGTTCCTTCGGACTTTCCGCTGGTCAGCATCGGCCCGGAAGAGATCGACGCGATCACGGGCGATTATGGGGAGCTGGCTGACCTCCTGCCCCTGACGCCATTGCAGTCGGGGATCCTCTTCCACTCCACGTACGAGGAGGCCGGCGCCGACCTGTATATCGCCCAGCTGACGCTGGAGTTCACTGGGCGGCTCGACTCCGCGGCGCTGCACGCGGCGGCGCGGGACCTGCTCGTCCGGCACCCGAATCTGCGGGCCGCTTTCCGGCAACGGCTTGCCGGGGATCCGTTGCAGGTGATCAGCGCGAGCACTGATCTCCCGTGGCGCGAGGTCGATCTGTCCGCCCTCCCCGAGCCGGAAGCGGACGCCGAAGCGGCCAAGATCGCGGACGCCGAACGGCGGCACCGGTTCGACATGAGCCGGCCGCCGCTCTTGCGATTCTGCCTGATCCGCAAGCGTCCCGACCGGTACTGCCTCAGCCTCACCCACCATCACATACTTCTCGACGGGTGGTCGCTGTCCCTGCTCGTCCGCGATCTCATGGGTCTGTACGGCCACCGCCAGGGCGGCGAGGCGCTGCCCCGCGCCGTCCTGTTCCGCGATTATCTGCGCTGGCTGGCCGCGCAGGAACGGTCGTCGGCCGAGGCGGCGTGGCGGCGGGCACTGGCGGGACTCGGCGAGCCCACTCTGCTGGCCGGCCTGGGCGCCAGGCACCCGTCGTCCTACCCTCGGGACCTCGACCTGGCGCTGGAGGAGGACCTGACCGCCGCCTTGACGGCCCTGGCGCGCAATCGCGGCGTGACCCTGAACACTGTGCTGCAGAGCGCCTGGGGTGTGCTGCTCGCCTATCTGACCGGGCGCGACGACGTGGTGTTCGGGATGCCGGCCGCCGGGCGGCCGTCGGCCATCGCTGGTGCTGAGCGCATCGTCGGACTGCTGCTCGACACTCTGCCGGTGCGGTTGCGCACCGATCCCGCGGAGCCGTTCAGCTCCCTGCTGGCCCGGTTGCACGACGAACAGTCCGCGCTGACGCCGCATCAGTTCCTCGGGCTGGGCGCGATACAGAAGCTGACGGGCATCTCCGGTCCGCTGTTCGACAGCCTGTACGTGTTCGAGAACTACCCTGTCGCGACCAGTGCCGCCGCCCTGGCCATCGATGACCTGGCCGTCACCGGCGTCGAGGGGCGGGACGCCACGCATTATCCGCTGACCCTCGTGGTGGTGCCCAGCACCCGGATACACCTGCGCCTGAGCCATCAGGCGGACCTGATCGATCCAGGCACGGCGGACGCGATCCTTGAGCGATTCCACGCACTGCTGCGGGCCGTCACCACCCATCCGGATGAGCCAGTGGCGCGGCTGCCGCTCCTCACCAGGCCGGAGTCGGACCAGCTCACCGGGGCCAACGCGACAGACCGCCCGGTCACGCGCGACACTGCGCCGCGCCTGTTCGAGGCGCAGGTGCATCGCACCCCGGACGCGCCGGCCGTGTACTGCGGCGACGATGAGCTCAGCTACGCTGACCTGAACGCCCAGGCCAACCAGCTCGCTCACCTTCTCATCAGCTACGGCGCCGGCCCTGAGCGAGTGGTGGCCATCGTCCTGCCCCGGTCCGCGCAGAGCCTGATCGCGATCCTCGCGACCCTGAAGACGGGCGCCGCCTACCTTCCCGTCCACCCGGACTACCCCGCCGCGCGCAAGGCACTGATGCTGCGCGACAGCGAGCCCGCCTGCGTGGTGGGGACCGGGGAAACCGCCGGCGAACTTATCACGGAGGGCTATCCCGCCGCCCGCGTCCTCGCGCTCGGCACACCTGACGTGGCGGAGCTGATCGGGCGCCAGCCGACGGACGACCCAGTCGGCCGGCACTGGCATGGCGGGCCGCGGCCGGAACATCCCGCATACGTCATCTATACCTCCGGCTCGACGGGCCGCCCGAAGGGCGTTGTCATACCGCACGCCGGCATCGTCAACCGGTTGCTGTGGATGCAGGCCCAGTACCACCTGACCGCCGCCGACCGGGTCGTCCACAAGACCAGCCTCAGCTTTGACGTGTCCGTATGGGAGATGCTCTGGCCGCTGCTGGCCGGTTCCGGGATCGTCATCGCCAGCTCCGACGACCAGCGCGACCCGGTCCGGCTCGCCCGCCTCATCGCCCGGCACCACGTGACGACCGCGCATTTCGTGCCCTCCGTGCTCGCCGCCTTCCTGGCCGCGCCGGCGGCCGCCGACTGCGTCAGCCTGCGGCGGGTGATCTGCAGCGGCGAGGCGCTCGACCCGGAGCTGGCCCGCCGTTTCCACGCCACCCTCCGGGCGGAGCTGCACAACCTCTACGGGCCCACCGAGGCATCGATCGACGTCACCCACTGGCCCGTACCGGCCAGCGACCGGTCAGGCATCGTGCCGATCGGCCGACCCATCTGGAATATCCGGGTGCACATCCTGGACGGCTACCTCCGGCCGGTACCGCCCGGCGTGACCGGCGACCTTTACCTGGCCGGCGTGGGACTGGCCCGTTGCTACCTGCGCCGCCCTGGCCTGACTGCGGAGCGGTTCGTGGCCGATCCGTTCGGCGGGGCGGGGGAGCGGCTGTACCGTACCGGTGACCGCGCCGCGTGGAACCGCGACGGCCAGGTCGTGTTCCGCGGGCGGGACGACCAGCAGGTGAAGCTGCGAGGCTTCCGCATCGAACTGGGCGAGATTGACGCCGCGCTGGCTCGCTGCGCCGACGTGGCCGCCGCGGCCACCGCCCTCCGCGAAGACGTGCCGGGTAACCGGCGCCTTGTCGGCTACGTGGTGGTCACCCCGGCGGGGTCGTTCGACCCGGCCCGGCTGCGTGATGAGCTGGCCGCCATGCTGCCGGCTTACCTGCTGCCGTCGGCGTTCGTGCAGCTCACCGCGATGCCGCTTACACCGAATGGCAAGCTCGACCGCGGCGCCCTCCCCGCGCCGCACCTGCCCGCCGCGCAGACAGCCTCCCGGACGACCACCGCCCAGGAGTCGCTGCTGTGCGAGCTGTTCGCCGAGGTGCTTGGTGTACCCGCAGGCCCCGATGACGACTTCTTCGAGCTGGGCGGGGACTCGGTGATGGTGATGCGGCTGGTCCCCGGCATCGAGGCGGCGCTAGGGGTGGAGATGGAAATCGAGGACCTGATGACCCATCCCACCCCGGCCACACTGGCCAGCCGCCTGAGCGGACGGCTGGACCTATGACTGAGCGCGGGCCGGCCCGAGCCGCCGGGCAGCCGCTCGACCTGGGCGATCCAGATCTGTATGCCGACGTCGGCCGGTTCTCCTGGTGGCGCGAGTACGCCGCTGCTGACGCCGTGCCATGGAGCGAGGCCGGCACGTCACCCGGCGGCTTCTGGTCGGTCTTCTCCCTCCCCGCCTGCCGCGCCGTCCTGGCGCCGACGGCGCCGTTCACCTCCGAGTACGGGATGATGATCGGCTTCGACCGCCACCATCCCGACGTGTCGGGCGGCGTCATGCTGGTGGTTGCCGACGGCTCCCGGCACGGGCAGTTGCGAAGCCTGATCATGCCGTTCCTGTCGAGGCAGATGAGCGACACGATCGGCGACGCGGTCCATCAGCGGGTGCGCCGCCTGGTCGCCGACGCCGTCGAGGCCGGCCGTATCGACGTCGCCGCCTCGATCGGGCCGGTCATCCCGGCCGATGTCGTCGGCCAGATCCTCGGTGTACCAGCGGCGGATCGCGACCTCGTGATCGAGCTGACCAACCACGCCTTCGGCGGAGCGGACGACTCGTTCGGCGAGATGTCGCCGTCCGCGGCGCACTCCGAGCTCATCCTTTACCTGGCTGGCCTGGTGGCTGACCGACGGCGCAGCCCGGGTGACGACCTGATCAGCGCGCTGGTGGCCGATCCCCGGTGCAGCGCGCGAGAGGTGCTGCTCAACTGCGACAACGTCCTGGTCGGCGGCAACGAGACAACCCGTCATGCCATTACCGGGTGCTTCCACGCCCTCAGCACGGCGCCCGGGTTCCTCGCTCAGCTCCGGGCCGATCCTGGCCTGATCACACTCGCCGTTGAGGAGGTCATCCGGTGGACATCACCCGCGATGCATGTCCTTCGGGTCGCCACCGCCGACGTCGAGATCGCGGGCCAGCGGGTGGCGAAGGACGAGGCGGTCGTGGCTTGGCTGCCCGCGGCCAACCGGGACCCGCGGTTCTTCGAGAACGCCGACGAGTTCCGGTTCCGGCACCCGGCTCCGCGGCACCTGGCCTTCGGCCACGGTCCGCACCACTGCCTCGGCGCCGCGCTGGCCCGGCTGGAGCTGCGCTCGCTCCTGGCCGCCCTCGCCGAGTTCGCGGACTCGGCAGCCGTGATCAACACCCCGCAACCGCTGCGGTCGAATCTGGTCCAGGGATACCGGCACCTGGAGGTCCAGCTTGACCCGATCGCGCAGTACCGGCGAACCGAAAGGTGCGTATCTGAGTGAGTGCCTTCACTGACCGCCGGTTCCGGCGGCTGTACATTGGCGATGCCCTGTCTGGTTTCGGGGACACCGCCCTGCTGCTGGTCCTCGGTATCTGGGTCAAGAACCTCACGGGCAGCAGTTCGGCCGCGGGCGCCGTGTTCCTGGCTACCGGCCTGCCGGCGCTGTTCGCCCCGCTGGCCGGGCGCCTGATCGACCGGGTCAGGCGCAGGCGGTTGCTGATCGTGACCAACGTGCTCGCCGCGCTCTCGGTGCTGGCGCTGCTCCTGGTGCACGGCAGGGCCCAGGTCCCGGTCATCTTCGCGGTCGCGATCGCGTACGGCTCCGCCCTCACCGTGCTCGGCCCGGCGCGTAACGCGCTGATCAAAGACATGCTGCCCGATACCGACCTCGGATCCGCCAACGCGGCGTTCGGCACGCTGACCGGTTTCACCAGGATCCTCGCGCCGCTCGCCGGATCGGCGATATACGCCGTGACCGGCGGCCACGTGCTGGCCGTGCTCGACGCGTCGAGCTTCCTCGCCGCCATCGTCGCGCTCTCCACCGTGCGGGTCGCCGAATCCGATCCCGAGCCCGCCAGCGGGCGGTTCGGCGCTGAAACGCTGGCGGGCTTGCGTTATATATGGTCGGTCCCGCTGCTGGCCAGGGTCACCATCGTCAGCGCGATCGCCTTCGGCACCGTGGGATTCCTGGAGCCGATGATCTTCGTCGTGATCCAGCACGGGCTGCACCGCCCCCCCACGTTCTTCGGCGTGATCGCGAGCCTCGAGGGAGCGGGGGCCATCGTGGCGGGTATCACCGGGGCGCGGCTGCTGCGTGCCGCTGGCGAGGCCCGGGTTGTCGGCGGGGCACTGGCCGGCCTGGCGCTTGCCAGCCTCACCCTCGCGGTCAGATCGGTGTATCCGGTGATCGCCGGGGCGGTCGCGGGCGGCGCCGCCATCACCTGGTTCGCGATCGCCTGGAACACCGCGCTGCAACGGCGCACACCGCCGCGGCTGCAAGGCCGGGTCTTCACCACCGCCGGGGTCATGATAACCGTGCCGCAGACGGTGTCCATCGGGCTCGGCGCGGCTCTGATCGCCGTCGTGGACTACCGGATTCTGCTGGCCGTGCTGGCGGTCGTGACCGCGCTATGCGGGCTGTGGCTGCTGACCCGCCCGGCTGCAGAGCAGGAGGCAGTGCCGGTGCCTCCCCCCGGCGGCGAAAAGGCCGAGCCCGAACCTGCCGCGAACGAAGCACGGAACTAGCCGTGCGCGTCCCCCATAGCAACCTTTCCCCCTAGCAACCTTTCCCCACGGCAGGAGTGTGTTTGACGTGCTCGTCCTCGGGATCAGCGGGCTTCACCACAGCATTGCCTTCAAAGAGCGGCTGGTGGCCGATCTCGGTCCGCGGGAACGCCGGATGGTGCAAGGACTGGACTCGGCAGCCGCGCTGGTCAGCGAGGACGGCGTGCTCGCGGCGGCGGCGCAGGAGCGCTACCGGGGCGGGAAGGGCACGAACATCTTCCCGGCCGAGGCGATTGCCGCCTGCCTTGGTGCCGCCGGCGCCGCCATCGACGATGTCGCCTTCGTGGCGCATGGCTTCCGGTACGAACCGTCGCGGCGGTTCGAGCTGGACGAGTTCACCCGGCGGTGGTTCAGCGAGGTCTTCTGTGAGCAGGTGCAGCTGGACGTGCTCAGCCAGCACTTCCCGGGCGGCGAGTGGCGGCGGCGGCTGGTCCGGGTCCCGCACCACCTGTCACACGCCGCCAGCTCGTACCATCTCAGCGGATTCGACGAGGCAGTGGTCCTCGTCGCGGACGGCAGCGGTGAGACGGAGTCGATCACTGTGTTCGACGGCGTCGGCCCGGACCTCATCCGGCGCCGCAGCTATCCGGTGACGAGCTCGCTCGGCCTGCTGTACGGCCTTGTTACGCACTACCTCGGGTTTCTCGCCGGGATGGACGAGTACAAGGTGATGGGCCTGGCCCCTTACGGCGATTCCAGCCGGTTCGCCAGCGCCGCGGGTGAACTGGTCCGGCTCGGCCCCGACGGCGGCCTGACGGTGCCGCTGCTCAGCTTTGACACCAGCCCCGCCGAGCGGGAGACCCACCGGGGCGCGGTCCGGCGCCTGGCCGAGCTCTTCGGGCCGCCTCGTGATCCCGGCGAGCAGATCAGCCAGCGGCATATGGACATCGCCGCGACCGTGCAGGACTGCCTGCAGGAGGCGGTCCTGCACGTGCTGCGCCCGGCGGTGGCCGGGCGGCCGCCGCGCCCGCTGTGCCTGGTCGGCGGCGTGGCACTGAATTGCACGGCCAACGGCCTGCTGGCCCGCAGCGGTATGTTCAGCGACATCTTCGTACAGCCAGCGGCCGGTGATGACGGCAGCGCGCTCGGTGCGGCCTTGTGGCAGCTTCACCAGATGGCGCCCGGCACGCCCCGGCGGCGGATGACGATGCCGTACTGGGGTGATGAGTTCACCGCGGCCGACACCGAGGCCGCACTGGCCGCCCTGGATCCCGGGTACCGCGTCGAGAAGCTGGCCGATGAGGAACTGCTCGGCGAGGTGTCGGCGCTGATCGCGGCCGGCAACGTGGTCGCCTGGTTCCAGGGGCGGATGGAGTTCGGCCCGCGGGCGCTGGGCAACCGCAGCATCCTCGCGGACCCGGCCGCCGGGCACATGCGCGCCCACCTCAACGAAGTCGTCAAGCAGCGGGAGGAATTCCGCCCGTTCGCGCCCGCCGTGCCAGCCGAGGACGCCGGCCGGTACTTCGATATCCCCGCCGGGCAGGAGCATCTCTATCAGCACATGCTGTTCGTGGCACCGGTCCGGGCCGGTTACCGGACGCTGCTGGCCGCGGTGACCCACGTGGACGGTTCCGCGCGGGTCCAGGTGGTTGACCGGGAGACCGCGCCCCTGTTCTGGCGCCTGCTCCGGCGGTTCGGTGAGCTGCGCGGCCTGCCGGTGCTGCTGAACACCTCGTTCAACCTGCGCGGGCAGCCGATCGTCCGGACACCAGCCGAGGCTGTCGCCACCTACGCCCGGTCCCGCATCGATGTGCTGGCTATCAACGGGTACCTGGCCACGCGCCGGTCCTCCCCGGCCGGCGCGCGCCCGGGTAGCCCGGGTCCGCGCGAGGCGGTGGCGGAAATCTGGCGGGACCTCCTCCAGGTCGCCGCGCCGCAGGACGGGGACCACTTCTTCGACCTGGGCGGTCACTCGGCGCTCGCGGTTGAGTTCGCCGAGCGGCTGCGCCGGGTCACCGGACGGGATCTTCCGCTGGACATCCTCTTCGACCACCCGGTCCTCGCCGACCTGGTGGCTGCCCTGGCCGGTGCCACCACGCCCTCGGGGGAGCCGGCCCCGAGAGAGCCGGGCCCGAGAGAGCCGGCACCGGCGAGTGCCGGCGCCGGGAAACCAGGGACTGGCGGCCATGCGTGACCCGGCCCGGCCCGCTCCTGGCTCAGCGACGCTCGGCTTGATCCGGTCCCGGGCCCGGGCCCGGCCCGACGCGCCGGCGATACTCGACGGTGACCGCAGCCTCAGCTACCGCGGGCTGCTGGAACAGGCCCGGGTCCGCGCCCGGGAACTGGCCGCCGCGGCCGTAGGCCCTGGTGACCGGGTCGCGGTCGAGACCGGGCCCGGTACCGGCTTCGCCGTTGCCCTGCTGGCGAGCTGGCTTCTCGGCGCGGTCCCCGTGCCGGTCGACCCGGCCAGCCCCGCGCAGCGGAGGGCGTACCAGCTCCGCCAGGCCGGCTGCGTCGCCTGCCTGGCCGCGCCTGGCGCGGACGGCCTGGCCGCACAGGTCACCGCCGAGATCCGCGCGGACGGGGCCGCCGGATCCTCGCCCGGGCCGACGGCGGCGGGCTTGGCGTACATCCTGTTCACCTCGGGGTCCACGGGGCAGCCCAAGGGAGTGGAGGTGGGCCATGCCGGGCTGGTCAACGTCTTGATCCATTGCGGCCAGATGTTCCGCCTGAGACCAGGCCGGGGGATGCTGGCCCACTGCAGCCCAGCCTTTGACATGGCCCTCGTAGAGACACTGGCGCCTCTGGTGATGGGCGGCACGGTGGTGGTGGCGCCGGCCCACGCCGCCCGCAACCCGGAGAGGTTCGCGGCCTGGTTGCGCGGGGCGCCGGTGCACGCCGCTGCCGCGACACCCACTATGTTCCGGATGCTGCTGCCCTATCTAAGCGATGCCCTCGCCGAGGCCGTGGTCGGCAGCGGTGGCGAGGTACTGCCCGCCGCGCTCGCCGAGCAGTTGCACAGCGTGACCAAGGAACTGTGGAACGGTTACGGTCCGACCGAGGCGACGATCGCCGCGCTGCTCGGGCTGGTAGGGCCCGCTCAGGCCGGCCCGCTACAGGGCCCGCTACAGGGCCCGCTGCCGGACCCGGTACCGATCGGCCGGCCGATCGCCGGCATGGCGGCTGAGATCCTCGATGGACGGCTGCGCCCGGTCGAGCCCGGCGAGCGGGGGGAACTGTGCCTGTCCGGCACCGGCCTGGCCGCCGGGTACGTGAACGATCCCGAGCTGACTCGCGAGGCATTCGTCACCGGCCCGGCCGGCAACCGTATCTACCGCACTGGCGACATCTGCAGCCAGCGCGAGGACGGGCAGTACGAGTTCCACGGCCGCCGCGACGACCAGGTGAAGATCCGTGGCCACCGGATCGAGCTGGGCGAGATCGAGATGGTCGCCGAGCGGTCACCGTCGGTCGCCTGCGCGGTCGCCGTCACCTGTGGACCCGAGCCAGCCCGCGCCGGGGTGTACCTGGCGTTGCTGCCCGCAGCGGGTTCCCGGCCGGACCCGGTCGCGGTCACCGCCGACCTGCGCAGGCAACTGCCCCCGTACATGGTCCCGGCACGTGTCATCATGCTCGCCGAGCTGCCGCGGAATCAGGCCGGCAAGGTTGACCGGGCCGCGGTACGACGGCATGTCGACGCCGTACTTCGCACCGGCGGTGACGGCCGCGGGCCGTCACCACGCTGAGATCCGATGCCAGATGGAGATCCACTTCACCGCCGCCGACCTGAGCCGGGTCAGTGTCGCGGTCACCATCGGCCCGATCGCGGAAACGGTCTTCGCGCTGGACATGCTCGGGCGGCCGGGCGCCATGGCCTACGAGGACTGGCGCCAGCAGGTCCGTCAGGTGCTGGGCGCCCGGCGGGCGGCGATCAGCGCGATGGCCCGCGCGTTCCGCCCCGTGCCCGACCTGCTCTGGCTGCTCGCCACGCCTTCGGGCACCGATGAACGCCGGCTGGCCTCGGCGGGCCACAGCAGACAGGAAATCGCCACCGTGGTCCAGGAGTTCTACCGCATGGCCGTCGCACCCTACTGGGGCCGGGCACGCCGTTATCTCGGCGCCGAACGGGAGGCGCTCGGGCGCATCCTGACCACCGGCGGTGTCGGGCAGTTGCTGGCCATGGTGCATCCGCGGGCACGGTGGGAGGCGCCAGTCCTGAGACTGCCGCTCGAACCAGCCTGTGACGTTCACCTGGCCGGCCGGGGACTTGCCATCACCCCGTCGCTGTTCCTGCGCGCGGGTTCATGTGTGCTCGTCAGCGCCGCGGAGCGGTCCGGAAGGTACACACTGGTGTGCCCGGCGCCGCCCAGCCAGGCCAGCGCCTCGCACCTGTGGGGCGGCGCGGGATCCTCCATGGCGGCGGTGGCGGCGCTGGTCGGCCATACCCGGGCCGGCCTGCTGGACGCCTTGACGGAAAGCCGCACCACGGGCGAACTGGCCAGGCGGCTCGGCATCTCGGCCGGCGCGGTCAGCCAGCACACCGCGGTGCTGCGCCAGGCTGGGCTCATCACGACCAGGCGCCACCGCGTCTGCGTGCTCCATACCATCACGACGCTCGGGGCGGAACTTCTCGGTGCCGGCAGCGGTGCTGTGCCCACCCCTTCCCGGTACCAGAACGTAGTGCTTTCCGATCCTGAAAGAGGATTGTTCGCGACCTGACAGAACGTACTTACAGCGCGTATGCGGAATTGGTCCGCGCGCTGTTTCTGCGTGCGTATGCCTTTTCTTACAGGCCGGTTCCAACAGGCCGGTTCCAATGGGCGCCACAATGGCCGCCAAAAAGTGCTTTTTAGTCCTGGCTTAAAAGCATTGCCCGAGCATGTCGCGGCTGAGGAAGCTGAAGGCGTGCCCAATCGTGCAATGCCACCGGGATTTGTTACACGGCAGATCGGAGCGGAAGGTCATGGATTCTGAGCAGCGGCGGATCAGCATCTTCGATTCGACTCTGCGTGACGGCGAGCAGGCCCCGGGAAATGCGATGTCGCCGGAGCAGAAGCTCCGCCTCGCGCTGGCCATCGAGGCCATCGGGGTGACCACGGTCGAGGCGGGGTTTCCCAGTTCCTCGGACAGCGACTTCCACGCCACCCAGCTCATCTCCAAGGCGCTGACCACGGCGAAGTTCGCCACATTGAACCGGGCCACCAGGAGCGACATCACCCGGGCGGCCGAAGCGGGCGGGGTGCACAACCATCAGCTCCAGATCATGGCCACCGGCAGCGACGTGCACCTGCGGCACAAGCGCGGGATCAGCCGCTCCGAAGCCATCGGTGAGATTGCCGACAGCTTCCCGTTCGCCCGCTCACTCGGCTTCACCGATATAACGCTTGGCCTGGAGGATGCCAGCCGGGGCACCGATGACCTGCTGCGCCCGCTGATCGACGCCGGGCTTGAAGGCGGCGCCGCCACGGTCGCGCTGGCGGACACCACCGGGTGCCTGGTGCCGGCCGAGATGGGTGACCTGGTGGCGAAGGTCGTGTCGTGGGTTCCGGCCGGGATCACCGTCTCCGTGCACTGTCACAACGATCTGGGCCTGGCGCTACCGAACGCGCTGGCCGCCATCGAGGCAGGCGCCCACGAGGTGCAGACGACCGTGGCCGGCATCGGCGAGCGCGCCGGGAACACCGCGATGGAAGAGCTGACGGCGGTGCTCGCGTACAAGAGCGGTCAGATCGGTGCCACGACGAGCATCGACACCGCCGGGCTGTACCAGGTCTTCCAGCTGCTCGACGCGGCCATCGGACCCGCGGCCATACGGCACAAGCCGATCTTCGGAGACAACGCCTTCGCCACTCAGGCGGGGATTCACCAGGCGGGCCTGCTTCGCAACCCGGTGACGTACGAGTTCGCCGAGCCGGAACGGTTCGGCCGGCAGCGGGCTATCCTCGTCGGGCGGCACTCCGGCCGCAACGTCCTGCGATACCTGCTGGAGCAGCTCGGCGCGACGGCGAACGGCGAGCTGCTGGACGAGGTCTACCGCGAATACGTGGCCGACCGGGTCAGTGGTGACTGCGTGGAGATCGGGGTACTCCGCCAGATCCTCACGGACCGGATCGCCGGTCACGTCCCGGCCCGGGCCGGCTCGTGATGGCGGCCAGGACGCTGGCCGCCAAGCTGTGGGACGGCAGCCGCATCCAGCCGGCGGCCGGAGGCGCCGACCTCCTGTACGTCGACCTGCACCTGATCCACGAGGCGAGTTCACCCCAGGCGTTCGATGGCCTGAGACTGGCCGGCCGGCGGGTACGCCGCCCAGACCTCACGCTGGCGGTGGAGGACCACAACGTCCCGACCACGTCGCTTGTCTTCTCCGACGAGATGGGCCTGGCGCAGGTCGAGCAGCTGCGGGTCAACTGTGCCGAATGGGGCATCGAGCATCTCCGGCACGGCGCCGCCGGGCAGGGCATTGTGCACGTGATCGCGCCGGAGCTGGGGCTGGTACAGCCAGGCATGACGGTCATCTGCGGGGACAGCCACACCGCCACGCTCGGCGCGTTCGGGGCGCTCGCCTTCGGCGTCGGAACCAGCGATGTCGAGCACGTCCTGGCGACACAGACGCTGGCGATTCCCCGGTCCCGCCACATGGCCGTCGACTTCGACGGGATCACGCCGCCCGGCGTGACGCCCAAGGACCTGATCCTCGCACTGATCGCTCACATTGGTGCCAACGGGGCACGTGGTCACGTCATCGAATACCGCGGCGCCGCCGTTGAGCAGCTTTCGATGGAGGGCCGCATGACGATGTGCAACATGAGCATCGAAGCTGGGGCCCGGGCCGGCGTGGTCGCCCCGGACAGCACCACGTTCGCCTACCTGAGCGGGCGCCCCTTCGCGCCGCGGGGCGCGGACTGGGATGCCGCGCTCGCGTACTGGCGGTCGCTGCGGACCGACGATGGCGCCGTGTTCGACCGGACGGTGCGCCTGGACGTGTCCGCCTTGAGCCCTTTCGTCACCTGGGGGACCCACCCCGGCCAGGCAGTACCGCTGGACGGCTGTGTCCCGTCCCCGGACAGCTACCCAAGCGAGGCCGAACGTGCCGCGGCCCAGCGTGCCCTGGAGTACATGGCGCTGGCCCCGCGGACGCCGCTGCGCGAGGTCGCCATCGACACCGTCTTCGTCGGATCGTGCACCAACGGCCGGATCGAGGACCTGCGCACGGCCGCCGCGGTCTTGCGCGGGCGCAAGCTCGCCGGCTCCGTCCGCATGCTGATCGTTCCTGGCTCGATGACCGTGCGCCAGCAAGCCGAGGCGGAGGGGCTGCACGAGATCTTCATACGGGCTGGCGCCGAGTGGCGGCTCTCGGGCTGCTCCATGTGCCTGGGCCTCAACGACGACCGGATGCGCCGCGGCGAACGGGTCGCCTCCACCTCCAACCGCAACTACGAGGGCCGGCAGGGGCCCGGGGCGCGGACCCACCTGGTCTCACCCGCGGTCGCGGCCGCCACCGCCGTGGCCGGGCACCTGGCCGCGCCCGGCGATCTGTAGGAGAACCGATGCGACCCATCACTGAACACACCGGGCGCAGCGTCGCGCTGCGCCGCGATGACGTCGACACCGACCAGATCATCCCGGCCCAGTTCTGCAAACGGCTGACAAAGACCGGGTACGCCGACGGCTTGTTCGCCGGCTGGCGGGCGGCGGACCCGGGCTTCGTACTCAATGACCCCGCGGTTTCCGGTGCCACGGTACTGATCGCCGGGCACAATTTCGGCACCGGGAGTTCCCGTGAGCACGCGGTATGGGCGTTGCGTGACTGGGGGTTCGCCGCGGTCGTGGCGTCCAGCTTCGGTGACATCTTCTGGCGCAACGCCTGGAAGAACGGCCTGCTCGCGGTCGCGCTGCCCGCCGCCGCGGTGTCCTGGCTGTCGGAGCGGGCCGGGGAGGCCGCCGGCTTGTTCATCACGGTGGACCTGATCGGCTGCGAGGTCCGCGGCGGCGGCCGCGGCTTCGGGTTCGAGGTGGACGAGCGGGGACGCTGGCTGGTGCTGACCGGGCGGGACGACATCGACGAGACGCTGGAGGCCGACGACGCGATCGCCGCCCACGAGCGAGGCCGGAACCACTGGCTGCCGTCGCTCTCGCAAGGTGCGGTAGCCGGCCGTCAGCCGGGTCGGCCGGGAATGGCGCGATGACCGGGACGCTGGCCGAAGGCATGCCGGTCCGCTCCAGTTCCTCGCACCGGGCACGGAACCTGCTGGGCAGCGGCCTCACCGAGCTGTTCCTGCTGGCCCGCGCCCGCGGCGCCATCGACCTGGCGGTGGGCACACCATCCTGCCCGCAAACGCCTGGTGCGATGATCGCGGCCGCGGCCGCGGCCCTGCACGCTGGCCGCAACCAGTACGAGGATCCCTGGGGGGAAGCCGACTTGCGCAGGCAGATCGCCCTGTCGCTGAACACTCCCGCCGATCCGGCCACCGAGATCACTGTCACCGTCGGAGCGACCGAAGCGCTGTGCGTCGCGCTGCTGGCCACGGTGGATCCAGGGGACGAGGTGATCGTCCTTGAGCCCTTTTACGAGAACTTCCTCGGTGCGATCACCCTCGCCGGCGGTCTGCCGCGTTTCGTCCCGCTCACTCCACCGGACTGGCGGCTGGACTCGCGGGCGCTGACCGCCGCCTTCGGCCCGCGCACCCGCGCGATTGTCCTCAACACCCCCAGCAACCCGACCGGCCGCACGCTCTCCTTCGAGGAGCTGAACGAGATCGCCGAGGCCTGCGAGCGGTGGGGGGTGACCGTTATATCGGACGAGGTGTACGCGGGCCTGGTGTTCGACGGCAGGGTCCACCTGTCGATAGCGGACATCCCCCGGATGCGCCCGTACGGCATCGTTGTCGGGTCGCTGTCCAAGAGCCTGGCCATCAGCGGCTGGCGGCTGGGTTTCCTGCGCGCCGGCCCGCGCCGCACCCAGCTGCTGCGGCGGGTCCACGAGGTGACCACCAACGGGGCGGCTGCCCCGCTCCAGTACGGGGCCAGCCAGGCGGGAGTGCTGCGAGGCGACTGGTGGGACCCTGCTTCGGAGCTCGTCAGGTGCCGCGACCGGATGCAAAGGACGCTGCGGGCCATGGGGCTGCAGTGCAGCACCCCGGACGGAGGCTGTTTCCTGCTGGCCGGCATCTCGGCCGTCACCGGCGCCGGCGCACCGGAGTACGTGCGCCAGCTTCTCGACGAACGCGCGGTGCTGGTGGTCCCGGGCACAGGGTTCTTCGCCGATCCCGCCCGCGGCCGCGCCTACATCAGGGTGGCTTTCAACCGGGCACCCGACGTCCTCGACGCGGCTGACCGGAACCTGCTGGCATGACAGGCCGAGGCCGCCAGCGGTTGGCAAACGGCGAGTAAGGAGTGCGACATGCGCGACATCATCGTGATACCGGGCGACGGCATCGGCCCCGAGGTCACCCGGCAGGCAGTCGAGACGCTCGACGCGCTGGGCCTGGGCTTGACGTTCGTGGAGCTCGGCCACATCAACGCCGCCACGTACCTGAGCACTGGAACGGCCATGCTCGAGGCCGACTTCGCGCGGATCCGCGACAGCGGCCTGGTCCTGTTCGGCGCGATCGGTGACCCGCGCGTGGCCGCGACCGACTACGCCCGCAGCGTGCTGTTGCGGCTGCGGCTGGGACTTGACCTGTTCATCAACAAGCGCCCGGCGCGGCTGTGGCATCACCGGCTGAGCCCGCTGCGCGACGGAAGCCCCCGGGATATCGACTGTGTCATCCTGCGGGAAAACACCGAGGGCCTCTACACCGGCGTCGGCGGATCGGTGCACGAGGGCACGGCCAGCGAGGTCGCGATCGACGCGGAAGTGAGCACCGCCATGGGGGTGGGCCGCATCCTGGAGCACGCCTTCGCGATCGCCCGCCGAGGTGTATGCATGGTGGACAAATCCAACGCGGTGCGCTCCGGGGGCCGGCTCTGGCAGCGATGCTGGGCCGACGCCAGGGCGGCCCACCCGGACGTGCCCGCGGCTCATCTCTACGTCGACGTGGCCGCGATGAAGCTCGTGTCGGACCCGGAGCAGTTCGACGTTATCGTCACCAACAACTCCTACGGCGACATCCTGAGCGATATCTCCGCCGAAGTGGCCGGCGGCCTGGGGCTCGCGGCGTCGGCGAACGTCAACCCGGTCACCCGGTCGGGATTGTTCGAGCCGGTGCACGGCACGGCCCCGGACATCGCGGGGCAGGGCATCGCCAACCCGCTGGCGGCGATCCTCAGCGGCGCCATGCTCGCCGAGTGGCTGGGTCACACCAGTGCCGCTGAAGCCGTGCGCAAGGCCGTATCCGTGGTGGTGGCCGCCGGCCAGTGCACGGCGGACATCGGCGGGACCCTCACGACCGAGCAGGCCGGCGCCGCGCTGCGCGCCCATCTCTTATCCGCGGGAGGACACGATGAGTGATACCAGCCGGGCGCAGGTCGACTGCCTGATCATCGGTTTCAACGAGGGCAGGTTCGAGGACTACACCGAGCTGGTGAGGGCCGCCGGGGAAGAGTCCGGGTCATTCAGGGACCTGCGCCTCGCCTTCGTCACCTACCGTGGCCGCCCGCATCGCGCGCTGGACCTGCTCAACGCGCTGCGGGAGGAACACCGGCCAGGCCTGCCCGCTACCTTGACGAATGTCGATTTCCTCGCTCCCGCCGTCCTTATCCTCGGGTCCCGGCTCCACGCGGACGGGTTCACCTTCGACTACGTCAACTTGTTCCAGCGCGGCAGGCAGCAGCTCATGACCAAGCTCCGCGGCGGGCGCTGCCGGGCCGTGGCCATCACCACCACTTTCTATATCCATGCGGACCCGGTACGTGAGATCGTATCCGCTGTCCGCGAGGGATCCCCGGACACGGTCATCATCATAGGCGGCCCTTACATTCAAAATCAGTTCCAGCAATCTGGCGAAGACAGGCCAGATGACCTGTTTGATTACCTGGGCGGGGACATCTATGTCATCACCCGCGAGGGCGAAGCAACCCTGTCCGAGGTCATGCGGAGCCTGAAAAATCAATCCGGTCTCTCTCAGGTACCGAATCTCGCGATCCGGGCGGCCGACGGGACATTTCATTACACGGAACAGGTACCGGAATCAAACAGCCTGGTCACCGGGAAGCCCGACTACACGCTTTTCCCAGCGTCTGAATACGGTAGGTTCCTCGCGACCAGGACCGCGAAGTCATGTCCTTTTCACTGCGCTTTCTGCGGCTTTCCCGCACGGGCGGGCAAGTACACCTACCTCCCCATCGAGGAGATAGGGACCGAACTGGACCACATCGCCGAGATCGGCACCATCGACACCCTGACCTTCATCGACGACACGTTCAATGTTCCGAAAAGGCGCTTCGAGTCCATCCTCGGCCTGATGATCGAAAGAAAGTACCCCTTCAAATGGAACTGCTTCTACAGGTCTGACTACGGCAACGAGTCCATCATCGCGCGCATGCGTGAGGCCGGCTGCGAAGGAGTCTTCCTGGGCGTCGAATCCGGGAGCGACAGCATTCTGGAGAGCATGCAGAAGACCGCTCGCCGCCATGACTACATGAGAGCCATGGGCGACTTCCGGAAGTACGGGATCTCCACCTACGCTTCCCTCATAGTGGGCTTTCCGGGAGAGACCGCGGATACTGTCATGGAAACCCTTTCCCTCCTCGACGAGGGGCGGCCGGAATACTACCGTGCGCAACTATGGTACTGCGACCCTGCCACCCCCATCTGGCAGCAGCGCGACCGGTACAGCATCGAAGGCCAAGCCTTCAACTGGCGCCACAGCACCATGGACTCCGATACCGCGGCGGATTTTGTTGAGCATTTCTTCTGGAACGTCAAGGAATCCACGTGGCTGCCACAGTGGGGTTTTGAGCAATGGAGCATCTTCTATCTCCAGAGACAGGGCATGTCGTATGAGGGCGTGAAGCGGTATGTGACCCTCTTCAACGCCCTGGTCAGGGAGCAGCTGATCGATCCGGGCGCTGATGCCGTGTCCTCGCCACTGATCGGCGAGCTTAGAGCGCTCTCCTCGTTTGCCTCGAAGAATCGAAGCGAAGAGGCTTAGCATGACCGGTCAAGCGGAAGGGAGCCGGCGGGCTCTGCCGGCCGCGCTCATGCGCTCCGCCGCCGTGGACGCGAACGCCGTTGCCGCCGAAGACCTGGTGTCCTCCATCACATATGGCCAGCTCGTACGCCAAGCCAGCCTGGGCGCCGCGGAGATGAACAAGTGCGGTATCGGGCGAGGCTGCCTCGTCGCCCTGAACGCGGATGCCACGATTGAGTTTCTCGTCGCGCTCTTCGCTGTTTCCCTGGCGGGCGCCGCGTTCCTCGTGCTCGACGAGAATCTGGGCAGCAGCAGGCGGGAACGTATCGTGCGGCAGTGCCGGCCGTGCCTGTCCACTTCTGGCCCGGCATTGCTGGCAGACCTGTCGGCTCGCGGCATCTGCGAAAAAGGCCCGCGCACGGACCGGTACGCCTCGGCGGCCTATGTCATCCACACCTCCGGTTCCACCGGGGAGCCCAAGGGAGTGATCGTTCCTGACGCTGGGCTCGCCAATCTCATTGCCGAGCAGCGAAGACTATTCGGTCTCACAGCAGCGGACCGGGTGCTGCAGTGGGCACCGTGGAGCTTTGACGCCGCGGTCTTCGACGTTGCCATGGCGGCAGGCGCCGGGGCGGCACTTGTCCTGCGGCCGCAGGCCGGGAAACTGCCGGGAGACACCCTCAGCGACCTTCTGATCCGCGACCGTATCAGCCAGATCACCGCGACCCCCTCCGCCCTCGCCGTCACCGCGGCTCCGGTACCTTCTGACCTGCATACGGTCGTGTTCGCCGGTGAGGCGCTGCCGGGCAGGGTCGCGGAGCGCTGGGCGGCTCCGGGGCGCCGCATGTTCAATGCCTACGGGCCCGCCGAGGCCACGATCTGGGTCACGACCAAAAGAGTCAGTTCTCCGGAGGATGCCGGGTCCGCCGGCCTGCCTATCAGCGGGGTGACCGTCGAGATCAGGAATGAGCGTGCCGAGCCCGTGGCGGCGGGTGAGAAAGGAGAGGTGTGGATCGGCGGCCCAGGAGTAGCGCTGGGCTATCTCGGTGTCACACCAGGTACATCAGGCACACCAGAAACATCAGTCACGTCAGTCACGCCAGGCAACGGTTCAGCGCGATTTTACCGGTCCGGGGATTACGGGTACATCAGCGAAGCGGGCGAACTGGTCCTGCTGGGCCGGGTGGATCGCCAGGTCAAGATCCATGCCGCCAGAGTTGAACTGGAGGAGATCGAGGAGCTTCTCGGGCGCATCCGGGGAGTGCGCGCGTGTGCGGCAGTGCTTATCGGGCAAACGGAGGAAGCCCGCATTGTGGCGTACCTGGTGGCGGACGACACCGCGGCGGGAGGCCCGGACCAGCGGGAACTGCAAGACCAGCTTCGGCGTGATCTTCCGGGTTACGCCGTTCCGCGGGAATTCCGCCGCATCGATTCCCTGCCGCTCACCAGTAACGGCAAGCTGGATTACCAGGCTCTCCGGTCGATGCCCGACGAGCTGTGGGCGCCACTGACGCCACTAGCGCCACTGAGGCCACTAGCGCCACTGACGCCACTGGCGTCACTGCGCTCTGAGCCGCCCCCGTCCTCACCGCTCGTCGGTGAACTGACCGCGATCTGGCAGGAGATACTCGGCACCGCCAGCGTGGGCTGCGATGAAGATCTGTTCAACCTGGGCGGGAATTCGCTGAAGGCCACGAGGATTGTTGCCCGGCTGAAGACCAGGCTGGGTGTCCACTTCAGCATTCATGACCTGTTCAAGGCCCGCACCATCCTCAACGTCGCCGCGCTCATAGAGGAGCGGAGGTCAGATGGGGCAAGGCCAGGACGATGACACCCGCTACCTGTGGATTGACGGAGACAGGTCCGCCCAGCACCTGCTTTTCGCCATCGGCCAGGGGGGCACCGGGGCTTCGGTGTGGCTCGAGGTCCAGTCCCCGCGCGGCGCGGAGGTCGCCCTGGTGGCGGTCCGCCTGCCCGGACGCGAAAACAGGCTGTCGGAACCGCTGCTGCACACGGTCGAGGACAACGCACGGGACGTGGCCGCGACCATTACCGACCTGGCTCGTGGCCGGGCGGTCTCATTCGTCGGCGTGTGCTTCGGCGCGGTCGTGGCATACGAGTGCTCCAGGCAGCTGCACTACCGCGGTGTCCATCCGGAGCGGCTGATTGTCGTGGACGCCCGGTTCGGGCCCTCGGATGACCTCACCGCCGAGGCCGAGACGCTTTCGGACGACGAGTTCAGCCAGTACGCACGAGACATCGGGGTGTGGCCGGACTGGGTCTGGGAGGATCCCGAATTCGTGGCCATGCTCGCCCGGCAGCTCCGGGCCGACATCGCGGCTCACACCACCTATCAGTGGCCCGCCAGTGACGCCCCGGTCGCGGGGCATCTCGCCGTCATGACGGGCTCCCGGGTCAGCGCCGCCGAGGCGAAGGCATGGTCGCCGGCCGGTGAGCACCTCACCATCGCGGAAGGAACCGCCGACCTCGGGGCTCAGCTGCTCCGGTCGCCCGCGGAATTCGGCGCGAAGCTCGCCGCGCTTTTCACAGCCAACGTCACAGCCAACGTCACAGCCCCTCGTTGATCAGGCGGCCGGCCAGCTCGTACTTGGCCGGGCGCCGGTACTTGAACCAGAACGCGGCGCCCACGCCGGCCACCGCGACCACGGCGTCGATCGGGCCCAGCCATTTCGCGAGCGGATAGGTGCCGGCCACCGACGAGAAGTTCGCGAACAGCAGGTACACCACGAAAGCCTGGGAGACGAACGACAGGGCCGGGGCCAGCAGCGTCTTCCACCAGTGCACCTCGTCACGGTGGAAGCGCAGGTAGTAGATCGCGATGCTGAACGAGACCAGCGCCTGAACGGACAAGATGATGATCACGCCCATCACCGCCATCAGGCCGTACAGCTCGCCGTAGGCCTGCGTTGCCGGGTTGCCGGTCCCGGCGAAGATGGCGAACAGGGCGATCACGATGGCCGCGATGACCGACTGCGTGATCGAGGCGATGTGCGGGCTCTGCCAGCGCTGGTGAGTGCGGCCTAGCGGCGACGGGAGCATCCCCTCGCGGCCGAGTGAGTAGAAGTAGCGGGCGGTGGTGTTGTGGAACGCCATGCCGCAGGCGAACGAGCCGGTGATGATCAGGTAGCTCATCACCGATGCCAGCCAGCGCCCGCCGTAGGTGCCCGCCGGGGCCAGGAAGTAGTTGTAGGCACTGTTCAGCGACTGGGTCGCGGCGTCGTGGATGTTCGCGTAGCCGGACAGCGAAGCCCAGGAGGTGAGCGTGTAGAACACGCCGAGGCCTATCACCGAGATGTAAAGGGCGCGGGGGACGTTCCGCTTGGGATCCCGTGATTCTTCGCCGTAGTTCGGCGCCATCTCGAACCCGACCCAGGACCAGAAGGCGAAGAACAGGCCAAGGCCGACCGAGCCCGCGACCAGCTTGCCCTGCGCCGGCAGGGCCTTGAACGCGTTCACCGGGTTCAGCGCGCTCGCGCTGGGGGAGTGCCCGCGGGCGAACAGGACGATGTCGAAGATGATCAGGATGAGCACCTCGGTGATGAGCCCGAGCGCCAGGATCCTGGACGAGAAGCTGACGTCGAAGTAGGTCAGCACCCCGATCAGCGCGACCATGCCCAGGGCGAGCCACGGCCAGCTGACGTTCACGCCGAACGCGTTCAGCTTGCCGCCCAGGAAGTACGCGAATCCGCCCGCCAGCGACGCCTCGAACACCGAGTAGGCGGCCACGGAGGCGAAGCCGGTGCCCAATCCGAGATCGCGCCCTAGGCCGTGGCTGATGAAGGAGTAGAACCCGCCCGCCGTGGTCTTCTTCCGCGCCATGGCCACGTAGCCGACCGAGAACACCACCAGCACGATGGCGGCGAACAGGAACGCCGCCGGGGCGCCCGTCCCCTGACCGCTACCGACCATGATCGGCACGTTGAGCATCATGGCGGTGATCGGCGCGGAGCCGGTGACGGTCAGGAACAGCACGCCGCCGAGTCCGATGGCCCCCTTGCGCAGCTTGGCCACCTCGCTGCGCCGCGAGACATCGTAGTCCTCGGCGGCTCCTGCGGAAGCGCCGGCTTCAGTGTCGGATCGGGCCATCGCTATCCTCCCAGCACAGCAGGTTGCCCGGAGCGTAACAGCCGTCCGGTTGATGATCAAGAGTTACGGTTAGAGTTAACATGCCTGGTACACAACCGCTTGACAGTAAACGGTTGGATGGGTACTTAATTGGTTAGCCGAAGTGCCGGAATTCGGCAGGGCCGACCCGCCGCGGGAGGTGATAGTGAGCGACGAGCTCATCGCTTTCGCCTCCAAACAGGACATGCTGGCGAAGTCCAAGGAGTTCTGGAACCCGGACAAGACCCAGTTCTGGATCGACTCGGGCGTCCCGCTGGTCATCGACCGCCGGGAGGGCTACTTCATCTACGACGTCGAGGGAAAGCGGCTGATCGACGTCCACCTCAACGGCGGCACCTACAACCTCGGGCACCGCAACCCCGAAGTGGCCGCGGCGGTCACGGCCGCCATGCAGCGGTTCGACATCGGCAACCATCACTTCCCCTCGCTGGCCCGCACCGCGCTGGCCGAGAAACTGGTCAGCACCGCACCGCCCGGTCAGCGGGGGGTTCCGGGGGGTCGTCCCCCCGGGCCAGCACTGTCAAAGGTGATGTACGGCAGCGGTGGCGGCGAGGCCATCGACATCGCGCTGAAGAGCGCCCGCCACGCGACCGGTAAGCGCAGGATCGTCTCGGTCGCCAAGGCGTATCACGGCCACACCGGGCTGGCCGTCGCCACCGGTGACGAGCGGTTCGCGAACCTGTTCCTCGCCGATCGCCCGGACGAGTTCACCCACGTGCCGTTCAACGACCTGCCCGCGATGGAAGCGGCTCTGGTAAGCCGCGACGCCGCCGCGGTGATCATGGAGACCATCCCGGCCACCTATGGTTTCCCGCTGCCGGAGCCCGGCTACCTGGCCGCGGTCAAAGAACTCTGCGAGCGGTACGGCGCCCTGTACATCGCCGACGAGGTGCAGACCGGCCTGATGCGCACCGGGGAGCTGTGGGCCATCACCAAGCACGGCGTCACACCGGACATCCTGGTGTCCGGCAAAGGCATCTCGGGCGGGATGTACCCGGTCAGCGTGGTGCTGGCCACCGAGACCGCCGCCCGGTGGCTGACCGAGGATGGCTTTGGCCATATGTCGACATTCGGCGGCGCCGAGCTCGGCTGTGTCGCGGCACTCAAGACGCTGGAGATCACGACCCGCCCCGAGGTCCGGTCGATGGTGCACTACATCGCCGCGCGGTTCACCGCGGGCCTGGCGCGGATACAGGAGCAGTACCCGGACTGGTTCACCGGCGTCCGGCAGGACGGGCTGGTCATGGGCCTGGAGTTCGCCCACCCGCAGGGGGCCAGGTTCGTCATGAAGCGGCTCTACGAGAACGGGGTGTGGGCCATCTTCTCCACGCTCGACCCGCGGGTGCTGCAGTACAAGCCGGGCATCCTGCTGGATCCCGGGCTCACCGAGGAACTGCTCGAACGCACCGAGGTGGCCATCGGCAAAGCCCGTAATGACCTCCCAAAGGGCCGGTCATGACAGCAATCGATATCGATCTCGCGACCGACCCGGCCGGCGTGCCGCGCGCCCGCGCGATGCTGGGAAGAGCCGAGTGGGCGGCCCGATCGTTCGCCACCTATGACAAGCCGTCGGTGGACCGTATCGTGCGCGCCGCCGCACAGGCCGGCGCGGCGAAGGCCAGGGAGTACGCGGAATGGGCGGTCCGGGAGACCGGCTTCGGCGTCGTCGAGCACAAAGTCATCAAGAACCTCGCCTGCAGCACCGGCCTCGCCGACCACTACGCGCCGGACGACTATGTGACGCCGCGCATCGACGCGGCGGCGAAGATCGTCGAGATCCCCCGCCCGGCCGGCATCGTGTTCGCGCTGACCCCGTCCACGAACCCGGTCGCGACCGTGTACTTCAAGACGCTGCTCGCGCTGATGACGCGCAGCGTGGTGGTGGTCAGCCCGCACCCGATGGCCAGGGAGTGCTGCGCCAGCGCCGCCCGCACCATCGCCGCGGCGGCCGTCGAGGCGGGCGCCCCGGACGGTGTCATCCAGGTCGTGGACGAGCCCTCGGTGCCGCTGATCAACGCGCTGATGACCGACGAGCGCACCGACGTCATCGTGGCGACCGGCGGCGTGCCGGTGGTCCGGGCCGCGTACAGCTCGGGCACGCCGGCCATCGGAGTCGGCCCGGGCAACGTGCCGGTGCTGGTCGACGAGACCGCCGACCTGGCCAAGGCGGCCAAGCGGATCGTCGACAGCAAGAGCTTCGACAACTCGGTCCTGTGCACCAACGAGTCGGTGCTCATCGTCACCGAACGCGCCGCTCCCGCGCTGCTGCGCCACCTGAAGAGCAACGGCGCCCACCTGCTGACGCCGGCCGAGCGGGACAAGCTGGTTCCCATGCTGTTTCACGACAGCCGTTTTAATATTGAATTCGTCGGCCGGGACGCGAGCTGGATAGCCGACCGGGCGGGCATCAGGGTGCCGCCCCGCACCAGGGTGCTGCTCGCCCCGTTCGACCTGGTGGTGCCGGAGGAGCCGCTGGCTCACGAGAAGCTGTGCCCGGTGCTCGGCCTGGTCCAGGTCCGCTCGGCGGAGCGCGGGATCGCCGCCGCGCGAGCGGTGCTGCGGCTGTCCGGCCGCGGGCATTCGGCCGCGATCCACAGCGCGGACCCGCGGACGATCATGGACTACGCCGCGTCGGCCGAGGTGCTGCGCGTCGCGGTCAACGCGGGCAGCAGCCTGGGCAGCTCCGGGCTGGAGACCAACCTCGCCCCGTCCATGACCATCGGCACCGGCTTCTTCGGCCGGTCGTCGGTGGCGGAGAACCTGCACCCGCGGCACCTGGTGCAGTGGACCCGGCTGGCCTACAACCGCGACCCGGCCGAGGCCTTCGGCGACTTCACCGGCGTCGAGCCGTGGCAGGCTCCCCGCGGCCCTGTCCCGCCGTACCCAGTTCCGTCGAACACATTCGAACGAACGGGCGGTGGTTCCACCCGCCACGACGTCACGTCGCTGCGGGAAGAGATCCGGCGACTGGTCATCGAGGAACTGGCTGTCGTTCTCAGCGGGGGCGGCCGTGGCTGAGGAGCCTTCAGCCGGGCTAACACTGCG
Organism: Streptosporangiaceae bacterium; assembly: GCA_019245115.1. GTDB lineage: Bacteria > Actinomycetota > Actinomycetes > Streptosporangiales > Streptosporangiaceae > JAFARZ01. Next base: position 2,511 of record JAFARZ010000067.1, on the reverse strand, counting down.
GTCGTTCATCTTCCTGAGCCGCCTGCAGCCGCAGACGATGTGCTATCTGGGTTCGTGGATCCGCGGTTCGCTGCCGCGCAGCGACGTCGCGGCGCAGGTCATCGAGGTGGCGCCGGGCCTGGACATCGAGCCGCTCACCGACGTGGCGGTCAAGCACGCCGACGTCCGGGCCGGGATCCTCGTGGTCGAGCGGCAGTTCGGCTACCTGGAGATTCACGGCGGGAACGACGAAGTACAGGCGGCCGCGTCAGCCGTCCTCGATGCGCTTGGCACCACGGCCCGCGATTGCGCCCGGCCGGAGATCCTGTCCGGGAAGATCATTACCAGGATCGACCCGCAGCAGGCCTTCCTGGTCAACCGGAACAAGATCGGATCCATGGCGCTGGCCGGGGATTCGCTGTTCACACTGGAGGTCCGGCCTTCTTCTTACGCCATCATGGCCGCCAACGAGGCCGAGAAGGCGGCGCGGATCAAGCTGGTCGACTACCGGATGATCGGCGCGACCGGCCGGGTCTACCTGGCCGGCTCCGAAGCCGATATCCGCCAGGCGGCCGACGCCGCCGAAGACGCGCTCCGGAGCCGCGCATGAGCGAGCGGGACGAACTCAGGGCACTGATCCGAGAGGTGATCCGGGACCAGCTGGCGGATCTTGGCGCGACCGATTCGATGGAAACGGTCAACCTTTCCACCGACGAGGACCTGGCCGAGTTCGTGACCCGCCTGCTGAATATGAGCCCCGAGGAGCGCGACGAGCTGAGATCCGGCCGCAAGCGCTTCCGCCTGTCTCGCCCCGCGCCCGCCCCTGTCCAGGGCGGTGAATGTGCCATCGCACCCCCTCCAGGGGGGACGATGGCACATTCACCCCGCACGACAAGCGCGGTGCGGCGGATCGAGCGGGGGGCGGTGACCGAGCGGGTGGTGCGGGACGCGGCGCGGGCGGGGGAGCGGCTGGTGCTCGGACGCGGCGCCGTGCTCACCCCGCTGGCCCGGGACCGCGCCCGCTCCAGCGGCGTCCAGATCGAGAGGGAGCGCTGATGCTGACCGCGACGGTGATCGGGAACGTATGGGCGACGCGCCGCCTGGCCGAACTGCCCAACGGCGCCTTCCTCGAGGTCGAAGCCGAAGGCACTGGGCAGCGCCTCATCGCCTTCGACGTACTCGGTTCCGGGGTCGGGGAACGCGTCCTCATCGCCCAGGGCTCGGTCGCGGCCGCGTGGTTCAGCGGCAGACTGTCGGCGCAGCCTCGGGGGGGCACGGGGGGGTCGTCCCCCCCGGAGCCAGCACCGCCGCCCATCGACGCGCTGATCATCGGCTCCATCGACCCGGCCGGCACACCTGACAGGGAGGACCAGTAAATGGCGGACAACGCGATCGGACTGATCGAGACGAAGGGCTACGTCGCCGCGCTCGCGTCGGCGGACGCCATGGTCAAGGCGGCCAACGTGACGATCGTGGGCCGCGATCAGGTCGGCGACGGCCTGGTCGCGATCACGATCAGCGGCGACGTCGGCGCGGTGAAGGCGGCCACCGAGGCCGGCGCGGAGACCGCGTCGTCGGTGGGCGAGCTCATCTCGGTGCACGTCATCCCGAGGCCGCACGCCGAGCTCGGCAGGCACTTCAACATCAGCGGTGACTGATCGGCCCCCGCTGGCGGAATTGCGGGTCTACCTGCTGATCCGGGACCTCCAGCCGCAGTTCGCCGCCTACCTCGGCACGCCGACCCGGGCCCGCGGCTATCCGCCGTTCGCCGGGCAGCACGCGCTGATCGCCGAGGTCGCGCCCGCCCTGGCCATCGAGCGGGTCACCGACCTGGCGCTGCGTGCGGTACCCGGGATCGAGCCGGGGATCTTGTTCGTGGAGCGCCAGTTCGGCGTGCTGGAGGTGCACGGCCCGTCGCTCGACGACGTCCGCCAGGCCGGACGGGCCATCCTCGACGGGCTGGGCGCCAGCGAGAAGGACCAGCTGAAACCCCGGATCCTCTACGCCGACGTGATCGAGGACATAACCGACGCCCACGCGATCATCATCAACAGGAACCGGGCTGGCTCCATGATCCTTCCTGGTGACACGCTGGGGGTGTGTGAGGTCACGCCCGCGCTGTTCGCCGCGGTCGCGGCCAACGAGGCGGAACGTGCCGCACCCGAGGTGACGCTGGTGGACGTGTCGATGATCGGCGCGGCGGGCCGGCTCTACCTGAGCGGCCCGGCCGGCGCCGTGCGCCGCGCCCAGCGCGAGATCGACACCGTGCTCAGTTCGCTCGAAGGTCGTTGACGATGGGCGAGCGAGAGCGAGCGCCGCGGCGGTTGCCGTCCCGGAGGGGCGGCAATTCCCGCCGTGGCCCCAAGCCGGCCGAGCGCAGTGAGGCCTTGGCGCGGAGGGAAAACAGTGAGGCCTTGGCGCGGAGGGAAAACAGTGAGGCCTTGGCGCGGAGGGAAAACAGCGAGGCCTTGGCGCGGAGGGAAAACAGCGAGGCCTTGGCGCGGAGGGGTAATCTGCATGACCTGTCGGCGG
>JAFARZ010000409.1 GCA_019245115.1 Streptosporangiaceae bacterium | reverse complement strand
CGCCGGCCTCGGTAAGGGCCCTTATGTGCTCGGGAACATCGCCCTGAAGCGCGAGTACGCCGATAACCGGCCGCGTCATGGTGGTACAACCTCTCCAAGTTCTCCGTTATGCCCGCTATCGCCCCGGCCTCGTCGCGGAGTTTTGGGGCCTCATGGAAGAAAGGGGCCGGAAACCGGCGCCCTTCCTTGCGCGAAGCGCTTGATCGTTGCTTACGGCTACCAGCCGCGGCCGGCGTAGTGCTGCTCGGGGGGCAGGGTGTCCAGGTTGATGCCGACCATGGCCTCGCCGAGACCGCGGGACACCTTGGCCACCACGTCCGGGTCGTCATGGAAGGTCACCGCCTTGACGATCGCGGCGGCGCGCTTGGCCGGATCGCCGGACTTGAAGATGCCCGATCCGACGAACACCCCCTCCGCGCCGAGCTGCATCATCAGGGCGGCGTCGGCCGGCGTCGCTATCCCGCCGGCGGTGAACAGCACGACCGGCAGGCGTCCGGTCGCGGCCACCTCGGCGACCAGCTCGTACGGCGCGCTGAGTTCTTTCGCCGCGGAGTACAGCTCCTCGGAGGACAAACCCGACAGGCGCCGTATTTCCGAACGGACGGCCCGCATGTGGCGGGTCGCCTCGACCACGTTGCCGGTGCCGGCCTCGCCCTTGGACCGGATCATCGCCGCACCCTCCGCGATCCGCCGCAGCGCCTCGCCCAGGTTCGTCGCACCGCAGACGAAGGGCGCGGTGAACTTCCACTTGTCAACGTGATGCGCCTCATCGGCCGGCGTCAGTACCTCGGATTCGTCGATGTAGTCGACTCCGATCGCCTGAAGCACCTGGGCCTCAGCAAAATGCCCGATCCGGCACTTGGCCATGACCGGGATCGACACCGCCGCGATGATCGAGTCGATCATGTCAGGATCGCTCATCCGGGCCACCCCGCCCTGGGCCCGTATGTCGGCGGGAACGCGCTCCAGCGCCATCACCGCGACCGCGCCGGCGTCCTCGGCGATCTTGGCCTGGTCAGGGGTGACCACGTCCATGATCACGCCGCCCTTGAGCATCTCCGCCATCCCGCGCTTCACCCGCGCGGTCCCCGTAACCGACTCACTGGACACAATGAACCTCACTTGACGATTTAGCCATTCACCTTCAATGTTAGTCGGGCCAGGCGAGGGGCTAACCGGACGACGGTCTCGGCGATCAGCGAGTCGTCCATCTCGAAGAACTGCGGCAGGTCCGCTTTACCGGCGAGCCGGAGCAGGCGCACGAGCGGGCGCCGCCGGGCGTCCTGGGTGGCCGACACCGCGTCGTTGTAGAACTGGCGGGCCAGGAAGACCTGATGCGACGCGGCCTCCACCTCGCCCAGCAACTCGTCCGCCCCATCCTTACCCGACAGCGACGAGCGGAAATCCGGCTGGCTGAACGCCGCACGCAGCGCCCGGGTCAGGTCCGATTCGGCGAGGTCACGCGGCCGCTCCCCGTCCCGCTCGCCGTACTGGCCGCCGGCCCACGCGCCACCTCGCGCCTCGTGCACGGCGCCCGCCAGCAGCAGGCTGGTCGCCGGGTCAAGCAGCCCGGACGACGCCAGTTCCAGCGCCACCGAACTACGTCGCAGCAGCGCCACGTCAAGCGCCGACCGGGCGATGCGCACCCGGGCGTGCAGCCGGTCGATCCGGCCGGCCCGCCACGACACGTACACGCCGACCAGCAGCGCCGCCGCGACGACCAGGATGATGTCGGTGATCACTTAACGCGGTCACCACCTGGGTGCCGCCGAGGACGACGGTCTCATAGACGCGCAGCACGTCACGGGCCACCACCGACCAGTCGTACTTGGCGACGGCCCGCAGTGCCTCGGCCGACAGCGACGCCCGCCGGGCCGGGTCACCGAGCAACCGCCCGGCGGCGTCGGCCAGCGAACCAGGATCACCGGTGGTGAACAACTCCCCCGCCTCGCCGCCCCGCAGCACCTGCTGGAACGCCTCGATATCGCTGGCCACGATCGGCGCGCCGGCCGCCATCGCCTCGGCGGTCACGATGCCGAACGACTCACCGCCGGTGTTCGGGGAGCAGAACACGTCGACCGAGTGAAGCACGCTGGCCTTGTCTTCGTCCCGGATCGCGCCCAGCAGCACGACACGGTCCCGCAGCGGCACCGGCACCCGGTGCAGCGCCTCCTGCTCGTCTCCGGGTCCGGCTATCAGAAGTCGCAGCCCAGGCCGTTCGTTCCCAAGCTTTTCAAAAGCCTTGAGAAGGACCTGCAGTCCCTTACGAGGCTCGTCGATACGGCCGAGGAAACCTATCGCCCCCCCGGAACCTGGCCAGCCGGGCAGCGGGTCGGCCTTGCGGAAGCGCCTGGTCGCCACGCCGTTGGGGATCAGCACCGCGTCGCCGCCGATGTGCTCTACCAGCGTGGTCCGGGCCGCCTCGGACACCGCGATCCGGCCGTTGATCTTCTCCAGGGCGGTCCGCAGCGCCGGCGCGGACGCCACCATCGCCCGGGAGCGCGGCGTCGCGGTGTGCACGGTGGCGACGATGGGGCCGGTGGCGACCCAGCAGGCCAGCAGGGACAGGCTGGGCGCGGCCGGTTCGTGCACGTGCAGCAGGTCGAAGCCGCCGTCCCTTACCCAGCGCCGCACCCGGCTCGCCGACAGGAAGCCGAAGCTCAGCCGGGCCACCGACCCGTTGTACGGCACGGGAACGGCCCGCCCGGCCGGGACCACGTAGGGCGGCAGCGGCGTGTCATCATCCGCCGGGGAGATCACCGACACGGTATGGCCGATCTCGATCAGCGCCTCGGCCAGGTCCCTGATGTGCGACTGCACGCCACCCGGGACATCCCAGGAGTACGGGCAGACGATCCCGATCCGCATAACAGGTCCGCGACAAATACGCGCTGCAGCATGTGCCAGTCCGAAGGGTGCTCCTTGATGGCCTGCTCGAAGACGCTGGCGAGCTGCTGGCTCATGATCTGGATCTTTTCCTTGCGGTCCCCGGTTTCCGGCACCGGTATCTCGTCATACACGTGGGCGCCCCAGCCGTGCTCGCCCTCGAACCACGTCTTGACCGGCATCAGCGCCGCACCGGTGTGCACCGCCAGCGCCGCCGTCGAGGCGATCCGGGCCTTCTCCCCGAAAAACTCGACCTCTATTCCGCTTTCCTTCAGATCGCGATCACTGACCAGGCAGACCAGACCCCCAGCGCGGAGTCTTTGGGCGAGTACACCGAACGGACTCTGGTTCCCGGTCAACGGAAGTACTTCCATCCCGAGGCTTTCGCGGAATTTAACGAACGCTTCATAGACCGCTTCCGGCTTGAGGCGTTCCATCACCGTGGTGAATCTGCCCGCGCCCTGGTCGATGACCCAGGCGCCGGCCTCCTCGAAGTTCCCCATGTGCGGCAGCGCGAAGATCACCCCGCGGCCCGCCCTCATGTGCTTCAGCGCGAGCTGCACGTTCTCGTCGTTGGCCACCGTGCCGGCCCGGAGCGTCTCGACCGGCATCACCGGCAGCCGGAACACCTCCAGCCAGTACCGGGCGTAGGAGCGCATCGTCGCCCGGGACAGCGCCCGGAGCTGCTTGCCGGCTTCTTCCGGGTCGAGTTTCTCGTAGTCGATCACCCGGCGGAGGTTCGCCTCGAGGCGCTGGATCCCCCGGCCCTGGCGGCGCCAGGCGATATCGGCCACTTCAAAGAACGCCCAGCGTGCCAAGGGCTCAGGTACGCGGCAGATCGCCTTCCAGCCAAGCCGGTACCCGACGCCCAACACGCGCTCGCTTATGCGTTCTGCCACCGTCGTTACCCCTTGGACGATTTGTATACCGCGTGCACTCGCTGCCCCAGGGTAATGGCGCTGCCTGCCGCGAGCGCCCATAGCCCTATGGGCAGAATGTACGGCACGCCCAGGCCCGATACGCCCACCGCGATCAGCGAGATCAGCATCCGTTCCGGCCGCTCGATCAGGCCGACGTCCGCTTTCAGGCCGAGCCCTTCGGCCCGGGCCTTCACGTAGGACACACCGAATCCGGCGACCAGGCAGAACAATGAAACGCAGGCGAGGACCGGGTCATGCCCGCCCCGGAACAGCCAGATGACCAGACCGCTGAAGATGGCGGCATCCGCGACGCGGTCCAGCGTCGAATCGAGGAACGCGCCCCACCGGCCGCTTGACCCCTTGATCCGGGCCAGCACGCCGTCCAGCATGTCGAGCAGCACGAAGATCGTGCAGGTGAAGGCGCCCGGGAACATCTCGCCGATGGGAAACAGGCCGAGCGCGCCGCCGGCCACGCCAACCGTGCCGATCATCGTCACGGCATTGGCGGTCAGCGGGGTGCGCGCCAGCGCATGGCCCACCGGGGTGAGCACACGCGTAATGGCGGGCCGCAGGACGTTCAGCATGGCCGTTTGATCCTATTGGCTGTTTGTTACAGCCGGTGAATCGGGGAGATTCCCGGTCAGGTCTTGTGATCGGGGTGCCTGGGGGTTAAGGCTGGGTTACGGCTAGGCAGGCGTCCGGCTAATGACCGAAGCCGGGAATCGCGAGGAGGCGAACGCAATGGCAACAACAGGTTCTGGTTCGGCAGGAGCAGCGCCCGGCAGGGCACCGGCGGCCGACCAGGTTCGGAACGTGGTGCTGGTCGGCCATTCCGGGACGGGGAAGACTAGCCTGGTCGAGGCGCTGCTCGCCGCGACCGGGACGATCCAGCGACCGGGAAGTATCGAAGAGGGCACCACGGTCAGCGACTTCGACGAGGTCGAGATCCGGCAGCAGCGTTCGGTGAACCTGACCCTCGAACCGGTGATCCACAACGGGATCAAAGTCAATCTGCTCGACACCCCGGGCTACGCCGACTTCACCGGCGACCTCCGGGCCGGGCTCCGGGCCGCCGACTCCGCCCTGTTCGCCGTCTCCGCCACCGACGGGATCGACGGGGTGACGAGGATGCTCTGGGATGAGTGCGCCGCGGTCGGCATGCCCCGTGCCGTCGTCATCACCAAGATCGACCACCAGCGCGCCGACTTCGACGCCACGCTTGCCGCCTGCCGCGACGCCTTCGGCGAATCGGTCGCGCCGCTGTACCTGCCGGTGAAGGCCGGGGAGAACGAACCGGTCACCGGTCTGATCGGGCTGCTGTCCCAGAAACTGTTTTCCTACTCCGGCGGCTCGCGCACCGAGGGCGCTCCCGCCGAGGCCGATGTGGAGCGGATGGAGGAACTGCGCGGCGAGCTGATCGAGGGCATCATCCAGGAGAGCGAGGATGAGACCCTCATGGACCGGTACCTGTCCGGTGAGGACATCGACCCCAAGGTACTCATCGAAGACCTGGAGAAGGCCGTCGCACTCGGCAGCTTCTATCCGGTGCTGGTCGCGTCCGCACCGCACAAGATCGGCATGACGGAGCTGCTCGAGGTCATGACGCAGGCGTTCCCGTCGCCGGCCGAGCACCCGCTGCCCACCGTCACCACCCCGGACGGCAAGCAGGTCGGCGGCCTGTCGCCGGATCCTTCCGGCGCGCTGCTGGCGGAAGTGGTGAAGACCACCTCGGACTCATTCGTCGGCCGGATCAGCCTGGTCCGGGTGTTCTCCGGCACGTTGCGGCCGGACGCCGCCGTGCACGTCTCCGGCCACGGGCGCGCCGAGCGCGGCCACGCCGACCACGACGACGACGAGCGGATCGGCGCGCTGACCTCCCCGCTGGGCAAGCAGCAGCGGCAGCTGGCGCAGTGCGCGGCCGGTGACATCTGCGCGGTCGCCAAGCTCGGCACGGCCGAGACCGGCGACACGCTGTCCGACAAGGAAAAGCCGCTGCTGATGGAGCCGTGGTCGATGCCCGAGCCGCTGCTGCCGGTCGCGATCGTGGCCAAGTCCAAGGCGGACGAGGACAAGCTGTCCCAGGCCCTGTCCCGGCTGGTCATCGAGGACCCCACGCTGCGCCTGGAGATGAACCCGGAAACCCGGCAGCTCGTGCTGTGGTGCATGGGCGAGGCCCACGCCGACGTGCTGCTGGACCGGCTGGGCAACCGGTACGGCGTCGCGGTGGAGACCACCGACCTGCGGGTACCGCTGCGGGAGACGATCGCGGCCAAGGCTTCCGGCCTCGGCCGCAACGTCAAGCAGACCGGCGGCCATGGTGAGTACGGTATCTGCCACATCGAGATCGAACCGCTCGAGGACTCGGCGGGCTTCGAGTTCGTCGACAAGATCGTCGGCGGCGTGGTGCCACGGCAGTTCATCCCGTCGGTGGAGAAGGGTGTCCGCTGGCAGATGGAGCAGGGCGTGGTGGCCGGCTACCCGATGACGGGCCTGCGCGTCACCCTGTTCGACGGCAAGGCACATTCGGTGGACTCGTCCGACATGGCCTTCCAGAAGGCGGGGCGGCTCGCGCTCAAGGACGCGGTGGACAAGGCCTCGCCGGCGCTGCTCGAGCCGGTGGATGAGGTGTCCGTGCTCGTACCCGACGACTATGTCGGCGCGGTCATGTCCGACCTGTCCTCCCGGCGCGGCCGGGTCCTCGGGACCGAGCCGGTGCCGGTCGGCCGGACGCTGGTCAAGGCCGAGGTCCCGGAACTGGAGATCACCCGGTACGCGATAGACCTGCGTTCGGTGTCCCATGGGACCGGCTCGTTCGCGCGCAAGTACTTGCGCCACGAACCGCTTCCCTCCCACCTGGCCGCCAAAGTAGCCGCCGACTCCAAGCCCGACTAGCGGCAGGCTCCGGTAGCCTGACGGCTCGCCCGCCGTGCACCCACAAGATGCCGATGGCGCCATTGGTGCTGCTGGTCGGGCTGAAAAGTCCGGTGGGCACGTAACCGTTGGCGCCATCGGCACCCTCACGACTCCGCGTGCGCGATGGGTGATCTCAGAATGTCAGTGGGTCGTGGCACTGTGTCGCCATGGCAGGCACAGCAGGATTTGATCAGCACCGCTTGGACGAGCTGCTGCATGCGCAGTTCGGTGTCGTCTCCCGTAGCCAGCTACTCGAGTGCGGTATGACTCGCAGCGCGATCCGGCACCGTATTCGTCCCGGCGGGCCATGGCAGGTACTGCTCCTGGGCATTTATGCCGCCGACGCCCGCATTACGACCGAACGGAGGGAGATGGCGGCCCGGCTCCATGCCGGCCCCATGGGAGTCATCACAGGTCCCTACGCTGTGCGACGCTTCGGTCTGAAGGCGTCCGGTCCGACGACGATCGACGTTCTCGTTCCGGAGGACATACGTCGGCAGAACGCAGGCTTCGTCCGCCTGATACGCACCAGCCGGATGCCGGAGGCGGTCTATCGCATGGGTCCTATCGCATTCGCTGCACCGGTACGAGCCATCGCGGACGCTGTCCGCTCATACACCGATATCGGCGACGCGCGAATGGTGATCTGCGCCGCGATCAAGGATCATGTCTGTACGCTGGCGGAGCTCGGAGCCGAACTCGCCAATGGCCCGTCACGCGGTTCCGCGCTGCTACGCCGCGGTCTACACGACGCGGCGAGGGGCATCTGGTCAGCCGCCGAAGGAGATCTGGCGGACCTGATCGAGGGTTCAGACCTGGAAAAGCCAGAGTACAATGTCGCACTCTACGCCGAAGACGGGACGTTCCTTGGCATTGTCGACGCATGGTGGAAGCGAGCCGGAGTCGCGGCCGAGGTGGACTCGCGCGAGTTCCACTTCGAGGAGGGCGACCGGGAAAAGACCATGGCGCGCCACAACCTGATCATTGCGCGCCGAGTCCAGCTCATGCACTTCACGCCGAAGCGGATCAAGTGCGACGGCGACGGCATCCTTTACGAGCTCCGCATAGCGATCGCCGAAGGAAAAAGCAACCCTCCCCTCCCGATAACGTCCGCGCCCTGGCGCACCAAAGGCGCCTTCGGACACGCACGAAAGGGGTAATTCCATGTCGGCAACGGCACCGTTGGGACCATCGGCGCGGCTGACGCGTGGCGGCGGGACTGGGCGTTACTGGGGCCAGGCGTCGGCTAGGAGCTTGCGGGTGTCGGCCAGGAGCTGAGGGAGGACCCGGGTGTGGCCTACCACCGGCATGAAGTTGGTGTCGCCGCCCCAGCGGGGCACGATGTGCTGGTGCAGGTGGGCGGCGATGCCGGCGCCGGCGACCGAGCCGAGATTGATGCCGATGTTGAAGCCGTGCGGGCCGGACGCCGTGCGTAGCGCGGCGATGGAGCGCTTGGTGAAGTCGGCGAACTCGGTGGTCTCCGGCTCGGTCAGGTCGGTGTAGTCGGAGATGTGCCGGTACGGGCAGACGAGGACGTGACCGCTGTTGTACGGGTAACGGTTGAGCACCGTGTACACCAGCGTGCCACGCGCGACGACCAGGCTTTCCTCGTCGGAGAGCTTAGGCGCCAGGCAGAACGGGCAGCCCTCGTCCTCGCCGGGACCGGTCGGCTTGCCTTCGCCCTTGATGTACGCCATCCGGTGTGGCGTCCATAGCCTGTCGAAGGGGTCAGACAAGTTTTGCCCTCCGCGCCAGGGCCTCGCTGCGCTCGGCCGGCTTGGGGCCACGGCGGGAATTGCCGCCCCTCCGGGACGGCAACCGCCGCGGCAGCTCGCTGCGCTCGTTCATACCTGGATGCGATCGCGGACGGCGGTGACGATCTCGGCTATGGCGTCGGCGACCGGGACGCCGTTCTTCTGGGTGCCGTCCCGGTACCGGAATGACACGGCGCCCGCCGCTACGTCAGCGTCCCCGGCCAGCAGCATGAACGGGATCTTCTGCTTCTGCGCGGTCCGGATCTTCTTCTGCATCCGGTCATCGGAGTCGTCGACCTCGACGCGGATGCCTTCCTCCCGCAACTGGGCCGCGACCTTGGTCAGATACGCGACATGCGCGTCGGAAATCGGGATGCCGGCCACCTGGACCGGGGCCAGCCAGGGCGGGAACGCGCCGGCGTAGTGCTCGACCAGGATGCCGAAGAACCGCTCGATCGACCCGAACAACGCCCGGTGGATCATGTACGGACGCTGGCGGGACCCGTCGGCGGCCTGGTACTCGATGCCGAACCGGCCCGGCTCCTGGAAGTCGACCTGCAAGGTGGACAGCTGCCAGCGGCGGCCGATGGCGTCCCGGACGTGCACGTCGATCTTCGGGGCGTAGAACGCTCCCTCCCCCTCGGCGATCACGTATGGGAGCCCGGAGGCGTCCAGCGCGTACTTCAGCGCGGCCTCCGCGGCCGCCCACTCCTCGGGAGTGCCGACGTACTTCTCCGGCCGGGTGGACAGCTCGGCCTCGAAATCGGCGAGCCCGAAGTCACGCAGCAGCCCGACGACGAAGTCGAGCAGCGAAGCCAGCTCACCGGCGAGCTGTTCCGGTGTGCAGAAGATGTGCGAGTCGTCCTGGGTGAAGCCCCGCGCCCGGGTCAGGCCGTGCACGACGCCGGACTTCTCGTACCGGTAAACGGTGCCGAACTCGAACAGCCGCAGCGGCAGCTCCCGGTATGACCGCCCGCGGGACGCGTAGATCAGGACGTGCATCGGGCAGTTCATCGGCTTGGGGTAGTACTCCGCGCCGTCGAGCTCCATGGGCGGGAACATGCTGTCCTTATAGAAACCCAGGTGACCGGAGGTCTCGAAGAGCTGAGCCTTGGTGAGGTGCGGGGTGTTGACGAACTCGTACCCGGCCGCCTCATGCCTGCGCCGCGAGTAGTCCTCCATCACCCGGCGGATGATGCCGCCCTTGGGGTGGAAGACGGGGAGACCGCTGCCGATCTGTGACGGGAACGAGAAAAGGTCCAGCTCGGCGCCCAGCCGGCGGTGGTCGCGCTTCTCGGCCTCTGCCATCAGCGTCAGGTACTCGTCCTGGCGCTCACGGGTCTCCCACGCGGTGCCGTAGATGCGCTGGAGCTGCGGGTTCTTCTCGCTGCCCCGCCAGTAGGCGCCGCCACTGCGCATCAGCTTGAACGCCGGGATCTGCCGGGTGGTGGGCAGATGCGGCCCGCGGCACAGGTCCTTCCAGCACAGCTCGCCCGATGACGGATCCAGGTTGTCGTAGATCGTGAGCTCGGCGCCGCCCACCTCGACCGATTCCTCGGCGTCCGCGGCAGAGCCCTTGAGGCCGATCAGCTCCAGCTTGTACGGCTCGGCGGCCAGCTCGTCCCGCGCCTGCGCGTCGGTCACCACGCGCCGCGCGAACCGCTGACCCTGCTTGACGATCTGCCGCATCCGGCCCTCGATCGCCTTCAGGTCCTCCGGCTCGAACGGCTTCGGCACGTCGAAGTCGTAGTAGAAACCGTTCTCCACCGGCGGGCCGATGCCGAGCTTGGCCTGCGGGAACAGCTCCTGGACCGCCTGGGCCATGACGTGCGCGGTGGAGTGCCGCAAGATCGCGCGGCCGTCCGCGCTGGCGATGTCGACCGGCTCCACCGCGTCGCCGTCCGCGACCGCGTACGCGAGGTCCCTGATCGTCCCGTTGACCCGGGCCGCGATAACCCCCCGGCCCGAGTCAGCCAGAACCTCACCCGCCGTAGCGCCAGCGTCGACCACATGCTCGCTACCTGCGAGGGTGATACGAAGCTGCTGGCTGGACACGGCGAACTCCCTAACGTCGGTGGTAATCCGTTACCCGATGTTACTGGGCCGACGGGGCTGAGCGCGCGCGAGTATCCCGGCGCACCGGAACCCCGCGGCGATCCGCGGCATTCAAGGGGCCATGAGACGAGTGCCTCGATGCTGACCGCTGTCGTGCGGGCGTTCCAGACGCCAGACTTGCACAAGAAACTGCTGTTCACCGCCGGCATCATCGTCTTGTTCCGGTTCGGCTCCTGCGATCCCGCGAATTTCATGGAACCCCGGAGCGCTCCGCGGCATTAGAGGTGACGTGAGCAGGGCAGCGGAGCGCGAGGCGGCGTTCACCAGGTTCGTGGAGACCGCGTCCACATCGCTGCTGCGCGCGGCGCTGGTGCTGCTCGACACCCGGGAGGAAGCCGAGGACGCGCTCCAGCTAACGTTGCTGCGGACCTTCCGGCGGTGGGAACGCGCGAAAGAAGCACCCGAAGCCTACAGCCGGGCGGTCCTGGTCAACATATGCCGGGAACGCTGGCGGCACCGGGCGCGCCATCCGGAAGTGACCGGCGCGCTCGGCGACGTCGGCGCGCTGGCCGGCGTGGCTTCCTTCGCCGAGGCGGTGGACCGCCGTCATGTGCTGGTCCGCGCGCTGCGCAAGCTGCCGGCGGTCCAGCGCGAGGTGCTGGCCTGCCGGTATCTGCTCGACGCCACGGTGTCAGAAACCGCCGCCGCCCTCGGCATCGCCGAGGGAACCGTCAAGTCCGCGGCCAGCCGGGGACTGGAGCAGCTCCGCCTACTGCTGTCCGCGGAAGAGAAGAAGGTTAGTCGTGTCCATCCAGGCTGATGATGGTTTCAATCTCAAGATGGCGCTGGAGTGCGAGCTGGATGGCGTGGTCCCCTATGACGGGCTGGCCGGCTCGGTCATCACGCGGTATCGCCGGGCCATCCGCCGCCGCGTCGCCGGCGCGGTCAGCGTGGTCGTCGCGCTGGCCGGAATCGGCGTACCGCTCGGACTCGCCGCGAGCGGCGGCAGCGGCGACGCGGCGGGCACCGGGGCCGCCGGGTCCGGCCCGGTGCTGCTAAGGCTCGCGTCATACACGCTGAAGCTGCCTAGCCGGTATCGCTCCAGCGACGGCACGGCCGCGCGCTGCGACATCGGCGTCGAGGAGAGCCCCGCGGAGACCGCCACGGCGACGTCGTCATCCGGCGGCTGCCTGCAGATGACGCTCACGCCGCCGGCCAGCCCGCCCGGTACCGTCCCGCGCAGCGCTGAAGAGGTCACGATCGGCCGGTACCGGGCGTGGCTCGTGGCGTCCGGCTACTGGCGGGGCGCCAGCTCCGGGCTCGTGATAGACACGCCCGGGAGCGACCTGCTCATCGCTGCGTCAGGGCTTTCTCCGGCCGCGCTGGTTTCGCTTGTCTCCGCCGGACTGTCCTAGCAGGCCCGCTCGGCGCAGCGCGTCGGCCATCGCGCCATCAGGGGCAGGAGCCGTATCCCGCTGCCGGCCGCCCGGCCGCCCGCCCTGCTGGCTTGGGGGGACGACCCCCCTTGACCCCCCCGCCCGGGCATGGCCAGGAACGCGCTGGGAGGAGGAACCACCGTCCGTTCGGTCGGAATGGTCTGGATCTTCCAGTCGAAGCGACAGCGAGATGCGCTTGCGCGGCACATCGACCGACAGCACACGAACGCGGACCACGTCGCCGGACTTGACGACCGAGCGGGGGTCGGACACGAAGCCCTTCGCCAGCTGAGACACGTGTACCAGGCCGTCCTGGTGCACGCCGATGTCGACAAACGCGCCGAAGGCGGCGACGTTCGTCACCACGCCCTCGAGGATCATGCCCGAGGCCAGGTCGGCCAGCGTCTCGACGCCTTCGGCGAACGTCGCGGTGGTGAAGGCCGGGCGCGGGTCGCGACCGGGTTTCTCCAGCTCACGCAGGATGTCGGTGACGGTCGGAATGCCGAACTGCTCGTCGGTGAAGTCCGCGGCCCGAAGGCCACGCAGGGCCTCGGTGCTGCCGATCAGCTCGCCGGCCGTCGAGCCGGTCGCGGCGAGGATGCGGCGGACCACCGGGTACGCCTCGGGGTGCACGCCGGAGGCGTCGAGCGGATCGTCGCCGCTCCGGATGCGCAGGAAGCCCGCGCACTGCTCGAATGCCTTCGGCCCCAGCCGGGGCACCTCCTTGAGCTGCAGCCGTGTCCGGAACGGCCCCGAGGCGTCACGACGGGCCACGATCGCGGCGGCCAGGCTGTCGGATATGCCCGACACGCGGGAGAGCAGCGGCTTCGACGCGGTGTTGAGGTCCACGCCGACCGCGTTCACGCAGTCCTCGACCACGGCGTCGAGCGACCGGGACAGCTTGCCCTCGGCGACGTCGTGCTGGTACTGGCCGACGCCGATGGACTTCGGGTCGATCTTGACCAGTTCGGCGAGCGGGTCCTGGAGGCGGCGGGCTATCGACGCGGCGCCGCGCAGCGATACGTCCAGATCGGGCAGCTCGGTCGAGGCGTACTGCGACGCCGAGTACACCGAAGCGCCGGCCTCGGACACCACGACCTTGGTCAGGTTCAGCTCCGGATGACCCTTGATCAGATCGGCGGCCAGCCGGTCGGTCTCCCGGGAGGCGGTGCCGTTGCCGATAGCGACCAGCTCGGCGTGGTGGCGTTTCGCCAATTCAGCTAGGGTTTGTACCGATTTATCCCACTGATTGTGCGGCTCATGCGGGTAGATCGTCGACGTCGCGACGACCTTGCCGGTCCGGTCGGTGACCGCCACCTTGACCCCGGTACGGAAACCCGGGTCGAGGCCGATGGTGGTACGCGCGCCCGCCGGGGCGGCCAGCAGCAGGTCCCGGAGGTTGGCGGCGAACACGCGGACCGCCTCGTCCTCGGCGGCCTGCCACAGGCGGACCCGGGTGTCGACGCTCAGGTGGACGAGGATGCGGGTGCGCCAGGCCCAGTGGACGGTGGCGGACAGCCAGGTGTCGGCCGGACGGCCCTGATCGGAAACGCCGAACCGGTCCGCGATGCGCCCCTCGCTGTCCTGTTCCGCCTGCTCCCCGCCGGGATCGAAGGTGAGGTCGAGAACCTCCTCCTTCTCGCCCCGGAACAGGGCCAGGATCCGGTGCGAAGGCATGGTGCGGAACGGCTCGGCGAACTCGAAGTAGTCGGCGAACTTGGCGCCCGCCTCCGCCTTGCCTTCGCGCACCCTGGCCTGAACCTCGCCGCGTGACCACATCGTCTCGCGCAGCGCGCCGATCAGATCGGCGTCCTCGCCGAAGCGCTCGACCAGGATCGCGCGGGCGCCATCGAGCGCGGCGGCGGCGTCGGGAACCTGCTCCGTACCGGCGTAGGCGAGGGCCTCGGCCTGCGGATCCCGGGCCGGATCGCCGAGCAGCAGGTCGGCGAGCGGCTCGAGGCCAGCCTCGCGGGCGATCTGCGCCTTGGTGCGGCGCTTGCGCTTGTAGGGGAGGTAGAGGTCCTCCAGGCGGGCCTTGGAGTCGGCGGCGCGGATCTGCTGGGCGAGCTCATCGGTCAGCTTGCCCTGCTCCTTGATTGACTTGAGGATGGCGTCGCGGCGTTCGTCGAGCTCGCGCAGGTAGCGCAGGCGCTCCTCCAGGGTGCGCAGCTGCGCGTCGTCGAGCGTGCCGGTCGCTTCCTTGCGGTACCTGGCGATGAACGGCACGGTGGCGCCGCCATCGAGCAGTTCCACCGCGGCCTGTACCTGGCGGCGCGCCACGCCGAGCTCGGCGGCGATCCGGTCCACTACTGAAGACACTGTCACGGGCAGCACGTTTTGCGTCACCACTGCATTGTGCCAGCGACCGCTCGGCTTCCGGGCCAGGCAACGCCAGACGGCACTCGCCTTAACAACTCCTAAAAACCCCGTGTCCGCTCTTGGCGCATTGTTAGATCGGTGTTAAGACTTGGTGGATTACGTGCTTAATGAGGGGGGAACGCGAGCGGCCTCGGAGGCACGAAGATGATGAGAGCGGGCGTCCGGCGAATTGTGGTGTCCGCGGTGCTGGGCGGCATGATTGTGGTGCCCGTAACCGTAACCACGGCGACGACCGGAGCCAGGGCGGCTACCAGCTGTCCGTGGGTGACCTCCAGAGCCCCCATCTCGCAGCGGGTCGCGCAGCTGATGAGCCAGATGACGCTGGCCGACGAGATCAGCATGGTCGAGGGCCACGGCACGTCGAACCCGTACGTGTTCTACACGCCGGCGATCCCGTCGCTGTGCATCCCGGCGGTCGGCGAGGAAGACGGCCCGGCCGGAGTGGCCGACGGGCTGACCGGGGTGACCCAGCTGCCCGCGGGCGTGGCCCTCGCCGCCACCTTCGACCCGCCCCTGGCCAAACAGTACGGCCAGGTCATAGGCAATGAGGAGTTCGGCAAGGCGGCCAGCGTCAACCTCGGCCCGACGGTGAACATCGACCGGGATCCGCGCTGGGGCCGCTCGTTCGAGGCGTTGTCCGAGGACCCGTTCCTCAACAGCGCACTCGATGTGCCCGAGATCGATGGTGTCCAGTCGCAGGACGTGCTGTCGCAGGTCAAGCACTTCGCCGCCTATAACCAGGAGACGTTCCGCAATTCGCCGGCCGACAACGTGATAGTGAGCGAGCGCGCGGAGCAGGAGATCTACTTCCCCTCGTTCTACAACGCGGTGACGAAGGCGGGCGACGCGTCGGTCATGTGTTCCTACGCGGTGATCAACGGGGACTTCGCCTGCAACAACTCATTCATCAACAACACCGTCCTGCGCGATCAGTGGGGCTTCCCCGGCTTCGTGACCTCGGACTACGGAGCGCTGCACTCGACTCAGGGCGCGGTGCAGGGCACCGACCAGGAGCAGCCGTTCAACACCTACTTCGGCACGGCGCTGGAAACCGACGTGACCAACGGGACGATCCCGCGCAGCGCGCTGAACACCATGGTGTCGCGGATCTTCACCGAGATGTTCCAGTTCGGCCTGTTCAGCCAGCCGCGCACCGGCTCGACCTCGGCGACGGTTACCACGCCTGCGCATCAGCAGATCGGCACGGCGATCGCCGAGGCCGGCACGACGCTGCTGAAGAACACCGACCAGACGCTGCCGCTGTCCGCGGCGGCCGGCGGCACGGTCGCGGTGATCGGCCCCTCCGCCTCCACCTCCGCTACCTTCGCCGGCGGCGGCAGCGCGTACGTCCTCCCGTCCGGCACCGTCACCCCGCTGGACGGCATCAAGGCCGCGGCCGGCTCTGGCACCAGCGTCGTCTACCAGCCGGGCCTGCCGGACGACGCATCGCTGCCGTCGATACCGTCCAGCGACCTGACTCCCGCTTACGCGCCGACCCCGTTCGGCGGCAGCTACACGGGCACGCTCACCGCGCCGGAGACCGGCACCTACGTGCTGGCCATCACCAACCCGTGCGGCTGCTACACGTCCACCTACCTGTCGCTGGACGGCAAGCAGATAATCGACAACCCGAGCACGCCGCCGGTGCACACCTACTCGGTGGCCGTCCAGCTGACCGCCGGGCAGCAGTACACGCTGAAGATCAGCGGCGACTCCTCCCAGCTGCTGTGGGGGACGCCATCGGCCCTGGCGCCGGGTATCGCCGCCGCCGTCACCGCCGCCCGCGGGGCCCGGACCGCGGTGGTGGTCGTTTCCGATGACACCGAGTCGGAGGCAACCGACCGGCCGTCGCTGAACCTCGCGTCCGCTCAGGACGAGCTGATCGAGGCGGTCGCGGCGGCGAACCCGCACACGGTTGTGGTGATCAACGCGGGCGCGCCGGTCGCGATGCCATGGCTCGGCCAGGTGGCTTCGGTCCTCGACGCCTGGTATCCCGGCCAGTCCAGCGGAACATCATTGGCGAGCATCCTGTTCGGCCGGACCGACCCGGGTGGTCACCTCCCGGTGACGTTCCCCGCGTCGCTTTCGCAGGTGCCTGCCGCTTCCCCGGCGCAGTTCCCCGGCAACGGCTCGCAGGTGCTGTACTCCGAAGGCATCGATGTCGGCTACCGCTGGTACGACACTCACAGCCTGGCCCCGATGTTCCCGTTCGGCTACGGCCTGTCCTACACGACGTTCGCGTTCAGCGACCTGCGGCTCGACTCGCGACCGGTGAACGGCACCCAGGACGTGCGCGTGTCGGCGGTGATCACCAACACCGGCCACGTGTCCGGCAGCGACGTGGCCCAGCTCTACCTGAGCGACCCGGCCGCGTCCGGAGAGCCGCCGCGCCAGC
The DNA here is from genome assembly GCA_019245115.1 of Streptosporangiaceae bacterium. GTDB lineage: Bacteria > Actinomycetota > Actinomycetes > Streptosporangiales > Streptosporangiaceae > JAFARZ01. The sequence goes on along the minus strand of JAFARZ010000409.1, from coordinate 11,578 downwards.
TCGAAGGCTTCCAGCGGGTCACGCTCGCGCCCGGCGCGTCAGCTCGGGTCAGCTTCACGATCACGCCGCAGGAGATGTCCTGGTGGGGCACCGATGGCTGGACTCAGACTCCTGGTTCGTACGGGGTTTACGTCGGCGACTCCTCGGCCCTGTCGGGTTTGCCACTGCGTGGCACATTCGACATGACCACCACGCCGGCCGGGCGGCAGGTCACGGTGAGCGCTCCGAGCGTTGTTCACGCCGGTCAGGCGGCGACCGTCCAGGTGAGGCTGTCGGCGGATGGCACCGCCACCCTGCACGGTGTCCGCGTCCGGCTCCAGCTCCCAGACGGATGGCGGGCGGTGCCGGCGGGCCAGCCGACCTTCGGGACGGTGCGGCCGGGTGAGGCTCTGGTCGTGATCTTCCGGGTCACGCCGCCGAGCTACTCCCCCGACGTCAGCGCGGTCGTGCACGCCACCGCCACCGCCGGCGACTGGATGCGCGAGGGAGGCGTCACCGTCACGGTGTCTTCTTAGCCTGGCGGGCGCGGAACGCGGCGACAGTGGTCCGGCTGGCGCACGCGTGCTCGCAGTAGCGGCGCGAGGAGTTGCGGGACGTGTCAGCGAACCACCGCCCGCATCCGGCCGCCGCGCACCGCCGCAACCGGGACCGCCCATGGCGGCAGACGTAGAGCACCAGCCCGGCCACGGCCATGGTCGGCACCCACTCCCCGAACGGCGCGGCGTCCCGGGCGAAGTGCAGGTGCGGCACACCGTCGTGCCTGGTCAGATACGGTTTGCAGTCTTGTTCCGCGAGCAATATGGCCAGTGCGTCAAGAAAATCGTCCTCGGCCGGGGTGGCGAGCAGCCCGGCGATCCGCCGCCCGATTCCGGCTAGCCGCGTCTGTATATGCTCCTCGCCCCTATATCCGTGTTCGAAGAACATGTCACGCTGCCGCTCCACCAGGTCCGGGTAACTGAGCGTGCCGTCCCCCAGCGACGCGAGATCCAGCGCCATGCCGACGGCGTTCAGATCGTAGTCGGTAAAACTCACATGACCACCTACATCTAGGGTATCGTTCCCAGTATGGCCGAGCTTTCCGCTGCTGCTATCGCGGGCGCCGCCCGCGCCCTCGTGCTGGCCGGCCGATGGCGCCTGGCCGCCGAACTGCTGGATCGCGCCGTCCCCGCTGACGAAGGTGAGCGAGCGGTACTCGCCGTGGCCGACGCGGAGGCGGCGGTAGATCAGGATTTCTGGGAACGAACGGGCGGTGGTTCCACGGCGCTGGACCGTGCCACGGCCGCGGTGGGTGGTGACCAGGGAGTGCTTGCCTTCGATCTGGAGTTCATCAGGCTCAAGCACGACTACGCCAGCGAGCTGTTCGGCGCGGGCGACGGTGAGCCGTCGTGGGGACCTGACGGGCGTGACCGGGGTGTCGCGGAGCGGCTGTCGTCGCGGGCGGAAGCGTTGCGGGACAGCGCGCCGGACGCCTCGCGCAGGGCGAATGCCGCGTTCTACGCCGGCGTGATCGCGGAGAACCTGCGCGGGGACTCCGCCGCGGGACGTGCTTGCTTCCAGGAGGCCCTGCGGTGCGGCGAGGAAGCTGGTGACGGGCTGATCATGTCGTACGCGTTGCGGCATCTTGGCTACCAGGAGGCCGAGCACGGCGACCGGGGACGCGCACGGGACATGCTCCAGCGGTCGATGGAGTTGCGGCAGCGCGCCGGCTGCGTGCCCTTGGTGCTGGCCCAGCAGTTCGCGCTCGCCGAGCTGGCCATGGACACGGGCGACGTCGCGTGGGCGCGGACGGCCGCGGACCTGGTGCGGACGTGGGGGCGCGCGCTCGGCGACACGTGGCTGGTGCCCGCCGCGGAGAGCCTGCTGTCCGGGTCAGCCGGGTCAGTCGGCTAGGCCCCGTCAGTCGGCTAGGCCGGGTCAGTCAGTCGGCTAGGCCGGGTCAGTCAGCTAGAGCGCCGGTCAAGTGGGGGGCTGGACCCGCTGGACGGCAGCTTTGTCCCTTTCGCCGGATTCGCTGGGCAGGTTTTCATGGTTGATTCGGGCCTCGTGGTTAGTTTTGTGCACCATAGTGCACAAAAATCACCACAGAACCCCGAATTACCGCAGTAATCTGAGCGGCCCGCCGCGCGGACTTCGGCCGCGGTGATACCCGGGATTACTTGACTGGCACTCTAGGCGGGTCAGTCGGCTAGGCCGGCGAGGTCCAGCAGGTCGTCGAGGATGCGTTCCAGCGAAGTGACGGTGAGCGTCAGATGTCCTTCGCCAGGCAGCAGGTGAGCGCGTGCGCCCTGGACATGTGCGGCGAGCCACTCTCCATGCGCGTACGGGACCATCCGGTCCTGGTCTCCCTGCCAGATCGCGACCGGTGCGGCCGGGACGTCACGCCCGAGCAGTGTCCCTGCGGTGAGTTCCTCATCCCAGCCCAGGGTGAAGCCCCAGCCGACGGTGAACGCGAGGTCGTCGTCGCGCCAGCCTGCGATCCCGGAACTGAGCGCCGCGCGCAGTGCCGCCGCCATGTGCTCCGCGTACTCGCCGGTGAGGGCGGCCTTGTCAGCAGCCGACACCAGACCGCCGAGCGCGTCGGCCACCTGCGCGCCGGTGACACCCTTGATCTCGGCCGCCTCGTTCTCGAGGAACTCGGTCAACGAGGCCTCTCCGGCCAGCGCGGCGCCGAACTCCGCCACGTTCTCCGGCCCCATGCCGGCCGTCCAGTCGAGGCTCCGCGCTCCGTACGGCGCGACCCCGGCGATGGACGCGGCGGCCAGGCAGCGCCCCGGCAGGAGCGCCGCGCAGGCCAGTGCGTGCGGGCCGCCGCCGGACCAGCCGGCGGTCAAGAAGGTGTCTGCGCCGAGGGCGTTGAGCACGTCGGCGACATCTCGCGCCACATCCGCCACCCGGCGCCCGGGGCGCGGCGTCGACCCCTCGTAGCCGGGCCGGGCGGGCAGCACAACGCGCAGCCCGCGGACGGCCGCCGACGCCACGGTCGGAGGGTACAGGTGCAGGCCCACCGGCGTGCCTTCGTGCAGCACCAGCGGAAGCCCGTCGGCCGGCCCCGCGGTGAGGATCTCGATAACCCGCCCGTCGGGCATGCCGATACTGCGACGCTCCGTCGCGAACTCGGTTTGCATGAGGCAAGCCTAGCCAGGCGGTGCTGGCCTACGGCGTATTAATAAGCCGGTTCTGCGCCGTGCCCGCATGTAGTGAAGCCGGGCCCGCATGTAGTGAATGTGCCATCGCGAACACTCCGCTGTAGGTAACGGCACATTCACTACTTCATCTGACCCACCGATCACATCTAACGCGTAAGTAGCAGCGCTCGGATCGACCGGCAAGTTTCTAACCGCCCTGACCTCGGGATTTTAACCCTTTCTATGGCTATAAGGGCCAGCCATGCCGGGAGTTCTGGGCTTGTCGGTCCCAGTCCCACGCTGCCTGCCGGTCAGCCCGGTCCGCTCCCGCCACTTGTCACCCGCCACAACCCACTTGTCACCCGCTACCGCTTGGCAAACGCCGCATATCAGGACGCGAAATCAACGTGGCGGGTGACAAGTGCGCCATAAGGGGTGACAAGTCGAACGCACTTCGGAAAAACGCCTCGTATGGTCCCTGAGCATGGGTCAGAACGTAAGCTAACCCCGGGGGTTCGTCGACACGCGGGCCGGCTTGAGCAGGACCGCGGTACGGCGCTCCTCGGCCATGACCCGGTCGTAGGCGGGCCAGTCGTCATGCGAACCCCCCGCGGCGGTGAAGATCTCCCGCAGCAGCAACCGGAGCCGTTCGCCATCGACGCCGGGCAGCGGGTCGTCAGGACCGGCCAGCTCGACCGGCCCCTCGGCCGCCGCCCACTCCCAGCCTGCGCGGATGACGGCGGTGGCGCGCGGCCGCGCCCGCAGGTTGTCCAGCTTGCGACTCCCGCCCAGCGCCACCAGGCCTACGACCTGCTCGCCGGTGACCGGATGCGACAGCACCCCGGCGTTCACCACCGATGACTGGATCGTCCCGTCCGATCGCAGCGTCGACACGACGCACAGACCATGATCAAGCCCGACGAGCCTGGCGAAGTCCTTTAGATCGCTCACCCACAGCAGCCTAATAGCTCTGGCCGACACCCGCCTCAGCCAAACGACCTAGGTCAAGCGGGCGGAAGCGAGCTGCCGCGGCGGTTGCCGTCCCGCAGGGGCAGCGATTCCCGCCGTGGCCCCAAGCCGGCCGAGCGCAGCGAGGCCTAGGCGCGGAGAGCTAATCTGTCAGGCGGCCACCAGGTCGCACACGAAGATCAGCGTCTCGCCCGGCGCGATCGAGCTGCCCGCCCCTCGGTCGCCGTAGGCCAGGCCCGGCGGGATGACGAGCTTGCGGCGGCCGCCGACCTTCATGCCCTGCACGCCCCGGTCCCACCCGGCGATGACCTGGCCGGCACCGAGCCGGAACTGCAGCGGCTCGCCCCGGTTCCAGCTCGCGTCGAATTCCTCGCCGGTCGAGTAGGCGACGCCGACGTAATGAACCTTGACCGCGCTACCCGCCCTCGCCTCGGGTCCGTCACCTTCCCAGATGTCGGTGATCTCGAGGTCTGCGGGAGGAGCGCCCTCGGGGAAGTCGATTTCGGGCTTGCTGATGCTCATTCGATGCACGCTACCCGAAAGCGAGCACCATCCGGTCCTCGACCGGCCGGTAACCGATGCGCTGATAGAGGGCGTTGCTGGTGGGATTGGCCAGGTCGGTGTAAAGCACCACGTCAGCGGTCCCGGCGTCCAGCGCGGCCTGGCTGACGGTCGCGGTCGCCGCGCCCGCGTACCCGCGTCCGCGCAGCTCAGGCGGCGTGTAGACCGGGCCGACCCGGACCATCCCGCCCACCGCGCGGGTGACTCCGGCCATCGAGACCGGGATCCCGCCGGCCTGCCACAGGGTGATTCCGCCATAGCTCAGCCGCTCGTCGGCTTCCGCGTCGTGGTCCCTGGGCGGGTCGTTCACCTCGCGGGCGAACGCGTCGAACCAGGAGATCACCAGGTCGCGGTCTGCTTTGGTAGCTGTGCGCGCGTCCCCGTCCGGGATCGGCTCGGGCCAGGCCAGCTCGCCGAGCCGGAACAAGCGCATCCGCCGGTGAAGCTGAGCGTCCGTTCCGGTGCGGTCGCGCCACGCCGCGGCGAAGGCCCGCGCGCTTGCCTCCTCGGCGCTGACCCCCGTCAACGGCTGCCTTATGCCGGCCAGCTCGTCGGCGAGCGCGCGCACGGCTTCCTCCGGCATCGCGCTGAACAGCACCGGGTATGTAGGAGTATGCATGAACGTCCCACGCGTGGTCCCGCCGTTGTCGTGCCACCACCCGAACAGCTGCGGGCCCTCCGGACCGGGCGCCCCGGTCGCGCGCAGCGTCTCGGTCACGGTGAGCACGACGGTGTTCCGCGCGCGCTCGGCGTTCAGGAACTCGCCCGCCGCCGCCAGGAACTCCTCAACCGTCTCGGTCATGTGCCAGCCCATGAGGACTATGGTCCGCGCTCCTGGCAGCACGCCGCATCACATTTTCGCGACGTGATCGAATATGCAGTGGGCGCGGAGGTTAGCGGAGCGCCCTGGCTAACGGAGAAGGGGGTGGTGTCCGTGGATGTCGAGATGCCGGTCGCGGTCGCTGACGACTCGTTCGGGACGGACCTGTACCTGTTGCTGGCCCAGGGGGCCGGCGACGCCGCGGTCGGAGGCCCAGGCCAATTCAACACCGTCTTCTCGCCCGCGAGCGTGGCGGCGGCGCTGCGGATGGCGCTGTGCGGCGCGCGCGGCGAGACGGCCAGGGAACTCGCCGCCGCGCTGCATCTGGACGTACCGCCGGACGGCCCAGGCCAATTCAGTGCCGCTGATGCGGCGGCGGACGGGCTGCGCGCGTTTTCCGCGCTGGCCGGTGAGATCACCTCGACCGGCTCACTGACGTTCCGCATGGCCAATACAGCTTGGGTGCAGACCGGACTGCCGCTGTCGTCCGGGTTTACCGCACGTCTTCGCGATAACGCCATGGCGCAATTCGCCGAGGCGGACTTCGCCAAGGCTCACGAGCAGGCCCGCGCGGAGATCAACCGGGTGATCGCGGAGCAGACCGAAGGCAAGATCACCGGCCTGCTGGCACCCGGGACGGTGGATCAGACGACCCGGCTGGTGCTGGCCAATGCCTTGTACCTGAAGGCACCATGGAGCGATCCGTTTCCCGAAGCGGAGACCCGCGACGCCCCGTTCCGCCCGGACGGGGAACGACTCACCGTGCCGATGATGCACGGCACCGCCACTCGCGCGTACGTGCGCGCCGACGGGTACCAGGCGGTGCTGCTGGCCTACGCGAACAGCCGCCTGGCGATGGCCATCGTGCTGCCCGACGGGTCGCTTGATGACCTGCGCCCTTGCCTCACTGACGGTGGCATGCGACGTTTGCTGGCCGGAACCGCCCAGCGTCGTGTCACCCTCTCCATGCCCAGGTTCCGGCTCGAGGCCGGATTCGACCTCATTCCCGCGCTGCGCCGGCTGGGCGTGCATCAGGCGTTCTCCGACCAGGCGGACTTCACTGGTATGACGGACGCCGCCCGGCTGAGCATAGGCGCCATCGCGCACAAGGCCTACGTCGACGTCGATGAACACGGCACCGAAGCCGCGGCCGCCACCGCTGTCGCCATGCGACTGCTGGCCTTGACGCAGCCGCCCCCGCGCGTCGAGATGGTCGTCGACCGGCCGTTCCTGTTCGCGATCATCGACGCGCCGACCCGCCTCCCCATCTTCCTCGGCCAGGTGACCCGCCCGCACGCCAGCCGATGACTCCCGGCCTCGTCCCATCGAACTGTCCGTTCCGTCCTGTCCGGATTGTTGACAATTTTGTCGGGCATTCCATAGCATCGGCGGCGTGCCAGGGGATGACGACACCACCGCGCGAGCCGGCGAGGCCGGACGCCGGCATGCCTTTGACGGACTGCGCCGGGCTATTCTGGCGGGCGACATGGCGCCAGGACAGCGGCTGGTCGAAGAAGAACTGGCCGGGATGTTCGGCGTCACCCGGGCCAGCTTGCGCGCGGCGCTGATCGACCTGACCGCGACCGGCCTCGTCGAGCGAGTTCCCAACCGCGGCGCGCGGGTACGGGTGATCACCCGGGACGAAGCGATCGCGATCACCGAGTGCCGGATGGCGCTGGAAGGACTCTGCGCGGCTAAGGCCGCGGAGCACGTCACCGATGAGCAGGCCGCACGACTACGCGAACTCGGCGAGGAGCTTGAACACGCGGTCGCCGACGGGGAGCCGGTCAAGTATTCGGCGCTCAACCGCCAGCTTCACCAGATGGTGATCGAGATCTCCGGCCAGACCGTCGCCGCGGACTTGCTGGCCAGGCTGAACGGGCAGATCGTCCGCCACCAGTTCCAGCTGTCGCTGCGGCCCGGGCGCCCGCAGGCATCACTGCCCGAGCATCTCGCGCTCATCAACGCCATCGTCACGCGACGGCCTGATCGGGCAGAACATGCTGCCCGCGGGCACCTGGGCAGCGTCATCCAGGCGCTACGCGACACACGGGAGGCCATCAGGTGAGATCCATGCTCGTCATCAGCGCTCATGCGGCGGACTTCGTCTGGCGCGCGGGCGGGGCGATCGCGCTCGCCGCCTCCCGCGGCGAGCGCGTCAAAGTGGTCTGCCTGAGCTACGGCGAACGCGGGGAATCCGCGAGCGCCTGGCGCGCGGGCAAGACCCTGGAGGAGATCAAAGAGCTACGCCGTGTCGAGGCGGAGAAGGCGGCCAGCGCGCTCGGGGCGGAGATCGAGTTCCTGGACGCCGGGGATTACCCGCTGCGCGAAACCGACGAGCTTGTCGACCGCCTCGTGCGGCTCTACCGCGAGGTCAATCCGGACGTCGTCTGCACCCACACGCTCGCCGATCCCTACAACGAGGATCACCCCACCGCGGGCCGGCTCGCGTTGCGAGCACGGATCCTGGCTCAGGCCATTGGCTATCCCGCCCCCGGTGATCCGATCGGCGCTCCCCCGGTGTTCTTGTTCGAGCCGCACCAGCCGGAGATGTGTGGTTTCAAGCCCGAGGTCCTGCTCGACATAACTTCGGTCTTCGACACCAAACGCAAGGCCATGGAGTGCATGGCCGCCCAGCAGCACCTCTGGGACTACTACACGGATCTGGCCAGGCGTCGCGGCACACAGCTCAAGCGCAACGCCGGCCCCAACCTCGGCCTCCCGCAAGACGCGAGGGGCGAAGCGTACATGCGAGTCTTCCCGCAGGTCACCGAGGCACTCGGATGAGGAACGTAATAGTCACGGGAGTGCCGAGGGCCGACCTTGACATCGTGGATCAGCTCGCTGGCTTCGGGGTCGCGACGGTACACGAGGCGGCCGGCCGGACCGGCTATCTCGGTCCCGGTCTGCGGCCCGTTCAGGACGGTGCCCGGGTCGGCGGGACGGCGGTCACCGCGGTCTGCTGGCCGGGCGACAACCTCATGCTCCACGCCGCGGTCGAGCAGTGCCAGGCCGGTGACCTGCTGGTGGTGACCACCGCTTCGCCATGCACAGACGGCCTGTTCGGCGAGCTGCTCGCCACGTCGCTGACCGCACGGGGTGTGCGCGGTCTCGTCATTGACACCGGTGTGCGCGATGTGGCCGAACTGCGAGCGATGGGCTTCCCCGTGTGGTCGGCGGCGGTCAGCGCCCAGGGCACCGTCAAGGAAACGCCGGGCGCGGTCAACGTGCCGGTGGCCATCCGCGGCCAGATCGTCCGGGCGGGCGACGCGATCGTCGCGGACGACGACGGCGTGGTCTGTGTTCCGCGCGGCGACGTGAGCCAGGTACTCGCCGCGGCCCAGGCGCGCGCCGCGAAAGAGGAGACCAACCGCAAGGCGCTCGCCGACGGCGTGCTTGGCCTGGATCTCTACGGCCTACGCGGCAAACTGGCCGCGAGCGGCGTCACGTACCTCAGCGCGGAGGAATACCAGGGATGAGCTCGAGGCGGGCTGGTACGGATGGCGTGCGATGCATGCTGATGCGGGGCGGCACGTCGAAGGGAGCGTACTTCCTCGCCGAAGACATTCCAGACCAACCAACAGAACGCGATGACCTGCTTCTGCGCATCATGGGCAGCCCGGATCCACGGCAGATCGACGGGATCGGCGGCGCGCATCCGCTGACCTCCAAGGTCGCGGTGGTCTCCTCCTCGGCCCGCCGGGACGCGGACGTCGACTACTTGTTCTTGCAGGTCGGCGTCGGTGAGGCGACCGTCTCCGACCGGCAGAACTGCGGCAACCTGCTGGCCGGGATCGGGCCGTTCGCGGTCGAGCGCGGCCTGGCCCGCGGCTTCCCGGTCCGGATACACATGGTGAACTCGGGCGAGGTCGCGACGGCCACGACACCGGAGCCTGGCGTGGTCGTACTCGAGTTCGCCGGCACCGGCGGTCCATTGCTGCCGACCGGTCAGGTTCGCGACGTCGTCGATGGCGTCGACGTCACCTGTGCCGACTCGGGCATGCCGGTGGTCGTCGTCGCGGCCAAGGACCTGGGCCGCACCGGTTACGAGACAATCGGCGAGCTCGAAGCCGATCGGGACCTGCTGCGGCGGGTGACGGAGCTCCGGCTCGCGGCCGGTGAGCTGATGGGCCTGGGCGACGTCGCCACCACCACGGTGCCGAAGGTGTCGCTGGTCGCGTCGCCCAGGGACGGCGGCATGATCTGCACCCGGACCTTCATTCCGGTACGGGTGCACGAGTCGATCGGCGTGCTCGGCGCGGTGAGCGTCGCCCGCGCCGTGTTGCTCGACGGCACCGTCGGGCATGAGCTAGCCGTGCTGACCCCCGGCCAGACCCGGTTCGATATCGAACACCCGTCCGGTCGCCTCCAGGTTCAGGTGGAACCGGGTGGCCGCACCGGAGTGGTCCGCACCGCCCGCAAGTTGTTCGACGGAATTGTCTTCCCACGGGAGAAGCTATGACCGCCACCCGTCCGCCGCTACATGAAGTCGCTCATCTCGGTCACATCGAGCTGCTCACCCCCGAACCCGACGCGAGCCTGCGGTTCTTCGTCGACGTGCTCGGCATGACCGAGGTCTGCCGCGAAGGCAACTCGGTCTACCTCCGCACCTGGGACGATTACGAGCACCACACGCTCAAGCTGACCGCGTACGAGACCTCCGGCATCCGCCGGGTCGGCCTGCGCACCTCCAGCCAGGCCGCACTGGAGGCCCGGGTCCAGGCCATTGAGGCGACCGGGCTCGGCATCGCCTGGAAAGACGGCGATCCCGGCATCGGCCCCACCTACCTGTTCCAGGATCCCGACGGACACGAACTGGAGCTGTACTGGGAAAGCGAGTGGTACTCGCCACCGCCTGAGCTCGCTCCCTCGCTGAAGAACCAGGCGCAGGCCTACCCGGGGCGCGGTGTCTGCGTCCGGCGGCTCGACCACGTGAACTATCTCGCGCGGGAGGTGGAGCCCAACGGAGACTTCGTCCGCGACGTGCTGGGTGGCCGGGTCACCGAGCAGATCCAGCTCGACAACGGCACGATCTCCGGGCAGTGGCTGCACTTCACCAACAAGGGCTACGACCTCGTGTACACCCGGGACTGGACCGGGAGCAACGGGCGGCTGCACCACGTCGCCTTCGCGCCGGACAGCCGCGAAGACATCATCCGCGCGGCCGACATCTGCCTGGACAACGGCGTATTCATCGAAACCGGGCCGCACAAGCACGCGATACAGCAGACGTTCTTCCTGTACGTCTACGAGCCTGGCGGCAACCGGATCGAGCTGTGCAACCCGGTCGCCCGCCTGGTGCTCGCGCCCGACTGGCGCACCATCACCTGGACCGAGACCGAACGCGCCAAAGGCCAGGCCTGGGGCCTGAAAACCATCGAGTCCTTCCACACCCACGGCACCCCCCCAGTCCCCTAAGCCCCATCCACCCGCGCCTTCCCCCAGACCATTTAGCCCCTCCCACCCACCCACCGCTAAGTGCTTTCACCTCCCCCACCCCGGACCCCACCCCTCACCCCGCACCCCAGTTGCATCCCTCACCCCGCACCCCCGGGCCGCATCCCCCATCCCGCACCCCCGGCCGCATCCCGCACCCCGCACCCCGGGCGCATCCCCCATCCCGCACCCCCGGGCCGCATCCCTCACCCCGCACCCCCGGGCGCATCCCCGGCGCACCTCCCGGGCCGAATCCCCGCCGGCCGCATCACACCAAGGCCCATCCCGCCATGGCCATGCGCCCGACATTTCGTATATGTCCGGATTCGAGGCAAACGGCCGAGGGCGGTTATGTCAAAGTCGGCTTGCTTATGGAAGAAAAGGCGACATCCTCATGGAAATTTTGAGCCCCGCGGAAGAAAAAGCGCCGGAAACCGGCGCCTTTTCTTCCGCGGGGCCCTTTTCTTCCACGGCATCGCATTCGGAAACCGGCCCATGTCCGACATGTCGGCGTCAATGCCGGCCGACCCGCGCTCGAGTCCTCAGTGCTGCGACTACGCAATTGGTACAAGTCATGAAGTGTCGGACCGCCCGGCAAGCCGGGACGGGCGATGGGAAGCGGGGCGGGACGGGAAAGCGGGGGGGAGAGGGGGGGGGGAGGCGGGGG
>JAFARZ010000171.1 GCA_019245115.1 Streptosporangiaceae bacterium | reverse complement strand
GCTGATCCGCTGTGGCAATCGGCGCGCGGCGGTGTGCCCGTCGTGTTCGTGGGAGTACGCGGGCGACATGTGGCAGCTGCTCTACGCCGGTGCGGCTGGGGGACGCAAGGGGGTACCCGAGACGATCCGATCGCATCCCTTGGTGTTCGCCACCCTGACCGCGCCGGGGTTCGGGCCGGTTCACACCACCCGTGCTGACCGTTGCGGGCCGGCCCGGTGCCGACCTGCCCAGGGCAAACCGCGACTGTGTGCACACGGGCGGCCCACCTGGTGCACCGCGATCCATCGGGAAGACGATCCGCGCCTGGGGCAGCCGATCTGCCCGGACTGCTACGACTACCCCGGACACATCGCCTTCAACTGGCACGCCCCGGAACTGTGGCGCCGATTCACCATCACCCTGCGTCGCACCCTGGCGCAGCATGCGGGACTAACCGCAGCCGACTTTGCTCGGCGCTGCCGGGTGTCGTTTGTCAAGGTCGCGGAGTTCCAACGCCGCGGGGTGGTGCATTTCCACGCGCTGATCCGGCTCGACGGACCCGGCGACGAGTACCAGCCGCCACAGATCAGCATCGATGCCGCCGGGCTGGCTGACGCGATCCGCCAGGCCGCCGCCCAGGTGCGACTCACCCTGGAGATGCCCGACGGGCCGGACCTAGTCCTGCGCTTCGGAACGCAACTGGACACCCAGACCGTCAACGGTGGCTCGACTGGTGAGCTGACTCCCGAGCACGCCGCGCGCTACATCGCGAAATACGCCACTAAAAGCGCCGAAGGCTTCGGCCTCGGCGAGCGGCGCACCACACCTGAAGCGGTGGCGCTGCTGGATGTCTGCGATCACGTCGACCGGCTGGTGCGTACCGCTTGGCAGCTCGGCGAACACCCGGCCTATGAGGGGTTGTGCCGATGGGTGCATATGCTCGGCTTTCGCGGGCATTTCGCGTCAAAGAGCCGTCGTTATTCCACCACTCTCGGCGCCATCCGCGCCGAACGCCGCATTTACCGTCAACGCCAAGCCGCCGGAGACATCCATGAATTGCTCAATGAAGACACTACCCTTGTCGTCTCGCACTGGGAATTTGTCGGAGTCGGCTATCTGACTGCTGGAGACAGCGTTCTCGCATTGTCTGCCGCCGCCCGAGCACGCGAACAACGACAAGCCGCCCGTGACGCCGCCTAAAACCATACCTAGAAAGGCATTTATATCAAATGGGTAACTTGATTGCCCTCGGTTCCCGGGCAAAAAATCACGACTCCGCGCCCGGCAAGCAGCTCACCGAGCGGGCGGTGTACACCGTGGCCGAGGTGGCACAGCTGCTGGCGCTGTCGCGCGGCACTGCCTACGCGCTGGTGCGTGACGGCACCATTCCGGCGCTTCGGCTGGGCGGTCGGTGGGTGGTCCCGGGCACCCGATTTCACGCCTGGCTAGACAGCCTCGAAGACGACAACAACGGAGGGCGATACTGATGGGGCACATTGTGCCGACACCGGCTGGCGGTTATCGGGCGAATTGGCGTGACGCCGCCGGACGGCAACGGGCCAAGACCTTCTCCACGAAACGCGAGGCAAAGGCATATCTCGCGGAGGTTCAAAGCGCGGTCAGTCGCGGCCTGTACGTTGACCCGCACGCCGGCCGGATGCGCTTCGGCGCCTACGCGGCCCGGTGGCTCACCGCCAGAAACGATGAGATCACCACCGCAGCGCGCGATGCGTCGATCATGCGCAACCACGTCCTGGCGCGCTGGGGCACCACACCGCTGACCAAGATCGATCACCTGGCAGTCCAGCAATGGGTCACCGAACTCGGTGACCGGCTATCTCCCGCCACGGTGGCCGAGTGCTACCGACTCACCTCCGCCGTGCTGCGCACCGCAGTCCGCGACCGACTCCTCGGACACAACCCCTGCGAAGGCGTGCGGCTAACCCGTCGACGACGCAAAGACACCGACGACCAGGTAATCACCCAACAAGAATTGATCACCCAGCTTCTCCCCGCAGTCCCGCCGCGGTACCAGGCGCTCGTCGGACTGGCCGGAGGAACCGGATTGCGCTGGGGAGAAGCCGCGGGCCTGCGCTGGGATGCCCTCGACCTGGCCGCGGGAACCGTGCGCGTGGTCCGAGTCGCGGTCGAGGTCTCCGGACACGTCACCGACAAGGCCTACCCGAAGTCACGAGCAGGCCGCCGCATCGTGCCGCTGCCCCGATTCGTGATCGACCTGCTCAC
>JAFARZ010000027.1 GCA_019245115.1 Streptosporangiaceae bacterium | reverse complement strand
CCGGTGCTGCTCGCCTGCCGATGCACCACCTGGTCAGCGATCAAAGCCTCCACTGCCGTCAACGCGCTGACCAGGTCGGGCGGGCAGGTAGCCGTGCTGGCAGTAGTCAGCGACGGGTGGCCGGAACCGCCGATCGCCACCGCCTGGTTTCGGCTCCTGTCCGCCCAGGTCGGCGCCGTGGTCCGGGTCCCGTTTATCCCGTGGCTGCGGCTGTGCAACGACCCGGCCCTGGTCAAGCTGCCCCGCGCCGTCCGCCACGCGCTCGCCACCATCCGCCTCATCACCGGCACACACCAACAGGGGGAACACCATGCTGCTACTACACGCGATAATCAGCCTGCCTGACCTGGCCAGGCACGCCCACACGCTGGCCGATCCGCTCCCAGCTCCAGCCACCCCCGCGCCTGGAGTCCCCAACCCCGCACCCCAAGCACCACCCGGCCTGGCCAACGACGTCGGCACGCTGCTGGGCTGGTGGAAGTGGATCGCCCTGACCGGCGGGGTGTTCGGGCTGATCGGCTGCGGGGCGATGATGGCCATCGGCCGCCGAAGCCGCTCCGCCCTGGCCGCCGACGGTGCCACCGGCATCCCGTGGGTCCTGGCCGGCCTGACGTTGATCGTGCTGTCGTCCGGCATCGTCGGCATCTTCATGTGAGCCCGCCATGACCAGATCAAGAACCATAGCCATGGCCCTCGCCGCGCTTGCCATCCTCACCGGCATCGTAATCGCCGTCATTCCGAACGGCAGCAGTCAGACTCGTGGCCACTCGAATCGGCCGTCGTCAGCCCCTCCGTCAGCAGCTCTGCCAAGCTCGCCGGTCACACCAGTGGTGGACGTCTCGGGGCTGCACTGGACGGACTTCCACGGATACCGGCTGCCAGTCTCCGCCCAAGCGGGTCCGCGCATCACCGCCAGCGATCTAGCGTCGGGATTCGCGGACACGCCGCTGGGGGCCCTGGTGGCGATGATCAACATCGGAGCGCGGACCGCATGGCAGTTCGGGCCGGGCGTCTTCCAGCCGACCATCCAGTCCCAGGTGACCGGCCCGTACGCCAGCCAGATGCTGTCCGCCGACCTGGACGCCTACGGGTCCGGCGCAGCTGAGATCCCCGACATCGGCGCGTACGCGAGCTTCGTCGCCTACCAGTGGGCCGGTTATACGCCATCGGACGCAACGGCTGACCTTGTGGTGGAGGGACCTGGGGCGGATGGCACGACGATCTTCGCGGCCACCCAGATCCAGGCTCAATGGATCGACAGCGACTGGCGGGTGGTCGCCCCGCCGGGCGGCGACTGGGCCAACTCGGCCACCCAGATTCCCTCCCTCAACGGGTACCTCACCTTCCCCGGCCAGGAGGGCTGACCGATGCCTGTGCCTTGTCCCAGCCTCCTGGCCGTGGAATGCCTGGTCGCGCCGTTGATAAAGTCCGGGATCGGCCATGCCGCCTCCGGTGCCGCCACCTCGGTCGCCGGGGACTTTCTCGGCTCGCTCGCCAGCGGCATCCGCGACGCGGTCACCTGGATATTTACCAACACCACGTCGTGGTGGCTACGGCTGCCTTCGCCCGACCTGGCCAGCCAGCCTGCGATCACCGCGATGCGGCAATGGCTCCTACCCGTCACAGCTGCGGTCGCGGTCGCTGGGATGATCGCGGCCGGTGCCCGGATGATCCTGACCCGGCGGGCGAACCCGCTGCTGGACGTCGGAACCGGCCTGGCGACCATCGCCGCTGCCGCCACGCTCGGCGTCGCCGTGGCGGACCTGCTCCTGCAGGCGGGCGACACGTGGAGCAACTGGGCCTTGAACTCTTCTACCAGCGGGGCCTTCGGCACCCGGATGAGCACGCTGCTGGCGATGACCAGCGCACCGAACGTGATCGTGATCGTCTTCGGGATGTTCGCAGTGTTGATGGGCGCCCTACAGGCCGTGCTACTGATCTTCCGGCAAGCCGCGGTGATCATCCTGGCCGCCGTGCTGCCGCTGGCTGCGGCGGGCGCAACCGCACCACTTACCCGGAGCTGGATCCGGAAGATCATCAGCTGGATGCTCGCGCTGATCTCGTACAAGCCCGCCGCTGCGGCAGTGTACGCAGCCGCGTTCACCATGATCGGCAAAGGCTCTGGCCTGGAGGCGATCATGATGGGGTTCGCCATGCTGGCGCTGTCGCTGCTGGCCATGCCCGTGCTGATGCGGTTCTTCACCTGGACCACCGGCACTATCTCCTCCGGGAGCGGCGGTGGCCAGTTCTTCGGCATGGCAGCGGCCGGAGCGGTGGCCGTCGGAGCGTTGCGTGGATCATCCGGTGGCGCAGGCGGCACATCGGCCAGCGACCATGCAGGCTACCTGAGCTCCAGGCAACCACCGCCACCAACACAACCAGATGGCGCGACCACCGGGACCGCCGGGACCGGGGGCAACCCTCCAGCGGCTGGAGGCGGCACCGCTCATACAGGACCGGGCGGAGCGAGCAGCGCTGGCACTCGCGCGGCATCGGAACCGGGTGATACGAGCCCAGCGGGGGCGGCCGGTATAAGCACGCCCGGAGGAACACCCATCCCGGACGGGGCAAGCGCGGCAGGCGCAGCCGGTCCAGGTGCCGTTGCTCCGGCCCGGACTGGTAGCGCAGCCGCGAGCAATACCGGAGCGGCGGGCGCGGCGGCCGCAGGTGCAGCCACCGGGGGCGCAGCGACTGCAGCGATGCTCGCCGCTCAGGGCCTGGCCAGCGGCGCGCGGAACGTGGCTGCCGACGCAACCGAAGATGGTGAGCAGCGATGACCGCGCCGCGTACGTATGGCGGATGGCGACGCAGCCGGGGCATCGGCCTGTTCGGCCTGGGCGCCACCGCCACGTTCCTCCTACTCGGCGTGTTCATCGTCATGATGATCATCGCGGCCCTCTCACCCGGCCTACTCCTTTACCTGGCACCGCCGGTCGTGACCGGATGCGCGATCGGCCTGGTAAGAACCGGCGGGATGCCTGTCGCCCAGCTCGGGCTGCGACGGGTCCGTTGGTGGTGGGCGACAAGTCACGGTTACACCCGCTACCGCGCAGAAGCCATAGCCACCACCGAGACAGTGCAGTTGCCGGGTCTCCTGGCTGGCCTGGAGCTGCTGTCGGCCGAGGACGGGTACGGCACCCGGTACGGCCTGGTCCGCGACCGGCACACCGGCTACCTGACCGCCACGCTGCGCGTCGTCCCGGCCTCGACCTGGCTGGCTGACCGCGACGACGCTGACGGGTGGGTCGCCGCCTGGGGCGGCTGGCTGGCTTCGCTCGGGCATGTGCCGATGCTCCGATGGGTCACCGTCACCGTCGACACAGCCCCCGAACCGGGGTCCACCCTTGCCGACTCCATAGCGAGCGCGGTTGATCCCGCCGCTCCGCAGGCGGCACGGGACATCCTCACCGCGCTGGTGGCCACCGCACCAGCCACCGCGGCCGACGTGGATACCAGAGTGTCACTGACCTTCGACCCTTCGGCGTCCGTCGCGAAGCCGAAAACGGTCGCGGCCGCCGTCGCCGAGGTCGGCCGGGTGCTTCATGGCCTGCAGGCCCAGCTCAGTCCATGCGGGGTGGTGGTTACCGGCCGGTGCCGCGCCGTGGACATCGCGGGCGCCATCCGCGCCGCCTACGACCCCGCCTCGCGCGGCGAGATCAACCGGGTGCTGACCACCGCCAGTGCTGACGATCCCCGGCTGGGCCGACACAACGCAGGCCCGGTCGGCGCTCAAGAGTTGTGGGACCGGTATCGGCACGACAGCGGGATCTCCGTCTCATGGGCGTGGCGGGAAGCACCAAGGACCAACGTGCATGCCGACGTGCTGGCCCGGCTCACCGCCCCCGGCGCGTGGCCCAAGCGGGTCAGCGTGCAATACCGGCCGCTGCCCGCATCCGCGGCTACGAAGGCACTGGAGAACGAGGTAAGAGCCGCCGAATTCCGCCAGGAGTACGCCCGGCGCACGCACCGCGACCCAACCGCGCGAGACAGCTTCGACCACGCCCGCGCCCGGCAGGCCGCCATGGAAGAAGCGCAAGGAGCCGGTGTCACCCTCGTCTCCCTCTACGTGACCGTCACCACGAGCAGCGAGGACGACCTGCCCCGCGCCGTCGCCGATACCGAAGCCGCCGCTGAATCCTCCAAGGTGCAGCTGCAGCGGCTGTATGGCAGTCAGGCCGCCGCGTTCACCGTCGGCCTGCCCTGCGGCACCTGCCTTCCCGACCTCGCGCGTCGACTACGCCACTGAAACCAGAACAGGGGGATCGTCATGAACGCACAGCATGATCCGCTCGCCCCCGCGTGGGGATGGCGGCAGCTCGGCGCGGGCCGGGTCGCCCACGTCACCCCGGCGGCGGAGTACCAGGGCACGACCATGCAGGTGTGCGGCCTGTACCCGTTCACCGCCGGGTCCGGCGCACCCACCGCAGGAACCCCGGTCGGCAGGCATCTCCTATGGGGCGAGGTGGTCTGCCTGGACCCGCTGGCCTGGCTCCGGGCCGGGCTGGTCACCAACCCCGGCGTGTTCATCGTCGGCGAGCCGGGCATCGGCAAATCCCTCCTGGGCAAACGGCTAACCACCGGTGCCGTCGCCACCGGCACGAAAGTGCTGATCGTCGGCGACACCAAACCCGACTACACCGCCCTGACCCGGCACCTGGGCGGGCAGGTTATCCGCATCGGTCGCGGCCTGGACACGATCAACCCGCTCGATGCCGGGCCGCTCGGCGCGGCGCTGCGGAAAATGAGCGGCACCGACGCGGAGATCCTCCGCCGCGAGGTCCGCGCTCGGCGGCTCGCCCTGCTGATGGCCTTGTGCACCCTGGTCCGCGGCACGCGGCTATCCAACGCCGAGGAAGTCATCCTCGGCCGTGCCATCGACCTCCTCGACCAGCACGCCAACCAAGAGCCTGCCGTTCCCGACGTACTGGCTGTCGTCACCGAAGGCCCCGACACGCTGCGAACTGCAGCTCACGCCAGCGATGATCACGCGTACCAGGCGCGTACCAGCGAGCTGATCTTCACCCTCGACCTGCTGTGCACCGGCAGCCTGGCCGGGGTCTTCGACGGCCCCACTACCACCCCCATCGACCTCGACGCGCCCGTGGTCAGCGTGGACATCTCCGCGGTCAAAGCCGCCGGAGACAGCCTGCTGACCGCCGCCATGCTGTGCACCTGGAGCTACGCCTTCGGCGTTGTTGACGCCACCGCTGCCCTCGCCGACCTCGGGCTCACGCCACGCCGCCACTACCTGGCGGTGATGGACGAGCTGTGGCGTGCCCTGCGCGGCGCACCCGGCCTGGTCGAGTACGCCGACTCCCTGACCAGGCTGAACCGGGCCAAGGGCATGGGCAGCATCATGATCACTCACTCCCTCGCCGACCTGGACGCCCTGGCCACCGAGGAAGACCGGGCCAAAGCCCGCGGGTTCATCGACCGGTGCGCCATCAAGGTCCTCGCCGGGCTGCCGCCCCGCGAACTCGCCCGCATCTGCGAGATCGCGCCCATGACCGGGCCCGAGCAGCGGCTGGTCGCCTCCTGGTCCGCGCCGGAAACCTACCAGCCGGGCGCCCGCCATCCCGGCCGGGGACGCTATCTCATCAAGACCGGCGGGCGCATGGGCATCCCAGTAGAAATCACCCTCACCCCGATAGAGAAAGAACTCTACGACACAGACCAGGCCATCCGGGCAGGCCAGCAGGCAGGCCAACGATGAGCCGGGCGCTCGGGCCGCGCGCCTCCGCGACCGCGGCGGCGTCGGTTCCGTGGACTGTCCTGGCGTGCTGCTGGTCAGCAGTGGGCCTCGCCATGCTGGGGTGGGCCGGTGCGCGAGTAGCGGCCTGGTTCAGTGGTGGAACCACCGCCCGTTCGTGGTGGATGTTCTTTAAAGATGTCCTGGCCGGACGCACTACCCAGGCGTGGCCGCATACTCCGACGCCGTTGGTGGCCGTGTGCGTGGCGGCGGTGTACCTGCTCGCGGTGGGCAGCGGCGTAGCGGCCTGGGTGATCATCCAGCGACGGCGGCCGGTGCCGGGCGATCCCGTGGCGGCGCTGGGGGACAACCCGGCGATCACCGCACTGACCCGGAGCCCGGTGGCACAACGGGCGACCCGGCTCCGACCGTGCCTGACCGGGACGAACCCGCGCATCGAAGATATCGGCCTGTCTCTCGGCCGTCTGATGCGCCAAGCCGGGACGGGGCCGGAGGTGTTCGCGTCGTGGGAGGACACGCTGGTCGCCTGCATGGCACCCCGCTCTGGCAAGACGACCGTGCTGGCGATCCCGTTCGTGTTGTCCGCGCCGGGCGCGGTGATCGCCACCTCCAACAAGGCAGACCTGTGGGCCGCCACTGCCACGATCCGCGCAGATCAAGGCAGCCAGGTGTGGCTGTTTGACCCGCAGCGCATCACCCACCAGCCCCAGAAATGGTGGTGGAACCCGCTAGCCGGGCTGCACACGGTGGAGGAAGCAGATCGGCTGGCCGGGCACTTCGTCCTCACCGTCGCCGATGACAAGAAGCGCGACCTGTGGGGACCAGCCGCCCAGGACCTCCTCGCGGCCCTGTTCCTGGCCGCCGCCACCTCCGGCGGATCCCTTCACGACGTGGGGCAATGGCTGGCCGAACCCGCCGTCCCCACCCCCATCGAGCTACTCACAAAAGCTGGGTTCGCCGCGATGGCGGTCTCGCTGCGCGGCGCCCAAAACGGCGCGGTCGAAACCCGGGACGGGATCTACCAGACCGCCCGCACCGCGGCCCGGTGCCTGACCGACCCCGACATCACGGCCTGGGTTACCCCGCCCCGGGACAGGCGGCTCCCGAGCTTCAGCCCCGATGAGTTCGCCGCCAGCCAGGACACGCTCTACCTATTGTCGAAGTCCCGGTCGGCCGCCGCGCCGCTGATCGCCGCCCTATCCGACACCGCCATGCGGGCAGCGGAACGACGCGCCGAGCGGATGGGCGGGCGGCTGGATCCGCCGCTGGCTGCGGTGCTGGACGAGGCAGCCAACATCTGCCGCATCGCCGACCTCCCCGACCTCTACTCCCACCTCGGATCAAGGGGCATCACCCCCGTCACCATCCTCCAGTCCTATGAACAAGGCATCGGCGTATGGGGCGAGCACGGCATGGCCGCCCTATGGGGTGCCGCCACCATCAAGATCATCGGCGCTGGCGTGGACTCACCCCGCCTCACCCGCGACCTGGCCACCCTGGTCGGGCAGCACGACGTGCCAGTGCGGTCGGTCAGCTACAGCGACGGCCGCGCCTCCGAGCAGGTGTCGCTGCGCCGGCAGGACATCCTCGAACCCGCCGCCATCCGCGCCCTGCCACCTGGCACCGCGCTGCTGCTGGCCACCGGCATCAAACCCGCTCTCATCCGGCTTACCCCCTGGTACGCCGGACCCCGCTCCGCCGAGATCACCGAATGCCGCGACCACGCCGAGCGGGCGATCCGCCAGGCCGCTACCGCGGCCGCCCGCCAGTGGCTGGAGGCGTCATGAACCAGGTCTCAGAGCCGGTCTACCGGAGCGTCGAGGAATGGGTGACCAGCTACTTCGCGCCCATGTTCCGCCGCACCCTCGGCGGAGAGTACCGGTGGTGCGCCCGCTGGTGGCAGCACGCCGAGGCCATCAGCCGCCTCAGCGGCCTATGGAACGCCTGGGAAGTCCACCGCCTCGACCCCGGCAACGGCATCAGCGTCTGGTACCGCGACCACCTCGACCACCACCTCCCCATCCTGCTCGGCGCACGCGGCCCCTTCTACCAATGCACCGAAGACATCCACCGCGAACCCCACCAGGCCGCCGTGCTACCGGCGCCCGCTGACTGGTGGGACGACGAACCCGATTCAGACACAGAAACGACGGGGGTATAAGCCATGGCACCAACGAGGCAACCCGAGGACTCACGGGTCACCGACATCCGCGTCGGCCGGTGGGACGCGCTACTGCCGTCCGATGGCAAGTGGACCAACCTGGTCGGGCGCTCCAGCGAGCGTGACGAGTTCATCAAGCGGCTGCGGCAACTCGCCGACTTCTTGGAGGCACGGCCAGAGATACCGGTACCGCCTCCATACGCCACCATCACCATCAACGTATTCGCCGAAGGGACCGATGCGGAGAAGGTCGCTCAGGTCGACTACGCCAGCACGCTGCTGGATGCACCGGTCACCGACGGCACGTCGGCCGACGGTCACTACATAACGGGGATCGGCTTCGGATGCCTGGAATACCGGTTCGTGGCAATCCCCGCCAAGCCCGCCGAGCGGGCAGCGAACAATCCGGTAAGCGTCACGCCAGCGCCTCGCATCTCGCGAACCGCGCCAGCTAAGCCCGGTCCCCGGCGAGGCGTCCGATGAGCGCGGAACCTCAGCTCGACATGCTCACATCCAGGATCCTCACCGCCGAGATACAGGCCGAACTCGGCATAGCCCCGGAAACCATCCGCCCGGACGGCCACTTCCTCCGGTTCCGGCTGGACCCGGGAAACCTGTTCGAACGGCACGGCCTGCTGCGCGACTACCTGGACGACAGCTACGGCCTGGGCATCAGCCAGCGGTACCGCCCGCACGAAACGCTGGTCGGCGTGGCGGGCGCGTCCGCGTCGATCGTCGACCTGCCTGACCAGCTCAGGGCCGCGGTGACCTTCGCCCGCGACCGCGACGCCCACCTCCCGCACTGGTTGGAAACACGAAGGCGCGAATCGCCAGCATGGTCAATCGACTACCCGCCGAACGACGCTGCCGCTGCCAGCGACGCGACCGCGACCACCGCGGACCGCGCCCGCGACACGGGCATCACGCACTACCTCTTCACCGACCACGCCCGCGTGATAAGCGGCAACAACCCGCCCGAGACTGGCAGGTTCTTCTCCGTCACCCCGGCAGGCGACTGGTCGGTCCACTGGGAAACCCACACCAGGCCACTGTCCGCAGCCCCGCAGTCGGCCGCCCTGACCACCGGCGAGGCCCGCACCCCCGCTCAGGTCGCGCGGCGCGACCTGCCGCGCTCCGGTCCCGCCGTCCCGGAACGCGCTGGTGCAGTCACACCTATTTCAACCACATATAACGAACGGCGGTTGCCGCGCCGCCGTCCGGCACCCGGGAGGTGACAGGGGTGGACCGCGAACACCGCGTAGAGCTCCCGGAAATCCTGATCCCGACCCCACTGCGCGCCGAACTGCACATGGCGGGCGCCAGGTACTGGACAAACGACCGGTACCTGAGCTTCCGCGTCGACCCAGGCCGGGCCTTCGAGCTGCACGGCTTCATCCGCGACGTCGGCGATGACCGGTATCACACGGCCTTCAGCCAGCGGCACCGGCCCGACGAGCAGCCAACCTGGGTGACCGCCGGAACCGGACTGACCGCCGATAGCCTTCCCGACCACCTCCGCCATGCAGTAGCGCACGCCGCAAGCCTGGCCGCTCGCCGACCCGGCTGGTACCAGGCCAGGAAGTCAGCACCCGAGTGGTTGATGGCCTGGCCATTGACCGTTCCGGATGTCGCCGCGAACGTCAAGGACACTACTGCCGGGCGGGCGCACGACACACGCAGAACCCACTTCGCCTACCTGGACGGCGAACGGATCGTGTGCTCGGCCAACCCGCCCCTGACCGGTTTGTTCTTCTCTGTCACCCCGCGCTGTCACTGGTCCGCCCACGAAGGCCAAGAGACCTTCCCGCTCGAATACCCACCCGACGCAGCGATGTTCGGCATCACGCCGATACGAAATCCGGCCCAGCTAGCGGCTACCGACCGACTCCAGATCGACTCGCCGACGCTGTCGCACGTGGTACCTGACATAGACGACGTGCGGGCCCATCCCGCCCGCACGTCGACGCGGGCCTCCGTCGGGCGGGGGAGGTGACGACCGATGGACGAGGAGCAGATCCCCATCAGCATGGTGACCGACCTGTTGCTACCCGGCGACCTGCGCGGAGAGCTGTGCATCAGGAACATCGCCATCGACAACGATCAGCGGCTGATCACCTTCCGGATCGATCCCGGCAACGCGTTCGCCCGGCGCGGCTATGTGCGCAACCTCGACGGCGCCCGGTTCCTGGTTGGTGTCAGCGAGCGCTATCTGCCCGACGACCCGCGTCGGCACGTGTGCGGCAGTGACGGCATCCCGGCCGGTGACGTCCCCGACCAGCTGCGAGTGGCATCCGGATGGGCCTACACCTGGGACGCTGCCCGCAACCACTGGCTGGACGCGCGTCAGCGGCATGCGCCCGCCTGGTCTGACAGCCGAAGCGACATCGCATCGGCGACCGTGGCGGCCGCCGAACGCGCCCGGCAGGAGCGCCTAACTCACTACCTATGCGTGGTACACGACAGGTTCGTATATGCCAACAACCCGCCGCGCATAGTTGCCTTCTTTTCGATCACCGCCCGGGGTGACTGGTCAGTGCACCACGGCCCGGAAACGTACCCGCTGGAGAGCGCGCCGGACGCTAGCTCGATCGGGAACTTGCTTGGCCAACCGAGCGTGCGCACGGATGTCAGCCCTGCGCGCCTGGCTCGTGCCGATCTGGCCGCGAACGAAGGGATGGTCCTGCCGTTCCGGCAGCGCGATGGAGCCGCACGCACGACTACATCGGCAGGTACGCGACGGGGGAGGCGTCCGTGATGGCGGAAGACCACCCAGACCTGTTCGGCGAGGCCACCGCGCGAGCCACGCGCGAGATTGCCGAAGCCGCGTCGGTGTTTGCTGCCACCGCCCGCGCTTATCTCCAGCGGAAGGCGCAGCTTGACCGCTCACGAGTCGAGCGCACCAAGCAAGCTCGGCGCGAACGGCAGGCGCAGGAGCGCGCTCAGCACGCCGACGCCCGTTCGCGGTGGGCCCCGGCGAACGATCCGTCCTGGCTCCGAGACGCCGGGCTGCTGGACACGGCCAGGGCGTGGGGTGCGGCGCTCGCCTATGCCGACCCAGTGGGAGAACGGTTCGACCGTTCGGCCGCGACGGCGATGCGGAACTGCGAAGACCGGCTCCGCGACCTGCACTCTTCCGGGATGGCCCGTTACGATCGGCTTCGCGCCGACGGGTTGGGACCAGCTGAGGCAATGAGGTTTTCTCAGCAAGGCTGAATCGGTCACGCGGCGCATTATGCCCATGTAGGCAGACACGCGGATGTAAGCGGACATCTCCGGGGAGGCGCGGAGCTCCCGGTAGAAGAAGTCTCGCCAAAGAAGTCCACCTGCCGGGAGACTCCGCGTTGATCACCTATCGTGTCAGACTCGACGTACCCAGGGAA
>JAFARZ010000047.1 GCA_019245115.1 Streptosporangiaceae bacterium | reverse complement strand
CAAGGCCAGGCTCATCACGCCGAGAAGTTCCCCCCGGGCGTACAGCGGCGCCGCGATCACCGACGTCAGCCCGGCCTCGTGCGCCGCCGCCATGCTCTCCGGGCTCGGCGCGGGATAGTACTCGCTGTCCAGGTCGTTGATCGCGATCGTGTCCAGGCGCGCCATCGCCTGCTGGCAGAAGTGGCCGTCCGGGTAGTGGATCGAATCGCCCACCTGCGCCCAGGTCCCCGGCGGCGGCACCCAGTCGCTCGCGTGCCGCATGGCCCGGCGGACCAGCTGGTCACCCTGGAACAGGTCGATGAAGCAGTGATCGGCGAACTGCGGCACCAAGATCTCGGCCACGTGCTTGAGCGTGGTGCCGATCTCCAGGGATCCGGCCAGCCGCTCGCCCACCCGCTCGAGCAGGGCGATCCGGTCCTGCTGCCCGGCCCGCTGGCCCACCTCGCGGGCCAGGATCACCATCCCGTCGATGTCGCCGCCGGAGTGCCGCAGCGGCACGGCGAAGGCCCGGATGAGCGTGCGGGACCCGTCGCCGCGCGCGCTCTCGGACGTCCCCTCCCAGGACCGCCCGCGCAGCACTAGGCTGGCCAGGTCCTCCGTCTTGCGCGCGCCGTCGTCGGCGAACAGGCCCAGCGACTCCACCGGGCAGCCGGCCAGCCGCGCCACGTCACCGGGTACCCGGAACAGCCTGGCCGCGAACTCGTTGGCGTACACGATGTTGCTGAGCCGGTCGGTGACCACGACCGCTATATCGGCATGACCGAGGACCATGTCCGCGGGGAGGTATGCGTCAAAGGCCGCCTCACCCGACCCCGGCACGTAAGCGCTCCCCGATCCAGGCAGCGTGGCCGATAGACATGATCACGCTCCGGCCACCGTTTGACACCGGCTGCTCATGGACACGAAAATGTGCGCGGCGAGCTGCGTGGGGAGTTCCGTCGAGATGGCGTCCATCGAGTCGCCGGCTGTCACGCGCACACCATCGTCGCCTGCCATGAGAATCACCTCGCGTCCGGGTTGTATCCCGGCGCGCTTGAGTTTAAGCATCAAAACAAGATCACTCTGAATTTGCTCGCCAATTCGCCGGATGACGACCCGCGTATCGTCCGGGGATGCGACCTTTGTCATCGCCTCACCCGTCTCGTTCGTGGCCGCGTGCACCCGGTCGAGCGCCTCCGCGGGTAGCCCGAGTTCGGCCAGGCCGGGTATGAGGTTGCCGTGCGGGCAGCGGACCGGGTAGCCGAGCAGCTCGAGCAGGTGCTGCTCGACGCTCTCCGATATCACGTGCTCCCAGCGGCACGCCTCGATGTGCACTTCCTCCCACGGCAGCTTGATGACGTCCACGAGCAGGCACTCGGCCAGCCGGTGCTTGCGCATCACCCGGGTGGCGAGCGTCCGGCCGACCTCGCTCAGCGATAGCTGCCTGTCCCCGGCGACGTGCAGCAGCCCGTCGCGCTCCATCCTGGCCACCGTCTGGCTGACGGTCGGGCCGCTCTGCGTCAGCCGCTCGGCGATGCGCGCCCGCAGCGGGACGACCCCCTCCTCTTCGAGTTCGAAGATGGTACGAAGGTACATCTCCGTCGTGTCAATGAGCCCCTGGGCTGTCAACTCCTCATCCTCCTGCTTGTGATGCTATGCCCAGGAGCCAGATAAGTAATTCTCTACGGGGACAGCCGCTCGATGACCCAGCCGCCGGCCTCACGCCGGTAGCGCAGCCGGTCGTGCAATCGAAACGCGCCCGCTTGCCAGAACTCGATTACCTCGGGCTGGAGCAGGTAGCCGCCCCAGAAGTCGGGCATCGGCACCTGCTGGGGCTCGGGCCACCGCCGTTCGAGCTCGGCGACCCGGTCGTCGAGCACGGTCCGCGAGGGTATGACGCTGGACTGCCTGCTCGCCCACGCGCCGATCTGCGAGCCGCGCGGCCGGGACCTGAAGTACGGCTCGCTTTCGGCCTGCGACAGTGCGCGCACCGTGCCTTCCGCGATCACCTGGCGCTCGAGGCTGTACCAGGGGAAGGTCACGCACGTCCACGGGTTCGCCGCCAGGTCCTGGCCCTTGCGGGAGGTCCGGTTGGTGTAGAACGTGAAGCCCTCCTGGCCATGAGCCTTCAGCAGCACGGTCCGGCCCCGGACGCGGCCCTCGGCTGAGGCCGTGGCCAGCACCATCGCCGTCGGCTCCGGCATGTCCGACGCCAGCGCGTCGGCCATCCACCGGGCGAACTGCGTCATCGGGTCACCGGCGATCACGTCCTCGGACAAGGCCCGGGAAACCGGCGTGGCTGGCGTGTCAATGTCCATAAGCGATGATCCGTTGCGGGTAGGTGAGCTCGGGTGAACTCTAGTCCCGCCGCCACCGGTCACCCGCCACCGGTCACCCGGCAATGGTCCGGCGTGTCCCTGGGAGGCGCTCCCGGTCCGGTCTGGACCCATCAGCCCAGCATGCCACATAAGCCTCATCAACTCCGTAAATCGCTCACAGGTACGAGATGTGCTGACTTTATCGCGGAGGATTCGGGCTTCATGGAGGATTTAGGGGCCTATGGAGCGTGTCGCAAAAGCCTGCTGGGTGTTTGCCTGGCAGGACCGGGGCACCGCCCCGCCGGGCGCCCTCCCGAGGCGGTGCCGGCGATACTGGCGATGTGCATGGTACGCACGAGGCGCGTGCTGGGCCGGCCTCCGTCTGGGCGACGTCGGCCTCCGGCTGCGCAACGCCGTGGAACCCCGGTTTCAGTACGTTCTGGCGCCATGAAAGCCACTTCCATGGCGTTCCGGTCGGCGCTGCCGGCTGGGCCGCGGCCTCGCGAGTTCTGCAATACGCCCTATGATGCACCGGAACTTCCGTGGAACCCGGAATTTCCAAGATCTTTGCCGTGAACGCGCACCATGGGGCGCTCGGGCCTCACGGCACCCGTCAGTACCAGCGATGCGGGGCTCAGGCGCGAGCGATGCGGGATCAGGCGCGAGCGATGCCAGGATCGGGCGCGAGACGGGATCACGCCCGCCTGACAGCGGGCCGTGCCCCCGCGCGTCCGGGCCTGATTTACTCGCGCGCGCACGTTACGTGCTGGTAATGATCCTCACACCGGTTACGGCTACCGCAACCCTGGTCACCGGGGTTGAATGGGAGCGCTGGAGGTCCTGGCCGCCAGCCCATTTCCGCGGCCCGGGGACTTCCGGTTCCATCCAGCGCATGATGATGAGGTGCTGCGCGAGACCCGCGGGCACCTCACGAGGAAGAAGGCAGGAAACACCGATGTCGGACTTCAAGCCGGGCCTTGAAGGCGTCATCGCCTTCGAGACGGAAATCGCCGAGCCGGACAGGGAAGGCGGTGC
>JAFARZ010000032.1 GCA_019245115.1 Streptosporangiaceae bacterium | reverse complement strand
TGTTAGACGGCGCAACCAGCCACGCCAGTAACACCGGATCGTGGCGCACACCCCCTAGGGGTATACGCCACGATCACGGATCCACCTCAAACTGCCGAAACGGGCACCACACCCCCGCACCCCGCACCCGCGTAACAGCCTCTCTAGGGGGGACGATGGCACATTCACCACCTCCGGCCAGGGTTAGCGGACAGCGGGTTCCGGGGCGGGCGGGGCTGGTGTTTCCTCGGGGGGCTCGATGGCCAGGTGCGGGAGGCCGCGGTCGAGCCAGCGGGGCAGCCACCAGTTGGCGTCGCCGAACAAGTGCATGATCGCTGGCACCAGCACGGTGCGGAGAATGAAGGCGTCCAGCGCCACCGCCGCCGCGAGGCCGATGCCGAACTCGGCGATGTCCCGCTGGCCCCCGAACGAGAAGGCCAGGAACACGCAGATCATGATGGTGGCCGCGGCGGTTATCACGCGGGCCGTCTCGGTCTGACCGGTCCGGATCGCTCGCCGGCTGTCGCGGCTATGTACCCATTCCTCGTTCATCCGGCTGACCAGGAACACCTGATAGTCCATGGACAGGCCGAACAGGATGGCCAGCGTCACCACCGGCAGGAACGCCTCGACCGGTCCGGCCTTGCCCAGGCCGAGCGGGTCGCTGCCCCAGCCCCACTGGAAGAATGCAGTAAGAACGCCGAACGCCGAGGCCGCCGCTAGCAGGTTCATCACCGCCGCGGTCGCCGGGATCAGCAGACTGCGGAACGCCACGACGAGCAGCAGGAAGCTCAGCCCGACGATGGTGAGTATGAACCACGGCAGCTTGCCCGTGACCACGGTGGCGAAGTCGGCGAATGTGGCGGTGATGCCGCCGATGTACACGTGGAGAGTGGTGCCGCGTTCAGCCGCCGGGATCGCGTTGCCGCGCAAGTTGCTGATGAGATCGGAGGTCGCCTTGTCCTCCGGCGATGTGCCGGGGGTCACCTGGATGACGCTGGTACCGTTCACTGAGGCCACTGGTGTAACTCGGGTCACATTGGTAACTCTGGGCAGCTCGGCCTCGAGCGTCTTGAGCGCCGCCACGTCGGCCGGCGAGCTGGTCTGGGCGACCAGCAGCAACGGCCCGTTAAAGCCACTTCCGAATCCTTGCGCTAGTAGGTCGTACGCCTGCCGCGTGGTGCTCGACGATGGGTTATTGCCCTGGTCGGAGGAGCCGAGCCGGAGGCTGAGCACCGGGATCGCGAGCACCACCATGACGGCCGCGGCCAGCGCGGCGAGGACAGCCGGCCGCCGTTCGACTGTCCCCGCCCAGCGAGCCCACACGCCCGCGGCCGCCGGTGTGTCCGTGGCCAGCCGGCGCCTTTGCCGCCGGTTCAGCACCCGCATCCCGAACACGCCGAGCAGCGCGGGCAGCAGGGTGGTGGCGGCCAGCACGGTGAACACGACGGTCAGTACGCACGCGACAGCCAGGCCGTTCAGGAAGCCCATGCCCAGGACCAGGATGCCGAGCAGGGCGATGCACACGGTGCCGCCCGCGAACAGCACGGCCCGGCCGGAGGTGTTGATGGCCGTGACCGCCGCGTCCTCCGGGGTCAGCCCGGACTGGAGGCCGCGACGGTGCCTGGTGACGATGAACAGCGCGTAGTCGGTGCCGACGCCCAGGCCGATCAGCGCGCCGAGGATGGGCGCGAAGTTGACGACGCTCATCGCGTGGGTCAGCGGCGCGATCGCCATCAGGCCGCCGACCACTCCGGCGATGGCGGTGACGATCGGCAGCAGCATCGCCAGCAGGGAGCCGAACGCGATGAACAGCACCACCGCGGCCGCCAGCACGCCGACCGTGGAGCTGAAACCCAGCGAGGACTGCTCGGTGCTCCCGATCGCGTCGCCGCCGAGCTGGACGTTCAGCCCGGGCGCGCGAGCCGCCTCGGCAGCGTTGATGACCCGCGTGATATCGGCTTTGGCCAGGCTGTCGGACTGCTTGGTGAAGTTGACCGTGGCGAAGGCGATGCGGCCGTCCTTGCTGATCCGGCTGGCGCCATGGGGGCCGTACGGGCTGGCTACGGCGGCCACCTCGGGCATGGTGGAGATCTGCTTCAGGACGCCGGTCATCCGGGCAGTGACCGCGGGATCGCGCACCGTGCCGTGGCTGACCTGCCAGACGATCGTGTCGGAGTCGCCCGCCTGGGCGGGGACGGCCTTGGCCAGCAGCTGCTGGGCCGTAGTGGAGTCCGTGCCGGGCAGCGAGAAGGAGTTGTCGTAGTTGCTCTTGACGGCCTGGGCGAGCCCGGCCAGGCCGACCAGCACGACCACCCAGGCCGCGATGACCACGAACCGATGGCGATAGCACCACCTTGCGATGGCAGACATGAATCTCCCCGTGTTCGACGGATTTGATGCTTTCCATCGTTGGTGATTCTGTGCGGGCCTGTCGTCGGCCTAGCGGCGTGACTTTCGGCTGCCGCGGTCGCGGTAGAGCCGACGGCACGCTACCGCCGTCGCGGGTGACCGGCGGCCGCGCCTACTGCGCTGGTGGTAGGTTGCCCGCCAGCTGTTTGCCGTCCGGGCCACGGCTGCTTACAGTCCCTGTGTGGGCCCCATCAGCGACCTCGCCCAGGACAGGTTCCGGCGAGAAGTGGTCGCGCACCGCGCGCTGGTCTGCCTCGGCGTGCCCGCCGCACTGTTCGGCACCGCGCTGATGGTCGCCGGCATGCACCAGCGGGACGCCATGACGTCGGCCGGGATATCGATCGCCACGGTCACGTATGTGAGTTTCGCGGTGATCACGCTCATGCGCTGGCCTTCGTGCCTGCTGATCGCCGTCACCACGACCGGCGCGGTCAGCTCGATGATCGCCGGAACACCCGATTTCCTGACCTTTCCCGGGCTGGTCATCGCGATGTTCGTGTTCTCGGTACGCAGCGAGAGGACACCGGCGATGGCCGGCACCGCCGCCGCCGTGGGCACCTTGATCATCGGCCACCTGCTGTTCGGCATGGACGCGAAGACGGGCTGGTCCGAAGTGGAAGTGGTGCCGTGGATCGTGGTGGCGGCCGCCGTCGGGCAGGCGGTGCGGGCGAAGCGGGCACACGAGGCCATGCTGGAGGAACGAGCCCGGCGCGCCGAGGAAGGCCGCGAGTACGAGGCACGCCGGCGAGTACAGGAGGAGCGCCTGCGGATCGCGCGCGAACTGCACGACGCCGTGGGTCATCATGTCGCGCTGATCAGCGTCCAGGCGGGCGCGATGGGTTACCTGCTGGACAACGACCTGGGCAAGGCGCGGGAGTCGCTCGCGCACATCCGCCACGCCAGCGAGGCCGCGCTGGAGGAGCTCAGGCTGACGGTCGGGCTGCTGCGGCAGCCGGGCGAGCGCGAGCCGGTCGAACCGGCCGGCGGCCTGGACCGGCTTGACGAGCTGATCGGCTCCTTCACCGCCACCGGCCTCCAGGTGAGCTGCGACGTGACCGGTGAGATCCGGCCGCTCCCGGAGGCGGTGGACCTCACCGCGTACCGGGTGATCCAGGAATCGCTCACCAACACCGCGAAACACGCGGCCGGGGCGTCCGCGTCGGTCCGGCTCGCGTTC
The DNA here is from genome assembly GCA_019245115.1 of Streptosporangiaceae bacterium. Lineage (GTDB taxonomy): Bacteria > Actinomycetota > Actinomycetes > Streptosporangiales > Streptosporangiaceae > JAFARZ01. The sequence goes on along the minus strand of JAFARZ010000032.1, from coordinate 36,357 downwards.
CGGCCCGAGATGCTCACGCTGGTGGTGGAAGACGACGGGCCGTACACCGGGCAGCTTCCGGATTCCGGCGAGGGTCACGGGATCATCGGCATGCGGGAGCGCGCCGTCGCGGTCGGTGGCTGGCTGTCCACGGGACCGCGCGGGGGCGGCGGATTCCGCGTCCTGGCCGAACTGCCCGCCCCCGGTCAGGTGGCGTCGTGACTATCGCGATCCGGGTCCTGCTCGCGGATGACCAGGAACTGGTCCGCGCCGGGCTGCGGATGATGGTCGACAGCGCACCCGACCTGGCCGTGGTGGCCGAGGCGGCGACGGGCAGGCAGGCCATCCGGCTGGCTCGCGAAGCACGTGCCGACGTGGTGCTGATGGATATCCGGATGCCCGAGCTCGACGGCCTCGCGGCGACCCGGCAGATCACGGCGGATGAGGACCTGGCCGGCGTCAAGGTCCTGATCTTGACCACGTTCGAGGTGGACGAGTACGTCTTCGAGGCGCTGCGTTCGGGCGCCAGCGGGTTCCTCGGCAAGGGCTCGCGCCCGGACGTGCTGATCGACGCGATAAGGACCGTGGCCCGCGGGGACGCCCTGCTCTCCCCCGCCGCCACCCGCACGCTCATCGCCCGGTTCCTCACCCATCAGGACCCGGGCCCGGCGGCGCCGCCGGGTCTGCTCGACGCGCTGACCGATCGTGAGCGTGAGATCGTGGCTCTGGTGGCGACCGGCATGTCCAATGCCGAGATAGCCGAGCGCCTCACGCTCAGCCCGCTGACCGTCAAGACACACGCGAACCACGCGATGACCAAGCTCGGCGCCCGCGACCGCGCGCAGCTTGTCGTCCTCGCCTACCAGGCCGGCCTGGTGGCTAAGCTCGGCGTGTGACACGGAACGTGACACGGCGGCGGCCCAGGGCGCGGGTCCATCCGGACACCGTCCGGCGGATCGAGCGTGCCACCGGCTCGCTGGGCACGGCTGTCATGGCCGCCCTCGAGGAGCGGCTGCCGTGGTTCCGCCGGATGTCGGCGGAGAACCGTTCCTGGCTGGGGCTGATCGCTCAGGCCGGGATCGCCGCGTTCGCCGACTGGATCCGGCACCCCGAGCGCAGCCGGCCCGCGGTGACCGAGGTGTTCGGCACCGCCCCGCGTGAGCTGGCTCGCGCGGTCAGCCTCCAGCACGCGGTCGAGATGGTACGGCTCATCATCGACGTGGTGGAGTCCCAGGTCGACGACCTCGCGGCACCTGGGGACGAGGCCCAGCTACGAGAGGCTGTGCTGACCTACGCGCGGGAGATCGCGTTCAGCGCCGCCCAGGTCTACGCGCGCACCGCCGAGGCACGCGGCGCGTGGGACGCCCGGCTGGAGGCCCTGGTCGTCGACTCCCTTGTGCGGGGCGACGCCGACGAGTCGCTGCCTTCGTGGGCGTCGGCGCTGAACTGGTCGTCATCCCCGGTCACCGTGGTCGTCGGCACGATCGACGACCAGGACGCGGAGCCGCTCATCGACGAGCTGCGCGCCCAGGCCAAGCGCGCCCGGCTGGATCTGCTGGCCAGCGTCCAGGGCGGCAAGCTGATCCTGGTGCTCGGCGGCTCCGACGACCCCATCGCCGCCGCCGAGCGGTTCGCCGGGCGCTTCGGGCCCGGTCCGGTCATCGTGGGCCCGCTGGTGCGCGATCTACGTGCCGCCTCGATATCGGCCCGCGCCGCCCTGGCCGCGCTGCGCGTGGCCCCGGCGTGGCCGGATGCGCCACGCCCGGCCGGCGCCGACGAGCTCCTTCCGGAACGTGCTCTGGACGGCGATCCGGATGCCAGGGCCGCGCTCATCGCCGATGTCTACGAGCCACTCGCCGGGGCAGGTCCCGCGCTCATCGACACGCTGATGACCTACCTGGAGCACGGTTCGTCGCTCGAAGCCACGCACCGGATCCTGTTTGTCCACCCCAACACCGTCCGCTACCGGCTGCGCCGTGTCGCCGAGCTCACCGACTACACGCCGTCCGTCGGCCGCGAGGGATTCACCCTCTGGGTCGCCATAATCCTGGGCCGCCTGGCCGCCAAGCACAGCGGCCAACTGTAGATACCATACAAAAATTAGACCCGCATTTTCGTAGCGGCCAGCATCCATGTGGCACACTTCTACAGTGCAATGTAGGGGGATGCTGATCATCACGGCGCCTGGGCAAGGCGCGCAGAGCCCGGGTTTCCTCAACCCGTGGCTCGAGCTGCCGGGAGTCACCGAGCTACTCGGGACCTGGTCCGAGCTGGCTGGATGCGACCTGATCAAGGCCGGCACCACGGCGGATGCCGACGAGGTCAGAGACACCGCCGTCGCCCAGCCGCTGCTGGTCGCAGCCGGGCTGATCGCTGCCGCCGCGCTTGATGATGGCGATCCGAGCAGGCTTCCCGCCGATGCCGTGGCCGGTCACAGCGTCGGCGAGCTGACCGTCGGCGTGGTGGCCGGCGTGCTGACCGCGGACGACGCGATGCGCCTGGTCGGCGTGCGTGGCGCGGCGATGGCGGCCGCCACCCGGAACGAGCCGACCGGGATGACCGCGGTACTCGGCGGCGACCCGGACGTGGTGCTGGAAACCATGGAACGGCATGGGCTGACGCCCGCCAACGTCAACGCGGCGGGACAGGTCGTCGCGGCCGGCACGCTGGCCCAGCTGACCGGGTTCGCCGCCGATCCGCCGCCCCGCGCGCGCCTGCGGCCGCTCAAGGTAGCCGGCGCGTTCCACACCCAGCACATGGCGCCCGCGGTCGCGGCGCTCCGCGACGCGGCGGCCGCGATCAGGCCTCAGGACCCGGTCACCACGCTGCTATCCAACGCCGACGGCGCCGCGGTCACCACCGGCAAGGAATGGGTGCGCCGTATCGTCGCCCAGGTCGCGGCGCCGGTGCGCTGGGACGAGTGCATGCGCACCATGGCCACGCTCGGCGTGACCGCGATCATCGAACTGCCCCCGGCGGGCACGCTCATCAGCTTGGCCAAGCGCGCGCTGCCCGGCGTGGAACTGCTGGCGGTAAAGACGCCCAATGACATCAACGCCGCGCGTGACCTGATTGCGGGGCACCTGGCGGACCCGACCGCGGCCAGCCACGGGCACCTTCCCGAGTGGCGCCTGGTGGTGGCGCCGGTCTCCGGTACCTTCCGTGCCCCGGCCGGCGGAGCATCAGCAGCATCAGAGGCCGGCGGCGATCTGGGCACGATCATCGCCCGGGGCGACGATCGCCCGGTCACCGCGCCATGGCCGACCGACATCCTCGAGTGGCTGGCGGAAGACGGCGATCCGGTCAGCGAAGGCCAGCCCTTGGTCCGTGTCCTGCCCAGGGAGGCTTCATGACGCCGGGCGCACGGATCCTCGCGCTTGGCGGCTACCAGCCGGAACGGGTTGTCACCAACGACGAGCTGGCGGCCACCGTGGACACCAGCGACGAGTGGATCCAGTCCCGGGTCGGTATCCAGAGCCGGCGCATCGCCGGGCCGGACGAGTCGGTTACCGACATGGCCGTAGCGGCCGGCGGCAAGGCGCTGGCCGGCAGCGGGCTCTCGCCTTCGGATGTCGACCTGGTCATCGTGGCCACCTGCAGCATGGAGGCACCGATACCGAACGCCGCGGCGTCGGCGGCGCACCGGCTCGGCATAGTCGCGCCCGGCGCGTACGACCTGAACGCGGCGTGTGCGGGCTTCTGCTACGCCATGGCCAACGCCGCCGACGCGGTGAAGGCGGGGTCGGCCCGGAACGTGCTGGTCATCGGCTCGGAGAAGATGTCTGCCTGGATTGACTGGACCGACCGTTCGACGTGCATCATCTTCGCGGACGGCGCTGGCGCGGCGGTGGTCGGCGCGAGCGGGAACGCCATGGACATCGGCCCGGTGGTATGGGGCAGCGCCGGTGATCTCGCCGATCGGATCACCATCGGCGGCCGGGACGGGTACCTGTGGCAGGAAGGCCAGGCGGTGTTCCGCTGGGCCACCACCAAGGTGCATCCGGTGGCGGCCGAAGCCTGCGAACGAGCCGGGGTGAAGATCAGTGACCTGGCCGCGTTCGTTCCCCACCAGGCGAACCTGCGCATCATGGAGGCAATCTCCCGTAAGCTCGGCATTCCGCGGGATCGCCTCGCCGATGACATCGTGCACGCCGGAAATACGTCGTCGGCCTCAATTCCGCTGGCGCTGGCTCGGATAGCCGAACGCGGAGAGCTGGAATCGGGCTCTCCGGTGCTGTTGCTCGGATTTGGCGCGGGGCTGTGCTACGCGGCGCAGGTGGTCACGGTACCCTAGCCGCGCCTGTGACCAAACCCTTTCACGAAGGAGCATGATCATGACTGAGCAGGAGATTCTCGCTGGACTCGGCGAGATCGTCGAGGAGATCGCGGGTGTGCCCGCCGACGAAGTGACCCCGGCCAAAAGCTTTGTCGATGACCTCGACATCGACTCACTGGCCATGGTCGAGATCGCGGTCGCCGCGCAGGACAGGTTTGGCGTCGAGATCCCCGACGACCAGCTCAAGGACCTCACCACCGTGCAGGACGTGGTGAACTTCGTCGCCAAGAACACAGAGGGATAAATGAGCGACCGGAACCGAGCGAGCGTAGCGAGCGCCGCGGCGGTCGACGTCCCAGCGGGGCGTCGGTTCCCGCCGTGGCCCCGCGCCGACCGAGCGCAGCGAGGAGTTTGGCGCGGAAGGCAAACCCAGCGCAGCGAGGCCTTGGCGCGGAGGGAAAAATGACCCAACCAGAATCTGTCGTTGTAACTGGGCTCGGCGCGACCACCCCGCTCGGCGGGGATGTCGCGTCGACCTGGGCCGGGATGCTGGCCGGGCGCAGCGGCGTGCGGCGGATCGAGGAACCGTGGGTCGAATCGCTCCCGGTGAAGATCGCCGCCACCGCCGCCGCCGACCCGGTTGAGGTGGTGGGCCGGGTGCAGGCCCGGCGCATGGATCGCTGCGAACAGCTCGCCCTGGTCGCCGCGCGCGAGGCTTGGGCCGACGCCGGTTCTCCAGCCCTTGATCCCGAACGGCTGGGCGTCGCGGTTACCAGCGGCATCGGCGGTATCGGGTCCACCCTGGCCGCGTATGACACGCTCAGGGATAAGGGCTGGGCCCGGATCTCGCCGTTCACCGTGCCGATGCTGATGCCGAATGGGTCAGCCGGCTGGATCAGCATGGAGATCGGCGCCCGCGCGGGTGCGCACTCGCTGGTCAGCGCGTGCGCGTCCGGCGCGGAGGCCATTGGCTACGGCATCGACATGATCAGGTCCGGCCGGGCCGACGTGGTGCTGGCCGGTGGCACCGAGGCGGCGATCATGCCGCTGAACATCGGCGCGTTCGCGGTGATGCGGGCCATGTCCACCCGCAACGATGAGCCGGAGCGGGCGTCGCGCCCGTTCGACAAGGCCCGGGACGGCTTCGTGCTCGGTGAGGGCGCTGGCATGCTGGTCCTCGAGTCGCTGTCGCACGCGCGCCGGCGCGAGGCGCGGATCTACGCCGTGGCGGCGGGCGCCGGATACTCTTCTGACGCGTACCACATCGCGCACCCCGCACCGGACGGCGCGGGCGTGATGGCGGCCATCAGCCGGGCGCTGGCCGACGCCAGGGTTTCACCGGACGACGTCGTGTACGTGAACGCGCACGCCACCTCGACCCCGGAGGGCGACACGCTGGAGGCGCAGGCCCTGGCCAAGTCGATGGGCGCGGCGGTTGACGGAGTGGTGGTCTCGTCGACGAAGTCGATGACCGGCCACCTGCTCGGCGGCGCCGGCGCGATCGAGTCGGTCGCCACGATCATGGCGCTCAAGGACCGGGTCGCTCCGCCCACCATCAACCTGGACGACCTGGACGACGGCGTGCCGGTGGACGTCGCCACCGAATCGCGGCCGTTCCGTCCGCGCGGCAGCGCGCCGATGGCCGCGCTGAACAACGCGTTCGGTTTCGGCGGTCACAACGTGTCCCTGGTCTTCACGGCCATCTGAGCCTTTACGGCCATCTGAGCCTTTACGGCCATCTGAGCCATCACGGCCATCTGAGGAGGCCCTCGCATGACTGCCCAGCCGTCAATCGCCCCACCGCCTTCGCTGTCGCGTGACCCGCGGGAGCGGCTGGCGGCGCTGTTCGACCCCGGCACGCTGCAGTTGCTCCCGATGTCGGCCGACGATGGCCCGCGGAGCGGGGCGCTGGCCGGCACGGGCCTCATCCAGGGCAGCGGCGCGGTGGCGTTCGCCTCCGATCCGCGGGTGCAGGGTGGCGCGATGAGCGCCGCCGGCTGCGAGGCGATCACCGGTGCGTACCGTGAGGCGCTGGCCCGGGGCGTCCCGATCATCGGGCTGTGGCATTCCGGCGGTGCCCGGCTGGCGGAGGGTGTAGCAAGCCTGCACGCGGTGGGCACGGTCTTCGCGGCGATGACCGCCGCATCCGGGCGGGTGCCGCAGATCTCCGTGGTGCTGGGCGCGGCCGCCGGTGGTGCGGCGTACGGTCCGGCGCTGACCGATATCGTCATCCTTTCCCGCCACGGGCGTATCTTCGTTACCGGCCCGGACGTGGTCCGCTCGGTCACCGGCGAGGACGTTGACATGGAACGGCTGGGCGGACCGGAGCCGCACAGCCGCCGGTCCGGCGTGGTGCACCTGGTGACCGACAGCGACGCTGAGGCCATCGACCGGGCTCGCGAGCTGACCACCCTGCTCTGCGAGCAGGGCAAGATCACCGAAGATATTGCGGACGGGGATCTGTCCGGGATCCTGCCGGACTCGGCGCGCCGGGCGTATGACGTCCACGCGCTGACCGGCAGGCTCCTGGACAAACCAGGGATCGAACTGCATCCGAGGTGGGCGCCCAACGTGGTCACGATGCTCGGCCGCCTGGCCGGTCGTACCGTCGGCGTTGTGGCGAACAACCCGATGCGCCTCGGCGGCTGCCTGGACGCCGCGTCGGCAGAGAAGGCCGCCCGCTTCGTACGGTTCTGCGACGCGTTTGGCGTCCCCCTTGTGGTGATCGTGGACGTGCCCGGTTACCTGCCCGGTGTGGGGCAGGAGTGGGACGGCGTGGTTCGCCGGGGGGCCAAGCTGCTCCACGCCTTCGCCGAGGCGTCCGTGCCACGGGTCACGCTGGTGACCCGCAAGGCCATCGGCGGCGCCTACATCGCGATGAACTCCCGTTCGCTCGGCGCCACCCGGGTGCTGGCCTGGCCGAGCGCCGAGGTAGCCGTGATGGGCGCGGTGGCCGCGATCCGCATCCTGCACCGTCGTACGCTCGCGTCAGTGCCCGCGGACGAGTTGCGCGAGAAGGAAGCTGAACTGGCCGCGGAGCACGAGGCAACCGCCGGAGGCCTGCAGCGCGCCATCGAGATCGGCGTCATCGACGAGATCGTCTCCCCCGCCGATACCCGCCGCGCCATAGCCAAAGCGATCGCCGAGGCCCCCCAGCTAAAAGGCTCCCACGCCAACATCCCGCTGTAATTTCCGTTGGGGCCGCCCCCCACCCCACCCAGCCCCGCCATCTCACCAGCCCCGCCCACCCCACCTGCCCCACGCATCCAAGGTCCGCCCCGCCCGGCCCCGCCCCGCGCGGCCCCGCACCGCTACCGCTAGCGCCCGACATTTCACCATTCGGCCCGAATTGAGGCTCTCGCGATGTGGATCGCCGTGGAAACTAAGAGCCTCGTGGAAGCTTGGGCGCCGGTTTCCGGCGCCTCTTCCTCCACGAGGCTCCAATGTTCCACGCAGCCGGTACCACGCGCGGTCTGTAACACAACCACAGGTGCTGGTGTGACACGTGGGCTCCGCGGCGAGCGCCAGCGAGCTTCGCGTCGCCTGGCCGCGGGGGGCCTGAAAGGCCCTCCCGGCCAGGCGAAACTAACGGCGAGAAGCGGAGGAAGGCGGGGGGTCTGGGGGGTTGGTGTTTACCCCCCAGAGAAAATTTGCTGTCTACCCCCAGAAAATCACGGACCGACGGGCGGAAGGCTCTCGCCACCCGCGTTGCCGTCTTCACCGCCTGTAGAGTCACCCGTTGAGCCGCCCTCGGCGCTCGCGCCGTCGGCGGTGGATGCGTCAGCGCGGGTCTCGGCGAGCAGCTCCTCGAGCCGGCCGGCCCGGATGCGGCGGAACTTACGGTGGTCACGGGCGCGATCGAGGATGGCGACCTCAAGCTGACTGGCGGTCAGCTCGGCACGGTCACCATTGCCCTGCCCAGAGCCGGAGGCGGAAGCGGAAGATGACCCGGACGAACTCGGCGCGGGGGCGTTGAGCGCCGACAATGCGGCCAGCGCCGCGCCGAACGCCCGAGCGAGGGACATGCCATCGGAGTACCGGTCCTTGAGCACCGCCGAGACCTTGGCCGCGTCGCCGCCGAAGGCGACGTACCCGTGCTCGTCGGTGACCGAGCCGTCGAAGGTGATCCGGTAAATCTGATCGGTTTCCGCCTGGTCGCCCACCTCGGCTACCACCAGCTCGACTTCGAACGGCTTGGGCATCTCGACGAAGATCTGGCCGAGCTGCTGGGCGTAGAAGTTGGCGATGCCGCGCGCGGTGACGTCGTTGCGGTCGAACTGGTAGCCCATGATGTCGGCGTAGGTGACACCCGCCTTGCGCAGGTTCTCGTACTCGTTGTACCGCCCGACCGCCGCGAACGCGATCCTGTCGTAAAGCTCGCTGATCTTGTGCAGCGCGCTCGACGGGTTGGGCGCCACCATCAGGATCCCATCCGCGTACTGCAGCGCTACGCAACTCCGGCCACGGGATACGCCCTGCTGAGCGTAGTTGGCCTTGTCGCGCATCTGCTGTTCTGGCGACACATAGAACGGCATGGACACCGCGGTAGCTTCCTTCTCGTTGGTCGGAGGTGAGTGTAGAGGCGGCGGGATTTGCGTCAGTTGGATCGCAGCGGCGCGGTCGGGCCGTCTGGCGCGAGGGACCTGCTATCCACGACCTGCCGTGCGTACTCTTCGGCCTCCGTATCGGAAAGGCGCCGGAAACCGTCGGCGGTCACGGTGACGATAACTGGGTAGATGCGCCTGGGCAGGTCAGGGCCACCGGTCGCGGAGTCGTCGTCGGCGGCGTCGTACAGAGCCTGCACGCTTGCCAGGATGGCGTCGCGGATCGGCATGTTGTCGACATAGAGCTTCTTCAGCGCGCCCCTGGCGAATACGGACCCGGAGCCGATGGAGTAGAACCTATGCTCCTCGTAAGGTCCGCCTGCCACGTCGTAACTGAAGATCCGGCCCTGCCCGGTGTCCTCGTCATATCCCGCGAACAGCGGCACCACGGCCAGACCCTGCATCGCCCCCATCAGGTTTCCCCGGATCATGGTGGCGAGCCGGTTCGCCTTGCCCTCCAGGGATAGCGGCCGGCCCTCCATCTTCTCGTAGTGTTCGAGCTCGACCTGGAACAGCCGGACGAACTCGAGCCCCACGCTCGCCACGCCCGCGATCCCCACGGCCGAGTACTCGTCGCTGCGGAATACCTTTTCCACGTCGCGCTTGTGGATCATGCTGCCCGCGGTGGAGCGCCGGTCACCGGCCATGACCACGCCGTCGTCGGACACCGTGCCGACCAACGTAGTGGCATGCGGCAGGCTTTCCACGATGTCGCCGCCTCCGCCGCTCAGGCCGGGCACGCCGGGCAGCAATCCCGGGGAGTACTGCGCAAGGAAATCGGCGAACGATGGAGTCGTCCGCCCCATAAAGCCCGGTACACCCTGTGAGCCCACGCGCCCCTCCCATCGTCGGTCGATACTGAAAACCCTATAGCTACGTCGAAGCGGGACAGCACGTCAGGCTGTCCGCTCACGGCGAACCTCCAGCGCCCGGCCAGCCCTCGGTGGGCAGTCAGGCTACTGGCCGCCCTTCTGTACGTACGAGCGGACGAATTCCTCGGCGTTCTCCTCGAGCACCTCGTCGATCTCGTCGAGGATGGCGTCCACGTCGTCAGAGAGCTTCTCGTGCCGCTCCTTGGTTTCTTCGCTGGTGGCGGCCTGAGTGTCCTCAGTCTCCTCAGCGCGCCGCGTGGTCTGCCGCTGACCGCCGGTGTCCTTCGTTGCCATATCACTACCTCCGTATTTCCCAACGCTATCGTCACCCGGGACAGTCCCGCGCAATCCTGCCTGCCGAAATCGGTACGAACTCGCGACAACGCGCCGGTTGATGCCGAAGCGTACCGAAACGCATCCCCCGAGTGAACAGAGTGACGTAAGCGTATCGCCGCGCCTCCCGGGACAACATCTGCCGCGCTCACCGCTCGACCACCCTTCTACCCGCGCCCGAGCTTCCCACCTGCCGGTATCCGGATGATCGCAGACCGTTACTCTCGACCGCCCGGATAAGAGTCGTCGCGAATGTCCGGTTCGACGACAAGTACCGCCGCGCCCTCGGCTGGCCTTGCCGGACAGATGGTCGCTTTCACGTCTGGTTTGCCTGATATGGGCGACCAACTCGCCGGAAGGCGGTTCTAGTCGCCGCAAGCAACGGCGCAAATGGCGAAATATCCGGCGCGGGCCGACGCGGCCGGCGCGGGCCGACACGGGAGGCGCGGGCGGACGCGGCTACGTTCGGGGTGAAAGTTACTCCTGGCCGGTCAGCGCCGCTACGAGTTCGGCGGCGCTGCGGCAGCGGTCCAGAAGCTCGCCCACGTGCGCACGGGTGCCGCGAAGCGGTTCCAGGGTCGGAACCCGCTGCAACGACTCCCGGCCAGGGATGTCGAAGATTACCGAGTCCCACGAAGCCGCGGCGACCGAGTCCGGGTACTGCCGCAGGCAGCGGCCGCGGAAGAATGCCCTGGTGTCCTCGGGCGGGTTCTCAACGGCCGCCAGGACGGTCGCGTCGTCGGTGAGCCGCATCATCCGGCCCCGGGCCACCAGCCGGTTGTACAGGCCGCGCTCCAGCCGCACGTCGGAATACTGGAGGTCGAACAGCTGCAGCTTCGGATGATCCCAGGACAGCCCGTCGCGGGTCCGGTACCCCTCCAGCAGCTCGAGCTTGGCCACCCAGTCCAGCTCGCGCGAAAGCTGCATGGCGTCGTCAGCCAGCCTGGCGAGCACCGATTCCCAGCGGTCGAGCACGTCGGCGGTGATCGGGTCCACATCGGTCCCGTACCGGTCCTCCACGTACTTGCGAGCCAGTTCGAGGTACTCGCACTGGAGCTGGACAGCGGTCATCTTCCGGCCATCGCGCAGCGTCAGTATGCGCCGCAGCGACGGGTCGTGCGACACCGCCCGCAGCTCGGCCACCGGGGCCTCCACCGACAGATCGACCCCGAAGAACTTGTCCTCGATCATCGCGAGTACCAGCGCGGTCGTGCCCAGCTTGAGGTAGGTGCTGATCTCGCTCATATTCGCGTCGCCGATGATCACATGCAGCCGCCGGTACTTCTCCGGATCGGCGTGCGGCTCGTCGCGCGTGTTGATGATCGGCCGCTTGAGCGTCGTCTCTAGCCCGACCTCGACCTCGAAGAAGTCGGCCCGCTGGCTGATCTGGAAGCCGGCTCCGCGCCCGTCGGCGCCGATGCCGACACGGCCCGCACCGCACACCACCTGCCGCGACACGAAGAACGGGGTCAGGTATCGGACGATGTCGGCGAACGGGGTCGCCCGGCGCATCAGGTAATTCTCGTGGCAGCCGTACGAGGCGCCCTTGTTATCGGTGTTGTTCTTGTAGAGCTGGATCGGGGCGGTGCCCGGCACGGTGGCGGCCTTGGCAGCGGCCTCAGCCATGATCCGCTCGCCGGCTTTGTCCCAGATGACCACCGACAACGGGTTGGTGCACTCCGGCGCGGAGTACTCCGGGTGGGCGTGGTCGACGTATAGCCGGCCGCCGTTGGTGAGGATCACGTTGGCCAGGCCGAGATCCTCGTCGGTCAACTGGGAGGCGTCAGCCGCTTCGCGAGCCAGGTCGAAACCGCGCGCGTCGCGGAGCGGGTTCTCCTCCTCGAAATCCCAGCGGGCGCGCCGGGCCCGTGCCGCCGTCGCGGCCTGGTAGGCGTTGACGATCTGGGACGACGTCACCATCGCGTTGGCACCTGGCTGGCCGGGAACGGAAATGCCGTACTCGGTCTCGGTACCCATCACGCGAAGAACACTCATGTGAAGCAAGCCTAATCGGGCGGAGGACGGAAGGGGACAGGGAGACACGCCAAACACGTCAAACATGTCAGACACCCGAGCAAGCTCCGCCGCCGGATCGGACTGCGCGACGGCGGAGGGTTCCAGCGCGGACAGCATCAGAAAACCGGAAGCATCAGGAAACCGAAGGCATCACAGATACTGCCCGGTGTTGGCCACCGTGTCGATGGACCGGCCGGCTTCGGTTCCGCTCTTGCCGGAGATCAGCGTGCGGATGTAGACGATGCGCTCGCCCTTCTTACCGGAGATGCGCGCCCAGTCGTCCGGGTTGGTGGTGTTCGGCAGGTCTTCGTTCTCGCTGAACTCGTCGACGCACGCGGCCAGCAGATGAGCGACCCGCAGACCCTTCTGCTGGGTCTCCAGGAATTCCTTGATCGCCATCTTCTTGGCTCGTGCCACGATGTTCTCGATCATCGCGCCGGAGTTGAAGTCCTTGAAGTACAGCACCTCTTTGTCACCGTTGGCGTAGGTGACCTCGAGGAACTTGTTCTCCTCGGTCTCGGTGTACATCCGCTCGACGGTTCGCTGGATCATCGCGTTCACGGTGGTGTCCGCCGACCCGCCGTGCTCGGCCATGTCGTCGGGGTGCAGCGGAAGTTCCTTCACCACGTACTTGGAGAAGATGTCCCTGGCCGCCTCGGCGTCCGGCCGCTCGATCTTGATCTTGACGTCCAGCCGCCCGGGCCGCAGGATCGCCGGGTCGATCATGTCCTCGCGGTTGGAGGCGCCGATCACGATGACGTTCTCCAGCCCCTCGACGCCGTCGATCTCGGACAGGAGCTGCGGCACGATCGTGTTCTCCACGTCGGAGGAGACACCGGAGCCACGGGTACGGAAGATGGAATCCATCTCGTCGAAGAACACGATCACCGGCATGCCCTCGGACGCCTTTTCCCGAGCGCGCTGGAAGACCAGCCGGATGTGCCGCTCGGTTTCGCCGACGTACTTGTTCAGCAGTTCGGGGCCCTTGATGTTGAGGAAGAAGCTCTTCCCGACCGGGGCGTCACCGTCGCTCGCGGTCATTTTCGCCACCTGCTTGGCCAGCGAGTTGGCCACCGCCTTGGCGATGAGCGTCTTGCCGCAGCCGGGCGGCCCGTACAGCAGCACACCCTTCGGCGGCTTCAGCTGGTGCTCCTTGAACAGGCCGGCGTGCAGGTACGGCAGCTCGATGGCATCCCTGATCTGCTCGATCTGCGCGGCCAGTCCCCCGATGTCGGAGTAGGAGATGTCTGGCACTTCTTCGAGGATGAGCTCCTCGACCTCGGCCTTGGGGATCCGCTCGTACGCATAACCCGAACGCGGCTCGAGCAGCAGCGAGTCGCCCGCGCGCAGGGTCTCGTGCAGCAGCGGCTCGGCCAGCCGCACCACGCGCTCCTCGTCGGCGTGGGAGATCACCAGCGCGCGCTCGTTGTCGGCGAGCAGTTCCTTCAGCATCACGATCTCGCCAGCGATCTCGTATCCCTGCGCGAGCACGACGTTCAGCGCCTCGTTGAGGAGCACTTCCTGGCCAGGCTTCAGCTCCTCGAGCTCGACGTTCGGCGAAACGTTCACCCGCATCTTGCGGCCGCCGGTGAACACGTCCGCCGTGCCGTCCTCGTTGGACGACAGGAAAACGCCGAACCCGGATGGCGGCTGCGCCAGCCGGTCCACTTCTTCCTTCAGGGCGACGATCTGATCGCGTGCCTCGCGCAGCGTCGCGGCCAGCCGCTCGTTCTGCGCGGTGATCCCAGCCAGGCTGGCTTCGGTCTCGTGCAGCCGGTCCTCGAGCATCCGCACCTGCCGCGGCGAGTCTGACAGCCGGCGACGCAGTACAGCGATCTCCTCGTCAAGGAAGGAGATCTGCGCGGTAAGGCCCCTGACCTCATCCTCGTGCCGTGAGGAGCGTCCGCTCTCTTCCTTGTTGGCCACGGCCCTCACCTCCGTCCTCGGTCCGCTAACTAGACATTACCTATACAACGGCCTTCCCTAACCTGCCGAGGCCGTTTCCCTTCAAGATGCGCCACAGACCGTTATGAGTAACCGGGCTGGCCCGCGACACGGCTTCCCGGCGCCCGCGGCTCACTGTTCCTCGCTCTTCGCCGGGCGCCTGCGGCGGGGCGGCGGTACGACGCCCGGCGCCAGGCGGCGCGCGGTCACCAGAAAGCCGGTATGGCCCACCATGCGGTGCTCAGGACGTACCGCGAGGCCTTCGACATGCCAGCCGCGCACCAGCGATTCCCAGGCCGCGGGCTCGTCGAACGAGCCATGCGCGCGGAACGCCTCGACGGTGCGGGACAGCTGAGTGGTGGTCGCGACGTAACAGCAGGCCAGCCCGCCCGGCACCAGCGCCGTAGCGGCCGTATCGGCGTGGTCCCAGGGGGCGAGCATGTCCAGGATCACGCGATCGAACTCCGCGGCGCCCGGGTCCAGATCGCCCACCACCAGCTTCCACACGCCCGGTTCAGCGCCGAAGAACTCCATTACATTCCGCCGCGCCACCTCAGCGAAATCCGGGCGTCGCTCGTACGACACCACCGAGCCCTCCGGCCCCACGGCGCGCAGCAGCCAGCAACTCAGCGCGCCGGAACCCGCTCCCGCTTCGAGCACGCGCGCGCCGGGGAACACGTCGGCCATGGCGACGATCTGCGCCGCGTCCTTCGGATAGACGACGGCGGCGCCCCGTTTCATTGACAGTGTGTAGTCGGAAAGTAGCGGACGGAACACAACATACGGCGTGCCGCCGGCTGATCGCACCACGTTTCCGTCCGGGCCGCCGATGATGTCGTCGTGGTTCAGCGAGCCGCGGTGCGTGTGGAACATCCCGCCCGCGCGCAGCGTGATCAGATGCCGCCTGCCCTTGGGGTCGGTCAGCTGCACGAGATCGCCGGCCCCGAGCAGCCTCGCCGTACCCATCGCTTCGCTCACGGCTCAGACCCTAGCGAACGCCGTGTCCACGTCGCGGGCCGCCAGCACGCCGTAGACCTGCCCGGACGGCTCGACCAGCAGGTACTCGGTGGCGGGCGCGCGGGCGATCGCGTTCAGCAGCGCCATGCCGGACAGGTCGGCGGGCAGCACCAGGTTCGGCTCGAGCGTCCGCGCCAGCGAGCCGGAGTCGATCCACGGCCGCCGCTGCGGCGGGGTCGCCATCACCGCGGTCTCGTTGACGATCGCGATCGGCTTGTCCTCGTGATCGACGACCACGACCGCGCGGGCCTGGCTCTCCTCGGCCCGCCGGATCGCCTCGGCCAGCGGGGTGCCGGCCGAGACCGAGATGGCCTTGCGGGCCAGCCGCCGGGCCTGAAGCGATGGCAGGCGCTCACGGAACCGGGTGGCCCGGATCGCCTGGGTGGCGCCGGTCCACATGAACGCCGCGATCAGCACCAGCCACAGCGAGCTCACCATGTTCCCGCCGGTGTGGTTGGCGAACCCGGCCGCGAGCGGCACCACGATCAGCGCGACCGCGATGACCCGGCCGGTCCAGGCGGCGGCCACCGTCGAGGTCGCCTGCTTGCCGGTGACCTTCCAGATCACCGCGCGCATCATCACGCCGCCGTCCAGCGGCAGCCCTGGCAGCAGGTTGAACAGGCCTACGATCAGGTTCGCCCACCAGAGCTGGCTGACCACCGTGCCCGCCACGGTACTGGGGTCGACCAGCTTCGTCAGCCCGTAGCCGAGGCCCGCCAGGGCCAGCGACATTCCCGGACCCGCGGCGGACACCACGAACTCGCGTCCCGGCGTCTGCCGCTCGCCGATCTCGGAGATCCCGGCCAGCGGGTAGAGGACGATGCGGCGGACCGGGAGACCGTAGCCCCGCGCGACCACCGAGTGGCTCAGCTCATGCACCAGGACGGATACGTACAGCAGCACGACGAAGGCGGCCGCCACCAGGTACCGGGTGCTCCCGTGCAGGGTCGAGGCCAGGTCGCGCGCGTAGACGAAGATGAACACGCCTGCGATGACGAACCAGTACGGCGAGATGATGACCGGGATGCCGAAGGGCCGCCCGATCACCAGCCCAGGCTCGGACCGCCGGGGCGGCGGCCCGGTTTGCGTGTCCGGCCGCGGCTCTGGCTGCGTCTGGAGCCCGTCAGGCTCGCCCGGCGGCGTGCTTGCCACATACCGATGCTACGTGCCGCTGGACAGGTTCTGGCCAATGGCACGCTCCAGGGTTCCCTGCAAATGTCGGTGGCGTGCTCTACGGTGCTGATGTGGAGGAAACCCTAGCGATCGTCGAGCCGGCCGAGATTGAGGTTCGAGTCCCGTCCCTGTCACCCTCCCGTGCCGCTGACTTCATGACATGTCCCCTCCTGTACCGGTTCCGGGTAATCGACAAGCTGCCCGAGCCGCCTACCGAGGCGACCGCGCGCGGCACCCTGGTGCACGCCGCCCTGGAGCGGCTGTTCGACCTGCCCGCGGCTCAACGGACCCCGTTGGCCGCCAGGGAGCTGGTCGCTCCGGAGTGGGAGCGGCTGGCTGCTGCTGAGCCTGCCCTGGCCGAGCTTTTTAAAGACGACGACGAACGGGCGGACTGGCTTCGAACCGCGAACGCCGTTCTCGACAGTTACTTCACGTTGGAAGATCCGCGTCGTCTGGAACCCGCGGAACGCGAGTGCCTGGTGGAGGTCTCGCTGCCTTCGGGGCTCCGGCTCCGCGGTTATATCGACCGGCTGGACGTCGCGCCGGGCGGCGAGATCAGGATCGTGGACTACAAGACCGGCAAGGCGCCGCGTGAGGCCTATGAGGCCAGCGCGCTGTTCCAGATGAAGTTCTACGCGCTGGTGATCTGGAAGCTGCGCGGCGTGGTGCCCCGGATGCTACAGCTCATGTACCTGGCCGAGGGTCAGGTGCTGCGCTACTCCCCCGATGAGACGGACCTGCTCGCCACCGAGCGCAAGCTCGACGCGCTGTGGCTGGCCATATCGCGCGCCCGCGAGGCCGGCGACTGGCGTGCCCGGCCGTCGCGCCTGTGCGACTGGTGCAACCACAAGGCCTACTGCCCCGAGTTCGGCGGCACCCTGCCCCCCTTGCCGGCTCCCCCGCCCCCCGACCCGCCCCAATGATCACAGACCCAAGCCACCGTAGCCCCGCCCCCAAGCCACCGTAGCCCCGCCCCTCAAAGAACCCGTCCTCGCCCGCAAGCATCCGCGATACCCCATCCGCAACACCCCGCCCCGTTCCGGTCCGCGATGCTTCTTGCTGTTATCAGAGGGTGGAGACGGTCGTGCCGTCTTTGCTACTCTGCGATGCAGCCTGTCGAGCTACGCGTATCACTGCATAGCGGACACATGGGCCAGCCCTCCACGGAGGTTAAGAGCCCTCCGGAAGAAAGGGCGCCGGAAACCGGCACCCAACCTTCCACGAGGGCCCTTTCTTCCACGACGTCCAGCGCACTGCCATGCACATAACGGTCATAACCCGGCAAAACGATGACCGCACGACGCCGAAAACTCGGCTCACCTTGGAACGCTCACAACCGTGAGGCAACCGTCCCGCCGCGATGACCGGAAACACCGAGTTGAGCGCCGAACATACC
Organism: Streptosporangiaceae bacterium; assembly: GCA_019245115.1. GTDB lineage: Bacteria > Actinomycetota > Actinomycetes > Streptosporangiales > Streptosporangiaceae > JAFARZ01. The sequence goes on along the minus strand of JAFARZ010000032.1, from coordinate 18,747 downwards.
GCATATGTCGGATATGTTCCGCCGAGGGGACGGTACGCGAGGTAGTTCGGGGGGCCGGGTCTCGCGCGGAGACACGATGCCGCGCGGAGACACCAAGCGGCGCGGGGACGCGAAGCGGCGCGGGGACCTGATGCTGCGCGGGGACGCGAAGCGGCACGGGACCTGATGCGGCGCGGGGACGCGAAGCGGCACGGGGACGCGAAGCGGCACGGGACCTGATGCGGCACGGGGACGCGAAGCGGCGCGGGGACCGGGTCCGTGCCGGGACCTGATGTGGTGCTGGTGCGCGGGTGGTGCGATGCGGTGCGGATGGGTGGAGGGTATGGAGGTGGTGCAGGGACGGAAGTGATGCGGGTGGGATCTCGGGGCGTGGGATGGGGTGGGGGCGCGGGGAGGCTGGGAAGCGTGACGGCGGGAGGGGCGGAGCGGGAGGGTCGGGGCGGAGCGCAGGGGCGGGGGGAGCGGGAGGGTCGGGCGGAGCGCAGGGGCCGGGGGGGAGCGGGAGGGGCCCTGATGGGCGGTCTGGGTTGGGTGAGTGGGCTAGGTGGGTGGAGGGGCTGGCTGGGTGGAGTGGGGTGGGTGGAGTGGGGTGGGTGGGGTGGGGGGAGGGTGTGGGTTGACATCTGGAGATTAGAAGCGTGATGCTAATCTCGTGAATCTGACCCGGCTGATGGCGCTGGGCACGCTGGACCGGTACGGGCCGACGCATGGGCACCAGATACGGCGGCTGGCCGAGCTCACCAACGCCGGCGAGTGGAGCGGGGTGAGCGTCGGCGGGCTGTATCGCGAGCTACGGCTGATGGAGGGCGAAGGGCTGGTCGAGGCCATTCGCACCGAGCAGGTAGGGCGGCGCCCGGCGCGCACCGTGTACGCGATCACGCCGGACGGCACGACGGAACTGGCATCGCTGCGGGTCCATGCGATCCGCAGCATGGAGTGGGGGCCGGACGCCATGAGCGTGGCGCTGACCTTCGCGTTCGAGGGAGCGGATCGCGACGAGCTGCGGGACCTGCTGCGCGCCCGCCGCGATCGGTTCGCGATCAGCGCCAGGGAGCTGGAAGCGACCCGGCAGCGCGGGATCTCGGCGGGTTACCTGACGCCGGTCGAGGCGGAGGTCATGCGCCGCGGCGTGGTGCACGCCGAGGCGGAAGTGACGTGGCATGACGCCTTCGACGAGCTCCTGGCGGACCTGCCGCCGGGATGCGGACAGTCGCGGGCGGGCGGGGGATGGCCGGATGCCGCCGATGGGCGGCGGCCGCAGACTTGAGGAGACGGGCACGGAAGAGGCGGGATGGCGATCATCGAAGCGCGAGGGCTCGCGCGCACCTTTACGAGCCGGAAACGGACGGTCGAGGCGGTCCGCGGCGTGGACCTCACCGTCGCCGACGGCGAGATCGTCGGGTTCCTCGGGCCCAACGGCGCGGGTAAGACCACGACGCTGCGGATGCTCACGACGCTGCTGAGCCCCACGGCCGGCACGGCCACGGTGGCGGGAGCGGACCTGCTCCGAGACCCGGTCGGCGTCCGCAAGCGGATCGGCTACGTGCCGCAGGCCATCGGGATGACCATGGGCGGTACCGATCCGGCCTGCCTGGTCGGCGAGGAACTCACCGACCAGGCCGCGCTCTACCACATCGACAAGGCCGAAGGCACCAGGCGGGCCGCCACGCTGACCGCGCAGCTCGACCTGAGCGGGCTCGAGAAGCGGCTGGTGAAAACCCTTTCCGGCGGCCAGCGCCGACGGCTGGAGATAGCGCTCGGCCTGGTCCACAACCCGCGGCTGGTCTTCCTCGACGAGCCGACAACGGGCCTCGACCCGCAGAGCCGGAGCAACCTGTGGGAGCACATCGGGCGGCTACGTTCAGAGCTCGGCACCACGATCTTCCTCACCACGCACTACCTGGAGGAAGCGGACATCCTGTGTGACCGGGTATTCATCATCGACAACGGCGTCATCGTGGCCGAGGGCACTCCCGACGAGCTCAAGCGGCGCATCTCGGGCGACGTGGTGACCCTCCGGGTCAACTGCGCGCCGGAGGAGGCCACCGAACTGCTGGGCGGCCAGCCACTGGTCCGCGAGATCAGCACGACCGACGACGCGCTAAAGCTGACGGTGGAACACGGTGAGGAAGCGCTGCCGCTGCTCCTGCGGGTGCTCGACAACGCCGGGATCACGCTGCACTCCATCAACCTCGCCAGGCCGACGCTTGACGACGTCTTCCTGACCCTGACCGGGCGCTCGCTTCGCGACGATTCGCCACACGCGGCGGCCGAGCCAGCGTTGCAGACCGCGGGAAAGGAGTAGCACCCATGTCGTTTGTCAATGACACGCTCTTGATTTTCCGGCGGCAAGAGCGGCTCGCCCTGCGTAACCCGGCCTGGGTCATCATCGGGCTGACCCAGCCGATCCTGTACCTGATCCTGATGGGCCCGCTGCTCACCCACCTGCCCGCCGCGTCGCTGGGCACCGGCAACGGCAACGCCTATGACTTCTTCGTCCCCGGACTGCTCATCCAGCTCGGGCTGTTCGGGTCCACGTTCGTCGGCTTCACGATCATCGCCGACTGGCGGGCCGGGGTCATCGAGCGGTTCCGGGTCACGCCGGTGAGCAGGCTGGCCATCATGGCCGGGCGCGTACTACGGGACGGGGTCACGCTGGTCGTGCAGGCCGCGGTGCTGGTGCTCGTCGGCCTGGCCTTCGGGCTGCGGGCACCGGTGGGCGCGGTGCTGTTCGGCTTCGTGTTCATCGTGCTGGTAGCGATCGGGCTGGCCTCGGTGTCCTACGCCGCCGGCCTGCTGCTGAAGAGCGAGGACGCGTTCGCGCCGATGGTGAACACGATCGTGGTGCCGCTGCTGCTGCTGTCCGGGATCTTCCTGCCGATGACCCTCGGCCCCGGCTGGCTGCAAGGCGTCGCCCGGATCAGCCCGTTCCGCTACATCATCGACGCCATGCGCGAGGCCTACCTCGGTCATTACCTCAACACGATCGTGGTCGAGGGCATCGTGGTGGCCGTCGGCATGGCGATCGTCTGCCTGTGGCTGGGCTCCCGGGTGTTCCTGCGAGAAAACGCCTGACCTACCGCGCGGTGCCAGCCAACTGCGCGGCGCTGAATTAGCCTGGGCCTCCGGCCGCGGCGTCCGGGGCGTTCTCCGGGAAATGGCAGGCGACGTGGTGACCGGGCCGGAGTTCGGCCAGCGGCGGCTCCTTGGTGCTGCAGATCTCCTGCGCCTTCCAGCACCTGGTGTGGAACCGGCAGGCCGGCGGCGGGTTGAGCGGGCTCGGCACGTCACCGGTCAGCCTGATCCGCTCGCGGCGCTTACGCTGGCCGGACTCGGTGCGGGCGGGCTCCGGCACCGGGACAGCGGACAGCAGCGCGACCGTGTAGGGGTGCATGGGCGTGCTGTACAGCTCGTCCCGAGGCGCCCTTTCCACGACCTTGCCGAGGTACATCACCGCGACGTGGTCGCTGATGTGCCGGACCACGGACAGGTCGTGCGCGATCACCACGTAGGTCAGGCCCAGCTCCTCCTGGATGTCTTCGAGCAGGTTGACGACCTGGGCCTGGATCGACACGTCGAGGGCGGAGACCGGCTCGTCGGCCACAATCAGCTTGGGGCGTAGCGCCAGCGTGCGGGCGATCCCGATGCGCTGCCGCTGACCGCCGGAGAACTCGTGGGGGTAGCGGTTGTAGTGCTCCGGGTTCAGGCCCACCAACTCCAGGATCTCCTGCACCGCGCGCCTGGTCCCGCCCGGCGGCTTGATGTGCTGAAGCCGGAACGGCGCGCCGACGATGGCGCCCACCGTCTGCCGGGGATTCAGCGAGGAGTACGGATCCTGGAAGATCATCTGGATCTCCCGCCGCAGCGGGCGCATCTGGCCCTGCCTGAGGTGGGTGATGTCCACGCCGTCGAAGAAGATATTCCCGCCGGTCGGCCTGTCCAGCCTCGTGATCAGCCGCCCGGTGGTGGTCTTGCCGCAACCGGACTCGCCGACGAGCCCGAGCGTCTGGCCCTGCGCCACGGTCAGGTCGATCCCGTCCACTGCCTGCACGTGGCCGACGGTATGCCGGAACACGACGCCACGGGTCACCGGGAAATAGCGTTTCAGCCCGCGAATGGTGAGCAGCGCGCCATTGGCCCGCTGCTCGGCGGCGGTAGCGGGAGCGGCTGATACGGCGCTGTTCTGCTCGGTCATGAATCCGCTCCGCTTGGCGACACCGTTTCGCCGGCCCCGCCCACCGGGGAACCTTTCTCGTAATCGGGAGGACTTTCCTGGACGCCGGTACCGGGCTCGAATTTCGCCTCGGCCGGGATCTCGGCCTCCGCTGGCACGACGCCCGCGGACAGCTCCGCCCACAGCCGAGTGCGATCGTCGTCGGTCAGGTGGCAGGCCGCGTGGTGCCCGAAGTTCACCACCTCGCGCAGCAGCGGCACCTCGGTGTCGCAACGCCCGCCAGTCAGGCCAGTGTAGGCGCAGCGCGGATGGAACGGGCAGCCCGGCGGAACCCGGATCAGGCTGGGCGGCGTGCCGGGAATCGGGATCAGCCGCTCGGTGCGCTCCCGGTCCATCCGAGGCATCGAGCCCAGCAGCCCCCAGGTGTACGGATGGCCCGGGTCGCCGAAGATGTCCTCGGCGGCGCCGTACTCCGCCACCCGGCCCGCGTACATCACCAGGATGTCGTCCGACAGCTCGGCGACGACGCCGAGGTCGTGGGTGATGATGATCACCGCCGACCCGAACTCCTCCTGCAGGTCAGAGATCAGATCGAGGATCTGCGCCTGCACCGTCACGTCGAGGGCGGTGGTCGGCTCATCAGCGATGAGAAGTTCCGGGTCGCACGACAGCGACATCGCTATCATCGCGCGCTGTCGCATGCCGCCGGAGAACTGATGCGGGTAGTCATCGATCCGGACCGACGGCTGCGGAATCCCGACGCGGCCGAGCAGGTCGATGGCATGCTTGCGCGCCACCTGCTTGCTCACGTCATTGTGCAGCCGGTACGCCTCGATGATCTGATTGCCCACGGTGTAGTAGGGATGCAGCGAGGACAACGGGTCCTGGAAGATCATCGCCATCTTCCTGCCGCGCAGCTCACGCACCCGGGTGGGCGGCGCGCTGACCAGTTCCTCGCCATCCAGCCAGATCTCACCGGAGATGTACACGTTCTTCCCGGTATTCAGGCCCATGATGCCCAGGCTGGTGACCGACTTGCCCGATCCCGACTCACCGACGATACCCAGCGTCCGGCCGCGATCGAGCGTGAACGACACACCGTCGACCGACTTGACCAGCCCGTCATCGGTCTGGAAGTGGACTCGCAGGTCGCGGACCTCGAGCATGGCACTGGGCGATATCCGGCCCGCATCCTCGGCTTGCATCAGATCCGCACCCTTGGATCGATGACCGTGTACAGGATGTCCACGATCAAGTTCGCGATGACGATGAAGAACGCGGCGAGCATCACGACGCCCATGATCTCCGGCAGGTCATGGTTCTGGATGGCCAGGATGGTGAACTGGCCGAGGCCCGGCAGGGAGAAGACGCTCTCGGTGAGGATCGCACCGCCGAGCAGCAGGCCCAGGTCCATGCCGAAGATCGTGACGATCGGGGTCAGCGTGGCCCGCAGTCCATGTTTGAGGATTACCTTCCGTTCCGGCAAGCCCTTGGCGCGCGCTGTTCTTATGTAATCCTCGCCCATGGTCTCAAGCATGCCCGCTCGGGTGATCCGCGCATACAGCGCCGCGTAAAGGAACGCCAGCGTGATCCACGGCAGGATAAGGTTGCGCGCCCATTGCACCGGGTTGGTGGTGATGCCGACGTAATGCACGTTGGGGAACAGCGACCATCTGTAGCTGAACAGATACAGCGCGATCAGCCCGGTGAAGAACACCGGGAGCGACACGCCAGCCAGCGCCACGCCCATCGAGAGCCGGTCGAAGAAGGTCCCCTTGCGGAGCGCGGAAAGGACGCCGACCGCCACCCCGCCGATCAGCCACAGCACCGCGGCGCCGAGGGCCAGTGAGACGGTCACCGGGATGTCGCTGGTCATCTGCGGCCACACCGGCTGATCGTTGCGGAAGGAGAAGCCGAAGCACGGGAACGGGCAGTAGCTGACGTCGGTGCCGTTGTTGTAATGGACGCCGAGGACGATGCCCTTCACATAACGGCCGTACTGGAGCCAGATCGGAGCGTCGAGCCCCAGCTTGATCTCGACCGCATGGATCTCCGACGGGATCGGAGTGCGGCCCACATACTGCGCAGCGAGCTCATACGGGGTTTCCCCGCCCAGCCGCGGCACCAGGAAGAAGATCGCGAACGTGAGCATGCTGACCACCAGCAGCAGGAACACGGTCATGATCAGCCGCCGGATGATGAAGAAGATCATCGGATGCGGCGTCGCCGCCGGACGGGTACCCGCCCGGCGGCGACGCCTTCACCTGCTCTCTACGCTCGAGCCGTCAACGGTCAGGACTTCACGCCGAGGACCACGTAGTTGTACATGCCGTAATACGTCTGCACGTAGGCGTTGGTGAGGTTCGGCGGTCGGTACAGCAGAGCCTTCTGGTAGACCTCGGGCAGGATGCCCGCGTCGGTCATGATCTGGTGGTCGACCTGCGGCCAGATCGCGTTCCTGGCTCCACCGCTGAGGGTCGACGACTTGGTGAAGAGGTTGTTGATCACCGGGTCGTTGAGTTCCTCGATGTTGGCGTTCCCGCTGGAGGCGATGGCGTTGCCGTTGGAGAGCGCGTCCAGGAAGCCATAGCCACTGGGCCAGTCCGCGCCCCAGCCGCCAGCGGCCAGGCCGATGTCGTGCGAGTGCACGTAGGCGGGAGCGCCGGCGAAGTTGGTGTAGTACGAGCCGCCGGGGAAACCCTTAAGCGTCAGCTTGATGCCAACCGCGGCCAGCGATGCCTGCAGCGCGGTGGCCGCGGCGGTCTCCTGCGGGTTGTCGTTCCGGTAGGCCATGTTGGTGGTGAAGCCGTTGGGCTGGCCACACATCGACAGTTGCTGTTTGGCCGCGGTGAGGTCACCGGCTGGCTTGGTCAGCGCCTCGTACAGGTCGAACTTCTGGTAGCCGACGACGGTTGGCACGTTCACGGTGCTCGCTATCTCACCGCCGACCACCGGGCCACCCCAGGCGTTCTGCAGGGTCGTCTTGTTGGCCGCGTACTCGACGGCCTCACGGCAGTGCAGGTTGGTGAACGGCGCCACCTTGGTGTCGATGTAGACGAACCGGCCGAAACCGTTGAGCGGGTTGTCGGCGTTGGCCTTGTACGTCGGGTTGGACAGGATCTTCGCCTGAGCCGTCGGCCCGACGCCTACGCCGGCCGCGTCCACATCGATGTCGCCGGACAGCAACCGGTTGTCGATGTCAGCCTGGTTGACGTTCAGGTTGATGATGATCTTGCTGGCCAGCTGCTTCTTCTGCGGGTCGGTCGCCGGGTTCCACTCCGGGTTCGGCACCATCGTGAGCTGCTTGTTCAGCTGGTAACTCTGGAACTTGTACGGGCCGGTGGACAGCGGGTGCAGCTGATAGTTGCTGCCGGTGTCCGCGCTCGGCGGGACCGGAGCGGAATTCGGGAACGCGAGCACGTAGGGAAGGTCCGGGAACGGAGCCTGCAGATGGAAGACCAGCGTGGTCGCGTCAGGCACGTCGATCGCGGTGAGCCCCATCAGGTTCTTGGCCCGGTCCTTGTACGGCCCCGGATAGCTGGGGTCGGTGAGCAGCGCCTGATAGTAAGTCGGTCCGTTCGACATCACGGACCGGTCGTACTGCCGCTCGATCGCGTACTTCACATCAGAGGCCTGGACAACCGAGCCGTTCTCGTACTTGATGTTGGGCTTGATGTGGAACGTCCACGTCTTGCCGTCGCTGCTGGTCGTCCCCATGTCCGTCGCCAGGTCCGGAACCAGGTTGAGACCGCAATTTCCCGGGCACGACTGATAGGTGAACAGCGCCATGGAGTACAGCCGGGAGAAGTTCAGCACCCACGCGTAGTACGTATTGCCAGGGTCGAATGAGTCCGGGCTGGCGTGGCTGTCGAAGATCAGGGTTCCGCCCTTCTGGGTGGAGGGGTTGACCACCTGACTGACACCAGCGTTGTAGGACGCCGTGCTGCCGCCGGATCCGCCTGTACTGGCGGTGGTACTGCCGTTGCTGCTGCAAGCGGATATTACGAGCGCCGCGAGCGCGCCGACGGCAGTCGCCGCGAGTGTGCTGCGTCTCTTCATGCTGTGAAACGCCTCCTGTTATCTTCCATGCCGATGCCGCGCGCCACCGGGTTACCGGGTCTTCGGATCCAGCGCGTCGCGCAGCCCGTCGCCGAATAGGTTGAATGCCATTACCGTGATGAAGATCGTTATCCCGGGTACGAGCATGTACTCGGGATCGATATACCAGTACTGATTGGTTACCGCGCTGGAGAGCATCTGCCCCCAGGTGGGGGTCGGCACGTACAGGCCGACTCCCAGGTAGTCGAGCGCCGCCTCGAACAAGATATTGCTCGGTATCAGCAGCGTCGAGTAGACGAGGATCGGCGCCACGAGGTTCGGCAGCAACTCCCGGAACAAGATGTAGGGTCCGCGCGCGCCCAGGCTGCGGGCCGCGTCGACGAACTCGCGCTCGCGCAGGGAGAGCGTCTGGCCCCGGATGATACGGCCGATGTAGGGCCAGTTGAAGAACCCGATGACGAAGATGAGCACAGCGATCCGCAGCGTGTTCCCGGACAGTCCGAATGAGGAGTCCGGGATCACGCCGGCCAGCGCCAGCGCGAACACCAGCAGCGGGAAGGCCAGGAACACGTCCATCGCGCGGGCGATGATCGTATCCACCCAGCCGCCGAAGTAGCCGGCGACGACGCCGAAGAAGGTGCCGATGATGACAGAGAGCAGGGTGGCGAGAAACGCGATCAGCAGCGAGTACTGGGCACCCACCACGATCCTGGCCAGCAGGTCGCGGCCGGTCTGCGGCTCCACGCCGAACGGATGGGCCAGGCTGATCCCGCCGAACGTGCCGATGGGGCGCTGGAACGTCGGATCGATCAGGTTCTCGTGGAACGTGTCCGGGCTCTGCACGACGTGCGGCCCGACGATCGCGGCCAGGATCAGGAGCACGACGACGATGCCGCCGCCCATCGCCACCTTGTCGCGGCGCAGCCGCATCCAGGCGATCTGGCCAAGCGACCGGCCCTCGATGGCCTTGCCCTCGGGACCAGCTTCGACGTCCGGCGGGCCGCCAGGACCCGACGCCACATCGATATGCACAGCCATCGCAAGACCCAATCTCTGCCAGGGAGTCCGTTACTCTCCGTACAAGGCCAGGGTCCGTTTGGATACCCTCCGCAACCCCTTTTGGGCATCACATTTGGACGCCATGGCCTATATGTAGTGAGACTGCGCTATTGCTCGAGCCGGCACCAGACCTGAACGGCACTCGTAGCTCGATCGTGATTAAAGTCGAGCCAGTTTGTCACACAACGAGGCCGAGCCAAGCTTATGAGATCTCATGAGACTTCTGTGACTGGAGTGGCCGTTGGCGACTTACGGTACTGGATCGACGGAAGTGAGACCAAATTTCCGGTGAGCATCAGACATCAGAAGAGATTTGACTTAGCTGATGCCTCTCCGGCGCAGGATCTCCTCCACGTCGCGCATGTCGTCGTCCCCCAAGTCGTCGGCCGTGGGCTTCCGGCGAACCGGTAGCTTGGCCGGAGCCGGACGGGGGGTACTCGCCGGCTGGGTAGCACGACCCGGAAGAGCCGGCAGCGTGCCCGGCTGGGTCGCGCCAGGCTGGGTTCCGCCCGGCTGGGTCGCGCGGGGCTGGGTCGCGCGGCGGCCCGCCGCGGCGATCGCGTCACCGGCCACCCCGTCCGCGTCCGCGCCGCGCTTGACCCTCGTGCGCCGACGGCGCAGGCCGCCCGATACCAGGAACAGCACACCGGCCAGACCGGCCACCGCGATGCCCGACCAGACCCGGGTCGAGAGCACGAAACCGGTCGCGAAGTCGCCGATGGCGACGCCGATCTTCCAGAACATCTTGACCGCGCCGGTGAGGTAGGCGGCCAGCGGCAGCAGCGACCACGCCGCGCCGCGCAATCCTGACCTCAAGCCGCGCCGGCGCATGACCAGGTAGCTCAGCACGAGGCCGAGCCCGGTCAATCCCGCGCACAGCGGCAATCCGACGATCTGGTCATAGGTGGACATCGGCACCTCCCCGCGGTTCACTTCCAGTCTAGGTCGCTAATGGCGGGTTGTCGGTGGTGCTACCCCCCGGGCTCACACAGGGGTTATCCCGCTAGCGGTGCTATCCCGCCAGCGGTGCTATCCCGCCAGCGGTGACCCGCAGGTCCAGGAGCGAACTGACCACCGTCCGGCCGGGGGCGGGCGGAATGGGGAGCAGCGAGGGCACCACGATCACCTGGCAGCCGGCCGCCTCGGCGGACGCCACGCCGTTCGGTGAGTCCTCCAGGACCGTGCAGCGCGCGGGATCGACGCCGAGCAGCTTGGCGGCGAGCAGGTAGGGCTCCGGATCGGGCTTGGTGACGCTTACGTCGTTGGCGCAGACGGTAACGGCGAATCGCATGCCGGTGCTGGCCAGCACCGCGTCCATGAAGCCGCGCTCGGATGAGGTCACCAGCCCGTACGGCAGCCCGGCCGCCGCCACGGCGGCAAGCAGCTCGCGGGCGCCCGGCTGAAGCGGCACGCCTTCGCGACGGACCCGCTCCTCCATGCCGGACATCAGCCAGTCGGCGACCACCTCCGGTGGCTGCGGCCGGGTCGCCTTGCCCAGCAGGTGGCGTATCGTCCGCTCCAGGCTGCCGCCCAGCAGGGCCTGCTGGTCGGTCTCGCTCCAGCCTGCCCCCAGTCGCTCCATCACCTTGGTCTCGGCGGCCAGCCACAGCGGTTCGGAGTCAATCAGCAACCCGTCCATGTCGAACAGCACAGCAGCGTGCTTGGGGTCGATGACGCTCTCCTTCCGATTGCCTACTAGAGCCCCCTGGCAAGGCAGAGCCAACAGGATACTCGGTGCGGGGGAGAATCCCGGTCAGACGCTGAAGTACTTGGCCTGGGGATGATGGGCGACAAGGGCGTCGGTGGACTGCTCGGGGTGAAGCTGCAGCTCCTCGGACAGCTCCACACCGATCCGGGCCGGATTCAGCAGCCTGACGATCTTCGCGCGATCGGCCAGATCCGGGCACGCGGGATAGCCGATGGAGTACCGCGCACCCCGGTAGTCCACGCGGAAGAAGCCATCCATGTTCTCCGGGTCATCGCCGGCGAGGCCGAGTTCACGGCGCACGCGGGCGTGCCAGTACTCGGCGAGCGCCTCGGCAAGCTGAACGGACAGGCCGTGCAGCTCGAGGTACTCGCGATAGGCGTTCTTCGCGAACAGCTCCGCGGTAGCGGTACCGATGCGGGCACCCATCGTGACGAGCTGAAACGCTACGACGTCGGTCTCAGCTCCGCCTTCCCGGCTAGTTCCGCCTTCCCGGCCGGCCGCGCCGGCCGGCTCCCGGGGCCGGAAGAAGTCCGCCAGGCACAGCCGGCGGTCCCGGCGCTGACGCGGGAAGGTGAACCGCTCGAGCTCGGTAACTCCATCCTCCCCGAGCACGATCAGGTCATTGCCCTCGCTGACGCACCTGAAGTAGCCGTAGACCACCCCGGCCTCGAGCAGGCTCTCGGTCTGCACGCGCTCAAGCCACATCCGCAGCCGCGGACGGCCGTCGCTCTCGACCAGTTCCTCGTAGCTAACTCCGCCATGGCCACGCCCGGGCTTGAGGCCCCACTGCCCCAGGAACAGCGCCCGCTCATCGAGGAACCCGGCATAATCCGCGAGCGGGATGCCCTTGATGACCTCGGTGCCCAGGAACGGCGGCGTGGGGACCGCCACGTCACGGCTGACGTCGGATACCCAGACATCGGACACGCCGGGCGTGCCGGTTGCGGTAGCCCCGGCACCGGTAGCCGCGGCACCGGTAGCCGGCTTCGCCGGGACGCGGCGCTGGCGGAGTTCGGGGAGCTTGGCGCCGGGCACCCCGCGCTTGACCGCCATCGCGGCGTCCATCAGCCGCAGGCCCTCGAACGCGTCGCGAGCGTACCTGACCTCGCCATCGAACAGGGCGGCCAGATCCTGCTCCACGTAGGCGCGCGTCAGCGCGGCGCCGCCGAGCAGCACCGGCCACCGATCGGCCATGCCGCGGCTGTTCAGCTCGGCCAGGTTGTCCCGCATCACGACGGTAGATTTCACCAGCAGCCCGGACATCCCGATCACGTCGGCGTCATTTTCTTCAGCTGCGCTGATGATCGCCGAGATCGGCTGCTTGATGCCGATGTTGACGACCTCATAACCGTTGTTGGACAAGATGATGTCGACCAGGTTCTTGCCGATGTCGTGCACGTCGCCCTTGACGGTGGCCAGTACGACCGTGCCCTTGCCTCCCTCGCTGCTGTGCTCCATGTGCGGTTCGAGATAGGCCACCGACGCCTTCATTACCTCGGCGGAGGTCAGCACGAACGGGAGCTGCATCTGCCCGGAGCCGAACAGCTCGCCAACCGTCTTCATGCCGTCGAGCAGAACGTCGTTGACTATCTCCAGGGCGGGCCGCTGCTCCAAGGCGGTGTCCAGGTCGGCCTCCAGGCCGTTCCGCTCCCCGTCGATGATCCGGCGCTTGAGCCGCTCCCACAGCGGCAGCGCGGCCAGCTCAGCAGCCCGGCTCGCCTTCAGGTCCGCGGCGTCGACGCCCTCGAACAGCTCCAGCAACCGCGCCAGCGGGTCGTATCCGTCCCGGCGCCGGTCATAGACCAGGTCGAGCGCCACCTGCCGTTGCTCGTCCGGGATACGTGCGATGGGCATGATCCGCGCCGCATGCACGATCGCGGAGTCCAGCCCGGCCCGGACGCATTCGGCCAGGAAGACGGAGTTCAGCACGGCGCGCGCGGCCGGCTTGAGCCCGAACGACACGTTCGACACGCCCAGCGTCGTCTGCACCGTCGGGTGGCGGCGCTTCAGCTCGGCGATCGCGTCAATGGTCTCGATCGCGTCCCGGCGCGTCTCCTCCTGGCCGGTGGCGATCGGGAACGTCAGGCAGTCGACGATGATGTCTTCTTCCCGCATTCCCCAGTTTCCGGTCAGGTCCGCGATCAGCCGCTCCGCGACCTCCAGCTTCCATTCCGCGGTCCGCGCCTGCCCGCGCTCGTCGATGGTCAGGGCGATCACCGCGGCCCCGTGCTCGCGGACCAGCGGCATGACCTTGGCGATCCGGGAGTCCGGTCCGTCGCCGTCCTCGTAGTTCACCGAGTTGATCACGCAGCGGCCGCCGGTGAGTTCCAGGCCCGCCTCGATCACCGCACGCTCGGTGGAGTCGAGCACCAGCGGCAGGGTTGCCGCGGTGGCCAGCTTGCTCACCACCTCGCGCATGTCGCTGGCGCCGTCCCGGCCGACGTAGTCCACGCACACGTCGAGCATGTGCGCACCGTCCCTGGTCTGCGCCCGGGCGATCTCCACGCAGTCCTCGTACTTGCCGGCCACCATCGCCTCGCGGAACGCCTTCGACCCGTTGGCGTTGGTCCGCTCGCCGATCGACAAGAACGCGGTGTCCTGCCGGAACGGCACGTGCTGGTACAGCGACGAGGTCCCCGGCTCACGCCGTGGCCGCCGCTTCGCCACGGGCCGGTCCCGCATCCGGTCAACCAGCACGGCGACGTGCTCGGGCGTGGTGCCGCAACAGCCGCCGACCAGCGCCAGCCCGAACTCGCGGGTGAACCGGTCGTGGGCGTCGGCGAGCCCCTCCGGGGTCAGCGGGTAGTGCGCTCCGCTGGCGGTCAGTTCGGGCAGCCCGGCGTTCGGTTCACAAGACAGCGGGATCCTGGCATGCGCGGCCAGGTACCGCAGGTGCTCGCTCATCTCCCACGGACCTGTGGCGCAATTCAGGCCGATCAGATCGATGCCAAGCGGCTCCAAAGAGGTGAGCGCGGCACCGATCTCACTGCCCAGCAGCATCACGCCGGTAGTCTCGATGGTCACCTGGGCCACGATGACCACGTCTCTGGAAGCCGGGGTCCCGGCCAGTTGAGCCACCGCCCGTTTGGCGCCGATGATCGCCGCCTTGGCTTGCAGCAGGTCGTAACAAGTCTCGATGATCAGCGCGTCGGCGCCACCGCGCAGGAGTCCCTCCGCGCAGGCCTGATAGGCATCGCGCACCTCGCGGTAGCCGACGTGGCCGAGGGTGGGCAGCTTGGTGCCGGGCCCCATCGAGCCGAACACCCAGCGGGGGCGGTCCGGCGTGGCGAAGCGATCCGCGGCGGAGCGGGCCAGTCGCGCCGAGGCCAGGGCAAGCTCGCCGACCCGGTCGGCGATTCCGTACTCACCAAGAGCTGTCAGGTTCGCGTTGAACGAGTTCGTGGTGAGACACTCCGCGCCAGCTTCCAGGTACGCTTCGTGTATCCCGGTTACTATGTCCGGGCGGGTTACGTTGAGGATTTCGTTACAGCCTTCGTGGCCCGCGAAGTCATCGGGGGTGGCATCGCTGGCCTGGAGCATGGTTCCCACTGCCCCATCCGCCACCACGACTCGCTCAGCAAGGGCGGCTCGTAGCGTGCTCATCAACTTCGAGTCTATAGGCTGTCATCTAGAGGCAGCCTCGGACCTAGGGGAGGTGGGAGGTGGAGTTCAGTGACATCGACCTGGGTCGCCCGCTCCGCTCGCCAGTTGCCATCGCTGGGTTCGAGGGCTGGAACGACGCTGGCGAGGCCGCCAGCGGCGTGGTCAACCATCTGAGCATCGCCTGGCAGGCGACACCGATCGGTGCGCTCGACCCGGAAGACTACTACGACTTCCAGGTCAACCGGCCGGTGATCGACGTCGAGGACGGGCGGACACAGCGGCTGATCTGGCCGACCACCCGGATTTCACTGGCCCGCACGGAGATGTCCGGGCTGCCCCGGGATGTGGTGCTGGTCCACGGCATCGAGCCGAACATGCGGTGGCGCGGGTTCTGTGACGAGATCCTCAGCGGCCTGACCGAGCTCAGGGTCGAGCTGGTCATCGTGCTCGGCGCCCTGCTGGCGGAGGCCGCGCACACCCGCCCGGTCCCGGTCTCCGTAGGCTCGTCCAACACCAAGCTGATGGCAGACATCGGCGTCGGCAAGGTCGACTACAAGGGGCCGACCGGGATCGTAGGCGTCCTTCAGCACGCCTGCGCGGCGGCCGACATCGCCGCGGCGTCGCTGTGGGCCCAGGTGCCGCACTACGTGGCCCAGCCCCCGTCCCCCAAAGCCACGCTGGCGTTGCTGCGCAGCGTGGAGGACATCCTGGACGTGCCGCTGCCGCTGGCCGACCTGCCCGAGGAAGCACGCGCCTGGGAGCGCGGAGTGGACGAACTGGCTCAGCAGGACGCGGAGGTCGCAGAGTACGTCCGCACGCTGGAGGAGGCCAAGGACGCCACCGAGCTGCCCGAGGCCAGCGGGGACGCGATTGCCCGCGAGTTCGAGCGGTACCTGCGACGCCGAGGCGGCACATCGGAGCC
Organism: Streptosporangiaceae bacterium; assembly: GCA_019245115.1. Lineage (GTDB taxonomy): Bacteria > Actinomycetota > Actinomycetes > Streptosporangiales > Streptosporangiaceae > JAFARZ01. Next base: position 3,222 of record JAFARZ010000032.1, on the reverse strand, counting down.
CGGCGGTAGTTGAGCGGGAGCCTTCGCTCCGGTACAAGAGTCCGGTGACGTTCTACAGCGGGCGGCGGCTCGGCGCGGTCGTCGTGCTGGGGGCGTTCTGCGTCCTGCTGGCGTGGCCGTCCGGAGTCCAGCCACTGGCGACGTCGGACACCGTGGCGGCCGGCACGTCCCGTGGCACGGTCAGCGTCCTGCACATACGGGGGCCGGCCGACACGTCCACGCACCCGGTGTGGGTCTGGCGGCCGCCCGGGCCGGACTCCGCCACGATCCCGGTGCTTTACTACCTGCACGGCTACCCAGGACTGGCCAGCGACCCGTTCTCGGTGGGCATCGCCAGCGTGCTGGACCGCCTGCTGGAGGAGGGCTACCCGCCGTTCGTGTTCGCGAGCGTAGACGGGAACGGCGAGCGGCACTCCGACACCGAATGGGCTGACTCTTCCAACGGTGACGAGCGGGTGATGAGCCGGGTGGTCGACGCGGCCATTCCGGCGGTGGAGGGTTACCACATGCGTGATGCGGCGCACCGCGCCATCGCCGGGTTCTCCATGGGCGGGTACGGAGCGATGAACATCGCGATGCAGAATCCCGGGGTGTTCGGCCAGGAGGTGTCTATCGCCGGTTACTACGTGGTGAACGACCTGTCGGACATGTTCGGCGGACAGCGGGCGGTCATGCTGCTGAACACGCCGTCCGCTCATCCTGCCGCGGCACGCGGCATGCTGGTATTGCTGGAGGAGGACGCGTCAGACCCATACCCGCTGATCAGGGGGCAGGCGGCGTTGATGGGCGGCCTGCTGCGCCGGGCCGGGGTCAGCGTCCAGGTCCACATCCAGCCCGGCATTCATAACTGGGCATATGCGATGACGGCGCTGAAATATGCCATCGGATTCCTGTACGACGGGTGGTATTTCTGGGGGGTACACACCGATATTTCTGGGGGGTACACACCAACCCCCCAGACCCCCGCCCGCGACGCTTCCGGCCGTTAGTGTCACCCGGCCGGGAGGCCCTGTGGGCCTCCGCGGCCGGGCGACCCCGCGAAGCTCGCTGCGCTCGCCGCGGGGCCATTCTGACCGTACCTTTTGTGGGCGGTGTTCGATGTGGGGGAGTTATACGGGGGGCCAGGGGACGGCGGGCCAGTCGGTCGGGGGGTAGGGATGGACGCGATGCTTGAGCAGCGTCTCAACCCTGATGCGGGTAGCGGTTATCTCGCTGTCCACCAGCAACTCGCCAAGCTCGGTTACCAGGTCGCTGCCGGGGGCCAACTGCTCGTTGAGGCGACGCAGCGCCTCAACCGAACTCCTGGGCAGGCTCTTGCCGCGCCACTGCCAGAGCACGGTGCGGAGCTTGTAGTCCTCGGCGAAGCAGACGCCGTGGTCGCAGCCGTACAGGTGGCCATCTGGCGTGGGCAGCAGATGACCGATCTTGCGGTCGGCGTTGTTCACCACCGCGTCGAACACGGCCATGTCGCGCAGCGATGCGTGGTCGGTGCTACGGGACAACCCGATGAGATCGATGTCGGTGTCGTAGTCGATCCATAGCTGGCACATGCCGGGCCCGAACGGCCCCTCGCGCATCACAGTGGGCGGCACCACATCAAAGCCGGCCGCGCGGGACACCGCGTACGCGGCCACCTCGCGGCCGGCCAGCGTGCCAACCGGGAAGTCCCATAGCGGGCGCTCTCCCGCGACCGGTTTGTAGACGCACGCGGCCAGGGTCTGCTTGCCCCGGCCGGGCGCTTTGATCGTGCAGTACAAGGTGGCGTTGGACGCGTCGACCAGCCGTCCTTCCACCTCCAGTCGGCCGGTGGCAAGCAACTCCAGCGTTGCCTGCTCCGCGTCGGCCGGCTCGCGCGTGGTCCGCGAGGAGTCAGCCATGGCATGAAAGGGGCTTGACCTGGTTATACATTGCCGGCGCGGTGACCGTTCTGCCGCGGACAGATGTGGCCGTCGGCATCCAGAGGCAGGCCGCACAGCGGGCACGGCGGACGGCCAGCCGAGACCACCCTGAGTGCCCGCTGGGCGAACGCGCGCGCGGCGCCCGGAGTTATCCGGACCCGCAGCACTCCCGGTCCGTCGGGCGGGATGTCTTCGGCCAGCGGTTCCACTGGTTCCTCTGATTCCTCCTGCGCCTCGATGACGACCATACCTCCGTCGCCATCCCAGGCCAGGGCGATGGCACCCACCCGGAAATCCTCAAGCAGCGGAAGGTCAAGCGGCTCATCGTCCTGAAGCGCCGAAGGCGCGGTGGCGGGCACCTCCGGGGAGCCGCCGGTGCGCCTGAGCACCTCGTCGAGGAGCTCATCGATGCGTTCGGCAAGCAGGCTCACCTGGAACTTCTCGAGTACCACACTGGTAACACGACCGGTGGAGCGTGCCTGCAAGTAGAAGATCCGCTCCCCGGGCTGCCCGACCGCGCCGGCCACGAACCTGTCCGGCGGGTCGTAATAGTAAACCGGCATAGTCCTATCCTCCCTCAGGACTCCGCAGCCCCGAAGGCTCCGCTGGATTGGCCTGGGCCGGCGCCGGCTCCGCCGCCGACCACGGCGTCGCTCTCGGCGACGGGGACTTTCCCGCCATGCGGGAAGAGGTCAACAACCCCACCTCCAGTGTCGTTCATCCGGACCAGGAAAGGCCGCAGCGGCGTGTACCGGATCATGGTCAGCGAGCACGGGTCGACCTGGATCCGCTGGCTCTGATCGAGGTGCAATCCCAGGCTATCGGCCACTACCGCCTTGATGACGTCACCATGTGAGCAGATCAGGTAAGTAGCGTTCGAGCCCAGCTTGGTATTCCAGTCCCGGACCGCCGCCACCGCGCGATGCTGGACATCGCGCATTGACTCACCGCCGGGAAAGGTCACGGCGCTCGGGTGAGCCTGCACGACGCGCCACAGCGGCTCCCGGGCAAGCTTCTTCAACGGCTTGCCGGTCCAGTCTCCGTAACGGCACTCGCCCACCCGGTCGTCGGTGAGCACCGCCTGACCGGAGCGGCTGGCGGCGATCGCCTCCGCGGTCTGCACGCAGCGCTCCAGCGGGCTGCTCACGATCGCCTCCAGCGGTAGCGCGGCGAGCCGGGCCGCCAACGCGACCGCCTGGGCCTGGCCACGGTCGTCCAGGTTGATACCGGGCAGCCACCCGGTCAGCACATGTCCGGTCGTCGCGGTCAGCCCGTGCCGGACCAGCAGTACCGTCGTCACGTTTCCCGACTCTAGTGGGTTCCG
>JAFARZ010000320.1 GCA_019245115.1 Streptosporangiaceae bacterium | reverse complement strand
GCAGGGCCGCAGCCGCCGGGGGCCGCAGCGCCGGCAGCGGCGGGGCGGGGGCCGGCGGCGGGGGGCCGCAGCGCCGGCAACGGCGGGGCTGGCGGCGGCGGGCGGGGTTAGAGCTTGGCCAGGCGGTCCATCTCGTCGTCGGTCAGGGAGAAACCGGACAGGTCGAAGTTCTCCGCGATCCGCTCCGGCCGGGAGGACCTGGGGATCACGATGATGCCGAGCTGGACGTGCCAGCGCAGCACGACCTGGGCCGGGGTGACGTCGTGCGCGTCCGCGATCTCGCGCAGCGTACGGTCACGCAACCGGGTTCCCTTGAGGGGGCTGTATCCCTCCACGACGACCCCGCGGTCCCGCAACGCGGCGAGCAGGTCAGGGTCATGTCGCGACGGCGACCACGGCACCTGATCGACAGCGGGGATCTCCCCGGCGGCGCTGGTGAGCTCGTCGATCTCCTCCGGGCTGTAGTTGGATACCCCGACCGCCCGGGTCAGTCCCTCGGAACGCATTTCCAGGAACTCGCGCCACGCTGGTACCGACTGGCCGACGCGCCGTGGCGGCCAGTGAATCAGCCACAGATCCACGTAATCCGTGCCCAGCGCGCGCAGCGATTGGGTGAGCGTGGCCCGCTCCTGGCCGAAGCGGCCCGGCGGCAGCTTGGTGGTGATGAACACGTCGCGGCGGTCCAGACCGCTGTCGCGGAGGGCTCGCCCGACCTCGGCTTCGTTTCCGTACATGGTCGCGGTGTCGATATGCCGGTATCCGGTCTCGAGCGCGACACGCACGGATTCGTAGGCCTGCCGTCCGCCGAGCTGCCAGGTGCCGAATCCCACCATCGGCATGTCGATTCCATCGCCGATCCGCACCACGGGAACCTCATTCATACCGTCAATCTATCTAGAGGCTCCGCCTGGGCCGGTGGTCCGCAATGCCGGCGTGGGCGGCTAGGCTCTCATCATGCCCGGGGGTCAGGCGATGAACATGCCAGAAGGCGCCGAACCAGACAGCGCCGAACCAGACGGCCTCAATCCAGACGGCCTCAATCCAGACGGCGTCAATCCAGACAGCGACGCACCAGCCGACGAAGACTCCGGAGGCCAGGGCCAGGGCAAGAAGAAGACCCGGAAGCTCGTCCGTGAGCTGGTCATCATCGTCCTCGCCGCCATCGTGCTGACCGTGCTGGTCAGGACGTTCGTCGTCCAGGTTTACCGGATCCCGTCCGCCTCCATGCAGAACACCCTCCTGCCCGGGGACCGCGTCCTGGTGAACAAGCTCGTATATCGCTTCCGCGGCATCGCGCGCGGCGACATCGTGGTGTTCGCCGGCACCGGGTCGTGGGGCGACCTGGAGGGCCCGCCGCCCGGTCCCCCGCCCAGCAACCCGGTGGTCCGGTTCTTCGACGACGTGCTCTCCGACGTCGGTCTGCGCAGCAACACGACGTATTACATCAAGCGGGTGATAGGCCTTCCGGGCGATCACGTGGCCTGCTGCACCAACGGGCTGGTGACCGTCAACGGCGTCGCCCTGCACGAGACCGGCTACCTCTACCCCGGCGCCCAGCCGTCGCTGAAGACCTTCAGCACTACCGTGCCATCCGGCAAGCTGTGGGTCATGGGAGACAACCGGGGCGATTCCCTCGACTCCCGCTACGAGGGCCCGGTCCCGGAGAACGAAGTCACCGGCCGCGCCTTCCTTATCGTCTGGCCGCTGTCGCGGTTCGGCGACCTCCCGATCCCGCAGACCTTCAAGCAGGGCGCCCTGACCGCCGCCGCGACCGCCGCGAGCCCCGCCGCGACCCCCGCGACCGCCACGGCACTTACCGGAGTTCTCCTATGGCGGCGGACAGTTCGCCGGCGACGTCCGGGACGTGCAGGTGGACGCCGTCGCGGACCACGTCCCGGCCGCTAATGACCACATCGGACACGTCCGCCGCGGTGGCCGCGAACACCGCGGCCTCGACGGCGTAATCACCCCCGGAAGTCCCGGCGGTGCGCACGCTGCCGAGGGACACGGTGATCAGGTCGGCCCAGGCCCCCGGCTCGATCTGGCCGGCTTCCGGCCAGCCCAGGCTGGTATGGCCGTCGGACGTCAGCGCCCCCATCAGCGACGGCGCGGCGAAGATCCCGCGCGCCTGCCGCGCGAGGCGTTCGGCGTACTCGACGCCGCGCGCTTCCTCGAACATGTCGATCACCGCGTGGCTGTCGCTGCCCAGCGTCAGCCGGCACCCGGCCGCCATCAGCTCGGACGCGGGCGCGAGTCCGTCGCCGAGATCGCGCTCGGTGGTCGGGCAGATGCAGGCGAACGCCTGCACACCGCCCAGTAGCCGTACGTCACCAGCGGAAACATGGGTGGCGTGCACAACGGAGGTCCGCGGGCCGAGCGCCTCCTCGTCGTACAGCAGCCGGGCCGGCGAAACACCGTAAACCGCGACGCATGCCTCGTTCTCGGCCAGTTGCTCCGACAAGTGGACGTGCAGCGGCGCGCCATACCGGCGCGCCCAGGCCACGACCGGTCCCATCTGCTCGGGCGGCACCGCGCGCACCGAGTGGATGGCCGCGCCCAGCCGGGCGCCCGCGGAGATCATCCCGTGCTCGTCGAAGCGATGCGAAGACATCCGCCCGGCCCAGCCGGCACCGTCCCCGTCGCCGAACCTGAGTTGCAAGCCGGACAGCGGCACCAGGCCATCCCGCTCCAGGCCGCCCGCCAGATAGCAGGTGTCGAGCAGCGTGATGCGCAGCCCGGCCTCGGCGGCGGCGGCGACCAGCGCCTGCCCCATCGCATTGGGGTCCGAATACGACATTCCGCCCGGCTGATGATGTAGATAGTGGAACTCTCCAACGCAGGTGACCCCGGCCAGCGTCATCTCCGCGTACACCGCGCGCGCCAGCCGGAAGTAGCTGTCCGGGTCCAGCCGCGCGGCGACCTGGTACATCCGTTCGCGCCACGTCCAGAATGTCCCTTTGTCCGCCTGAGTGATCCCGCGCAATGCCCGGTGGAACGCATGAGAGTGCGCATTCGCCAAGCCGGGCAGCGTGAGCCCGCGCAGCCGGGTCGCATCGCCGACGGGAACATCCGGTTCCACCACGGTGAACCGCTCGCCGGAGGCCTCGATCAGCACATCCCGACGCAGTGCTCCCTGAAGCCGCGAACCCGCGGCGTGGGCTCCCTGAAGCCGCGAACCCGCGGCGTGGCCCATACCCGGCAGCCAGGCCAGCTCCGCGAGCCACCGCCTCACTTGCATGCGAGCTCCTCCAGCACCGCCGCCAGCGCCCGCACGCCCGCCTCGCAATCCGCCATTTCCGCGTGCTCTTCCGGCGAATGGGACACCCCGGTCGGATTACGCACGAACACCATCGCGGTGGGCACCCGCGCGGCGAGCACTCCGGCGTCGTGCCCCGCCCCGGTCGGCAGCACCGGCACCCCGCCCAGCACCCCTTTAACGCGGTCCGTCAACGCCTGGTCGAAAAGAACGGCCGGGGTAGCTGACTCCTGCCGGACGCCGACTGTTACCCCGTGCTCCGCAGAAACCCTTGATGCTATGGAACGTACGGTGGTGACAGTATCCGCGAGCCTTTCTTCCGCCGGGGCCCGGGCGTCCAGCCAGGCGTGCACCGCTCCGGGCACACCATTGACCCCGCCGGGCTCGGCGATGACCTTCCCGAAGGTAGCGAGCGCCCCGTGGGCGCCTGCCGCCTCTCTGGCCGCGAGCACGGTGGCCGCATAGGGCAGCATCGGGTCCCGCCGGTCGGCGAACCGGGCCGTCCCCGCATGATCCGCCCGCCCCGCGAAGTCGAACCGCCACCTCCCATGCGGCCAGATCCCCTCCGCCAGCCCGATCGGCGCCCCCAGCGGCTCCAGCGCACGTCCCTGCTCGATGTGCAGCTCAACAAACGCCCCGATGTGACCAAGCAGCTTCTCATCGGGCCCGATCCCGGCTGGGTCCAGCCCTGCTGCACGCATCGCGTCCGCATAGGTAACACCGTTGTCATCCGTCAACCCCCGTGCCCGACCAGGGTCGACCACACCAGTGAGGAGTTTGCTGCCAAGGCATGCCAGCCCAAATCGGGCGCCCTCCTCCTCGACGAAGACGGCTACCGCGAGAGGCACCCGAGGAGTGGCGTCCCGCTCCCGCAACAGGTCAACGGCCGCAAGGCCGGAAACGACTCCCAAAGGCCCGTCGAACGCTCCCCCGTCCGGGACGGAGTCAAGATGACTGCCGGTGACAATGGCGCCTTTGCCTGGACCGCCCCACCAGGCCCAGATGTTGCCGTTTCTGTCTACGACGACATCCAGGTCGCGCGAACGCGCCTGCTCGATGAACCACTGCCGGCATTCGAGATCGGCCGGAGTCCAGGTATGGCGGGTGTAACCACCGCCCGTTCGCCCAATTGATATAAGGGAATTCCAGAGTTCGGCGAAATTCATGCCATCGGCACCTGGACACCACGTTCGGCGGCTACGGCTTGCGCCTTTTCGTAGCCGGCGTCGGCGTGGCGGAGTATTCCCATGCCGGGGTCGTTGGTGAGGACACGTTCCAGCTTCTGCCCGGCCAGTCCGGTGCCGTCGGCGACGCACACCTGGCCGGCGTGGATGGAGCGGCCGATGCCGACGCCGCCGCCGTGGTGGATGGACACCCAGGTCGCGCCGGAGGCCGTGTTGACCAGCGCGTTCAGCAGGGGCCAGTCGGCTATGGCATCGGAGCCGTCGGCCATGGCTTCGGTCTCCCGGTAGGGCGACGCGACCGAGCCGCAGTCGAGATGGTCGCGGCCGAGGACGATGGGCGCGGACAGGTCGCCGCGGGCCACCATCTCGTTGAACCGCAGGCCAGCCAGGTGCCGCTCGCCGTATCCCAGCCAGCAGATCCGCGCGGGCAGGCCCTGGAAATGGACCCTCTCGCCGGCCATCCGGATCCAGCGCCCCAGGGCCTCATTGTCCGGGAACAGGTCGAGGATGGCCTGGTCGGTGGCGGCGATGTCCTTCGGGTCGCCGGACAGGGCGGCCCACCGGAACGGGCCCTTGCCCTCGCAGAACAATGGCCTGATATAGGCCGGCACGAAGCCGGGAAACTCGAAGGCTCTGGTGTATCCGGCGAGTTCGGCCTCGCCGCGGATTGAATTGCCGTAATCGAAGACCTCGGCGCCGGCGTCGGCGAACCCGACCATCGCGGCTACATGCTGTGCCATCGATTCACGGGCTCTTCGGGTGAAACCGGCCGGGTCTTCGGCGCGGAGCGCGGCCATGTCCTCGAACGCGACGCCGTGCGGCAGATAGGTGAGCGGATCGTGCGCCGAGGTCTGGTCGGTGACGATGTCGATAGGCGCGCTCCGCTGGAGCATGGCCGGGATTATGTCCGCCGCGTTGCCGAGCAGGCCGATGGACAATGGCCGCCCCTGGTCTCTTGCTGTTATCGCGCGGCGGATCGCGTCGTCTACGTCGCGGGCCTGCTCGTCCAGGTAGCCATGCTCGATCCGGCGGGTGATCCGCGTCTGGTCACAGTCGACGCAGATGATCACGCCGCCGTTCATCGTCACCGCGAGCGGCTGGGCGCCGCCCATGCCGCCGAGGCCGGCGGTCAGGGTGATCGTGCCGCTCAGCGTGCCGCCGAAGCGCTTCGCCGCGATGGCGGCGAACGTCTCGTAGGTGCCCTGGAGGATGCCCTGGGTGCCGATGTAGATCCACGACCCGGCCGTCATCTGGCCGTACATGGTGAGGCCGAGCTGTTCCAGCCTGCGGAACTCCTCCCAGGTCGCCCACTGCGGGACCAGGTTCGAGTTGGCGATCAGCACGCGCGGCGCCCACTCATGGGTTCGGAGGACGCCGACCGGCTTGCCCGACTGGACCAGGAGCGTCTCGTCGTTTTCAAGGGCCTTGAGGGTGTTCACGATCGCGTGGTAGGCGTCCCAGCTGCGCGCCGCCCGGCCCGAGCCGCCATAGACCACGAGCTGGTCAGGATGTTCGGCCACCTCGGGATCGAGGTTGTTCATGAGCATCCGCATGGCGGCTTCTTGCGGCCAGCCTTGGCAGCTCAGCTCGGTGCCGCGAGGCGCACGTACCGGTCCTTGGGTCATGCCGCCAATCATTCCCCACTTAGGCGGCGACCAGTTCGGTGGGCTCGGCTATGACATCGACCAGGGCGCCGTTCCGCATGACGGTGATCGCCAGCGGGCGGCCGATCGCTTCGGCGAACATGAGGCGCTGAAGGTCCTGGGCGGTCTTGACCGGCTTGCCGCCCGCCGTGAGCAGCAGGTCGCCGGGCCGCAGGCCAGCGCGCTCGGCGGGTCCGCCCCGAACCACATCGGCGACGAGGGCACCGGTAGTCCGGCTAAGCCGTTCCCGCCACACCTGCGGGATTGGGCCGGGCATGGAGACCAGGCCGAGATAGGCCCGGCGGACGCGGCCGTCCTGCATCAGCGCCGAGATGATCCGGCGCGTGGTCCCGTTCACTGGCACCGCCATGCCCAATCCGATGCCGGCCACCGCGGTGTTGATACCGACCACCCGGGCCTGCGAGTCGGCCAGCGCACCACCCGAATTGCCGGGGTTGAGCGCGGCGTCGGTCTGGATCACGTCCTCGATCACGCGACCGCGGGCGGGCAGCGACCGCCCGAGCGCGCTGACCACCCCGGCGGTGACCGAGCCGGCTAGGCCGAGTGGGTTGCCCACCGCCACGACGAGCTGCCCGACCACGATCGGCGGGTTCGGGTGTGGTGCCGTTCGCGCGGAGCACCGCCAGGTCGGACAGCGGGTCGGCGCCCACCACCCGGAACTCGGCGGAGGTCCCGTCGGAGAACGCCGCGGTGCCGCTGGACGCCTGGCCCACGACGTGGGCGTTGGTCAGCAGGAACCCGTCGCCGGTGAACACGACGCCGGACCCCAGGCTCTCTCCGATGCCGCCGCGGCCCTGGCGCGGTACGCGCAGGCTGGCGACCTTCGGCGTGAGCTTCGCGGCGACGCCCGAAACGATCTGTGAGTACGCATCCAACGGATGACCGGCTGCCATGTCATCTCCCTGACCCGACCACGATTACAAGATTACATGGTAACAACTTCCCGCGTGGATAGAGCACCAGCTCGTGCTCGAAGGCGAGATCTGGGCCTTAGCGCCCCGCCAGCGCGCGGTCGTCGGGCGTGAAGTCGGCGTCGGCCGACTCCGGCGGATGGGCGAGATGCCAGCGCACTGAGCGACCGACAGTTCGAGGTCGGCCGGCCGCCAGCCGAGCGTCCGCGCTAGCTTGCTGCTGTCACAGAGAAAGTGCTGTGCGACGCTCCGCGTCACGGCCAGGTCCGCGGCGGGCACGTCCTCGTCCGCGCAGCGGGTACCGGCCGTGGCGCACGTCCGCGTCCTCGGTGATCGGGACCGGTTGCCCGCCCTCATCGGCGAGCAGCAGCTCATAGGCCCGGTACGCGTCCATGCTGGACAGTCATCGCGCAGGTGTCGATGACCGCGTCCGGGCGCAGTGCGCGGACCTGGGCCGAGCACGGCTCCGCAGGATGGCCGGACGAGATCTGCCCACAGCAGACAGGGACGGAGGCGCTGTTCCAGGCCGCGGTCTACGCAGGCCAGCGCTTCACGCTCGGACCGCTGGCGGACTCTCCCCCGACGGGAAGGGTGTAGAGGTTCCGGATGTCGCCCGCCACGGGCGCCTGCTTCCAGAACGTGAATCCGAGCTTGCGGCATACGTTCTGCGAGGCGAGGTTCTCCGGAGCGATGATCGCCAGGATTTCACCCGCATAGGTGTGGTGAGCCTTGGCCAGCAGAGCCAGGCTGGCCTCGGTGGCGTACCCGAGGCCTCTGCACTCCGGCACCAGCCGGTATCCTCATTCCAGCCAGGTCTTGCCTTCGAAGTCGATGTAGTCGACACCGGTGTACCCCACGACAAGCCCAGAGGACAGCTCGACCACCGGCTGCTTGCCGAACGGGATGGCCTGGCAGACGGCGACCATGTGGTCGAACTGGTCCCTGGCCTCCTCCTCGGTGAAGACACTTGGGTAGAACACCATGAACTCCTCGTCGCAGAAGAGCTCGACGAACCGGTCCCGGTCAGTCTCCCGGGGCGGGCGCACGAGGAGACGCGCGGTCGTTACGACATCCAGATCCGAGCCAGTCATCCGTGTTCCCTGGTAAGCGGGTGTTCGTGGGCTATCGAAACGCTCCGTCGGTGAGCACCGGGACGATCGTGCTGACATTCAGCTGGGCGGCGTATCCGATGTCCGCGTGCCAGCCTTTCTCGCTGAGTTCGCAGCCGGAAGCGCACCGGGACAGGACTTCCGGCAGGCGGTCCGCTGCATCGAGGAAGGCAGCAATGGCTGCCCGCGCTTCGGGCGACGGGTGTTTCGTCATCGCTGCGAGGATCGCCCCGGCTCCGAGCAGGTCCTCCAGCGATGGCCGCAGAGATCCGTCCGGCCACTTCTCGCCACAGGCTATGACGGTGACCGGCCCGTCAGCCTCGTCCGCCCAGGCCGCCACGGCCGCAGCGTTCCGCAGGCAGCCTGCCGCCACCCGCGCGCCGGCTTCAGACGCCAGGATGGCGCAGGTCGATCCGTTGGGCGATGGAAGCACCAAGGATGCGCCAGGGGCCAGCGCTTCCATGCTCAAAGGCGACAACGAAGGTCTGTTCGTGTCACGGCCATCGGCCGCGGCCTTGGCCGTGGCCGTGGCCTTGGCCGTGGCCTTGGCATCGCGCCAGCGGTGGGGATACACGGCGACGCCGCGGGCCACTGCGGCCTCGACCGCCGTGGTGAACCGAAGCACGTCAACCACGACGCAGTCCCCGCCGCTGAGCGTCCGGGCTACCAGCGGACCCCATTGGAAGCGAGCACTGTACTTCCTCTGTTCAGCCCAGGCCGGTATCCCCTGGCCCTCCGACGTCATATGCCGCAGCTCCACTTCTGCGCTTTACGCTTTCCGCGCTTCTGCGATAAGCGCCGATGCGCGGCAAGCCCTATCGGGTTACCGGCTGGGTCGAGGATCGTGGCGAGCATGCGGATCGGCCCATCGGGCGTCGGCGACTCGATGACCTCTCCGCCGCGGGCGGCAACGCGATCGAGGGTCGCGGTGATGTCGTCGACATGAATCCACAGCAGCGGGCCCGCGTCGCGCGCGGGCGGGCGGTCCTCGACCCACTGGCCGATCAGCACCGGGCTGCCGGGAACCGTGAAGTCCGGATGGTGGGCGTCGATGTTCCAGCCGAAGACATCGGCATAGAACTCGGCCGACCGCTTGCTGTCCCTGGCCGGTATCTGCAGGTAACAGACCTGCCCGTGGGTCAGAGCCTGGGCTCGGTCAAGTTCGTCTTTGCTCACTTCTTCTTGTGTCTCTTCTTGTGTCATCCAGCATCCCTTTCCTGGCGGCACTCGACGACGAAACCGGCCTGCTGCTCGCGGGCGGCGACGACGGCCAGGCCGGCCTGGGCCGCCAGCTCGGAGAACTCCGCCACGGTGCTGGTCTTACCCCCCGCGACCAGCATGTCGATCGCCAGCGGCCGCGGCGCGTCGTCGGGCGCCACGCCGCCGATGACGACGACCGAGCCGCCGTGAGCGGCGGCGTCGGCAACGGTGTCGGCGTCGGCGACGGCGTCGGGGTCGGCGGCTTCGCGGCAGCGACGCAGAATGGCCACGGTCTCGGCGTCCGGCCAGTCGTTGAGCACCTTCCTCAGCAGATACAGGCCGGCGCCGGAGGGCAGCGGGTCGAAGAAGCTCTGGCCCATCGCTGTGGCGCGGTCGGCAACATCATCGAAATCGGCGCGAGCCACCGTCGCGGGCAGATCGACCAGCGTGCCCCGGATATGCGGGTGACGGCGGAGAAGGTTGACCAGCATTGAACCGGTACCGCCACCGACGTCCACGATGGAGCGGATATGCTCCCAGCCCGCGCTGAGTTCTATGTCGTAGTCGGGGATGCCGTGACCGGCCGGTCCCATGAGCGCGTCGAAATCCGCGGCGACTTCGGGGTGCGCGGCCAGGTCTTCCCAGAACGGCCGGCCAAACATCTCCTGGTAGGCAGGCTTGCCCGTGCGGACGTAACCGAGCAGTGTTCCCCACACATGCGCCATCCGGCCGCCGATGCCGTTGAGGTCGAGAAACCGGGCCTGGGCGAGCTGTTTCGCCGCATGGTTGCAGGCGAACCGGCCCGGTTCGGGCTCGTGGAACACGCCCTTCGACACCAGGTAGGTAAGCAGCGCACGCAGGGCGTCGCGATCGCAACCGGCCGACGCGGCCAGGTCCGCGATCTCGCCGTGCCCGGCATCGATGTGCTGCGGTATGCGCAACGTTGCGGCCACATGCAGGCACCATGGCGTCTGCAAGTCGAGCATCCGGTAGAGATCCGTCTCTTCTACCATCGGTGACGTGTCCTCCCTCGCATCGGGTTCGATCCTGCCACGGCCGCGTGAGCAGGGTCTTGGCGAAAAGGGACTTCGACCGTGACCGTCATCGTCCACCGGCCTGGGCCACCGCTTGACCGCCTCATCGAGGCGATCACGTTTCAGGCGGGGGAGCAACTCCAGACCTCGGTCGAGAAGATCCTGCCCAGCGTGGCCGCCAATCTGTGGGTGAACCTCAACCACGACGAATTCCGCTCGTTCGAGGGTTCTCGGGTCAGCAGCGTGCCGGGCACGATGCTAGCCGGTCCCCGCAGCAGCGCCTCGGTTATCGAGTTCGAGCAGGGCCGGGCTCACATCGGGGTCTCCTTCGCATTCGGCGCGCTTCCCAGCCTGGGTCTGGCGCCAGCGGCAGCAGCCGACAAACTGGTGCCACTGGAGCTTATGTGGGGCCGGGACGGGGGTTACCTGCGCGAGCAGTTGCTATCGGCCGTTACACCGGACGGCATGCTGGCCACGATGGAGGATGCTCTGCTCGCGTACCTGTGCGGACCTGTCACACCGGACCAGGGCACGGTCATCGCTGCCCGGCTGCTTTCCGCTGGAATGCCGGTTACCAAAGTGGCTGCTGACCTTGGTTTGCTACCCAGGACCCTGCGCCGGCGGTTCACCGCGCAAATCGGCCTCACGCCCAAACGATTTGCCCGGGTGCAGCGGCTCCAGCGCGTGGTGCGCTCGCTGGACGGACGGGAGGAGGCGGACTGGGCCGCGGTGGCCGCTGCCCACGGATACTGCGACCAGCCCCATCTCGCCGACGAGTTCCGCGACTTGGCGGACGTCACCCCGGCCGAGTATCTCCGCTCCCGAATCGACGGCCCGAACCACCTCCGTTTCTCCCCAGCGTCCTGACCACCACCCGAAGCTCATATGCCGACGGGTTTTGGCATGCCGGGCTCTTTTGCCGATATCTGTCTTTTGCCCAGTTTTGACGGTAAGAGAAAGGTGGCGCTTAGGTAAGATTTTATCGCAGCTAGAGGAATATTAAGCGTGCTAGAATTCGAGAAAGTTTAACGGGGAAGCTGAACCTCCGAAAGGAGGTGTACGGGGTTATGGGAGACCAGCCAGCCGGGACCAGCGGCGCACAGCCCGCCGCGCTGCCCGGCGTGACACTAGCCGGGCTGCTGCAGGCCACCGCCGGCACCGGTGAGCGTTATCCCGGCGCGGGCGACGACACGGTCGTGGTCGCGGCGGGTCAGTGGGACACCGTCGAATCGTGGGCCGCCGCGCGGAAGCTGGCCGCGATCCGCGAACTGATCCGCCGCCGCCCGGCCGAGGGATACGAGCCCGCCGCC
>JAFARZ010000240.1 GCA_019245115.1 Streptosporangiaceae bacterium | reverse complement strand
TCCAGCGCCGCGCCTTCGAACTACTCGGCGCCCCCGTGCCACTCACCCTCCAGTAGCCAGCAACCGCCACCCGTACACCGCCACTCACAGCTCATCGGCCCAGGCCAGCCCCCTAACACCACTGTCAAGATCAAGCAAGTTCGGGCTAATGCGCGTCGCTACCGTAGCTGGCGAAGATACTAGAGTCATGTCAGGAGGGGACTGTTGCATTGGGCGAAGCCGGGGCAGGTGAGATCGTTGATCCGTTGATGCTGGTTGGTCAGATCGCCAGGGTCAGCTCGTTGAAGGCAGCCAGGACCCGGAGGTTTACTCTTTCCTCAACTCCGAGTTCGTAGTGTCCGCGGCGGATGTTCTGGATGAACGCGTGCCCGGTAGTGATCACTCGTGCGCAGCGAAGCTGTTTGAGGCCACGCATTGGTCGCAGTCGGGACTTCAGGCGGCCGTGGTCGGATTCGATGGGATTATTCGCGTATTTCTCCAGGACATGGCAGGCGGAGGGCAGCAGCTCATCCAGTACCCGTGGGTAAGCCTGTGCCCGGTCGGTCGTCACTTCCGCCGGCCGTGGAGCCTGGCCCAGCGCGCGGGTGAAGAACCGGCGGGTAGCCGCCCGATCCCGCTTCTGGGACACCAGCACGTCGATGACCTGCCCGAACTGGTCGATCGCCCGATACACGTAGCGCCACCGACCGGCGAGCTTCACATACGTCTCGTCCACGAACCAGCGATCACCGGCGGCGTGCTGGCAGGGGCGTGCCGCATCGATGAGCAGGGGCGTGAACCGTTGCACCCAACGGTAGATCGTGACGTGATCCACCTCGACACCGCGCTCGGCCAGTAGCTCCTCCACGTCGCGGTAGGATAGGCCATAGCGCAGATACCAGCGCACTGCCAGCATGATCACCTCAGGCGGGAAGCGAAAACCGGCGAAGCTGGACCTCGACGCGGGCGCGGGAGCAGGGCGACGACGCATCAACCCAGCCTGCCCGAGCACGTCATCGGTCAACGCAACAGTGCCCACCAAGCTCATGGTGACGTTGTTAGGGCACGCGGCGGTTGTCCGTAGGGGCCATGGCCGTCGCGAGCAAGGGCAGCCCTCGCCGTGCTGTCTTGTCCCCTCTAGCGGACGACTCCTAGCGTGTGTGGGACACGACCTGGGGAGTTCTCCGTCATGCCAGCAAACATCTCCGCCGTGCTCGGCGTGCTCTTCGCGGATCCGGTCTTCGACCCGCAGCACGGCCTGTCCGCGGATGACCAGGACGCGGTGACCTATCGGCAACTCGGGCACATCAACGACAGCATCGCCGCGCACGAGCCCCTGGCGTCAGGCAACCACGAACTGCTGCGCACCCTACTCGAGCTTACCGCCGCCGCGTCGCCGAGCCTGTTCATGGCCTTCTTCCTGCATCACAGCATGGCCACCGGCGCGACGGTCGAGTACGGCGGCGAGGCCGGCGGGCTGCACGGCTTCGGCGCCATCATGATGACCGAGCTCGGCTACGCTAGCAGCAGCGCGAACATCCTGACCGAGGCGCACTTCGACCCGACGACCGGCGACTTCGCGCTGCGCACGCCGAGCGAGGCTGCGGTCAAGTTCCCCTCCAACATCGGCGCTGGCGGCCCGGCCAAGTGGGGCGTCGTCAGCGCTCGGCTGTTCGTCGACAGGGTGGACCGCGGCCCCTTCCTCTTCCGGCTCCAGCTCCGCGACTTCGACGGGCCGTGCCCCGGCGTGAGCATCAAGAACATCCCGGCCTTCCCCCAGTTGCAGCTGGACTACGGCAGCGCGCGGTTCACCGACGCTCGCGTGCCGCGCTCCGGCTGGCTCCCCGACGGTGCTACGATCACTGATGGTGTGTTCCACGATCCGCTCGGCGGGCCGCGGCAACGTATGCTGCGGACCGTCAGCGTGTCCCGGCTCGCGCACGGCTCGGCTGCGCTGGGGCTCGCGGCCGTGGCCCGCGCGAGTCTGACCATCGCCGCGCCGTTCGCCGGCCGACGCCTCGCCAACAACCGCTACGGCGAGCGCCGTCCCCTGATCGCCTTCCGCAACGAGCAGCGCCGCCTGGTCGGCGCGATGGCGTCCGCGTTCGCCGCGACCGCGCTGGCCCGCCGGACCGCGGCCTGGTGCATGCGGATCGGGACGAGCCTGTCCGGGTCGCAGCTCCGGACGGCGTCGCTGGTCAAGGTCGCGGTGAGCCGTCTCGCCTCGGACGCGACGACCCGGGCCCAGGAAACCTGCGGTGCGGCCGGATACGTGGCGCAGAACCGCCTTCTCCAGTACCGCGATTTCGCCGTCACCTTCCACAACTCCGGCGGCGACAACCAGATGTACATGTTGAACGCCGCCTGGGCGATGATCGACGGCGACTACAAGCCGCCGGCCGGGCTCGCGCAGGCGACCGGTGTCCTGGATCGCTCGCTGGCCCTGTTGCAGCGGCGTGAGCACCACCTCTACCGGGAATTGGTCGCTGCCCGGGACGACGCGACCAACCGTGGCGTCGATGCCTTCACCGTGGCGAACGACTTGGCCGAATCCGCGCAACGGTTTGTCGAGGCGTACCTGAACCGGCTGACTGTCGAGGAGACGCGTCAGCACGCGAACGACCACGACGCAACGGAAGCGCTGCTGTCCATCTGCGAGCTGCTCGCGGTGAACGGCGTGCTGGCGCACGATGGTTGGCACCTTGCCCAGGAAACCGTGACGGCGCCGGCATTGCGGGAACTCTCGGCGGCTGCCGACCGGATCTACGACCGGCTCACCGGCGAGATGGAGACGTTGGTCGGCATGCTCGACATCCCCCCGACCGTGCTGCGCAGCCCGCTCGTCGCTGACGACCTCTTCGCCGAGGTCGTGCCGCCGCTGCCGGCCATGGCGGACGAGTGATCGACTCGGCCGACCTGGTCCGCATCGGCGCGCTGATGACCAGTCTCGGCGAGCTAGACACCCCGCGCGCGCTGAGGCTGCTCGTCGACTCCGACGAGCACGCGGCGGCGATCGAGGAGCTCAGCCGGCACTGCACGCTGCGCCACCTGGCCGTGCTGGTCTTCCCGGACGAGGTCGGTGACGTCCTCGACCTGCTCCGGCTGTGCGGACTGACCGTGCGGGAACCGGTCCCGAGCACGGTGGTCCGCGCCCGGCTGGCCGAGCGTCACGGCCGCGACCCGGAGTCCCTGCCGGTCTCGATCCTGACCGCCCGCACGGCCACCCGGGAGTTGGAAGTCTTTGTGCTGCCGGGACTTCGCGAGGACGGGATCGCGGCGCGGGAGCGGCACGGCGAGTTCGAGACGCACATTGCCTTCGAGACGAGCCCGGACTCGCTGGACACCGTACGGCGTCTGGTGTCCGACCGCCTGGCGCTGGCGCCGGACGGCGGCGGGCACAACCCGTTCGAGCAGGCCGACCAGGGCGGTCGGTCGGTCTTCTACTACGCCGCCGAACGAAACGGCCGGCCCGCGGCCGCGGTCGGCTTCCACCGGCTTGAACTGTTCTGTGGGGGTCATCAGGTGGAGGTGCTCGACGAGCACACCGGCGCGGCGACGACCGACGGCCTGGCCCAGGCGCGACTGCTCGAACTGATCACCGGACACTGGGCGACGCAGGCCCTGTTCGTGATGGCGGACTCGGGACTGGCCGACGCGTTGGCCGACGGCCCGATGACCGGCGAGCAGGCCGCGTCGGCGGTCGGCTACGACCCGCTGGCAGTCACCCGGCTGCTGCGGTACCTGGCCGGCATCGGCGTCGTGACCGCCGTCGGCGACCGCTTCGCCGGCAGTCCGGTGCTGGACCTGCTGCGTGGCGACAACGCGTTCCGGGACCTGACCCTCATGTACGGCGGCGAGTTCTTCCAGGCCTGGGGCCAATTCGGGCACGCCGTGCGGACCGGCGGCACCGCGTTCGGCCACGTGTTCGGGCAGGAGCACTTCGAGTACTTCCAGGACCGGCCCGAGCTGAACGACCGCTTCAACCGATCGATGGCCGCGACCACAAGGGAAATCGCCTCCCGCATCGGCGACGCGTTCGACTTCTCGGCCACCCGGCGGGTAGTCGACATCGGCGGCGGGGACGGCACGTTGCTGCGAGCGATCCTCGACTGCAGCCCGACGGCGTCGGGCGTGTTGTTCGACCGCAAGCACGTGGTCGCGGGCGAGACGGGTGTCGCCCCGGCTCGGATGTCCCTTGTGGAGGGTGACTTCTTCGAGAGCGTCCCGGCGGGCGCGGACCTGTACATGCTGAGCCGCATTCTGCACGACTGGGACGACGCGCGGTGCGCGCTGTTGCTCGACCGGTGCCGCGCGGCGATGGAGCCGGGCACGACGCTGCTCGCGATCGAGCGGGTGCTGCCCGACGAGTTCGACGACTCCGCGAGCTTCGCCTGGGATCTCCAGATGCTGGCGATCACCGGCGGCCAGGAGCGGACCCGCGCCGAGTACTCGCGGCTGCTGTCGGCCGCCGGTTTCGAGCTCAAGACCATCACCGTGATCTGGCACGGCCTGTCGTCACTGGTTGCCAAGGCCGTCTAATGGCCCTCACCAGCGAGGACTTCCAGCTCGAATCCGGCGTGGCGCTGCTCGGCCAGACGTTGCCGAACCTGCTGCGTGCCGCGGTCGACGCGGGCCCGGACGACACCGCCTTCGTCGACAGGCAAGGCGGCTGGACCTGGCACGAATGGTGGGAGGCCACCGAGGCGGTAGCCCGGGGATTGCAGGAACACGGCCTGACCACCGGCGATGTGGTCGTCGCGCAACTGCCGAACGGCTGGGAGTTCCTGATCGTGCACGCCGCAGTCGCGATGGCCGGCGGGGTGCTGCTCCCCGTGCACCTCGGCAACGACTCGTCCGCGCTGACGGCCCTGGCCCGCCGCTGCGGCGCCCGTCTGGTCGTCGCCCCCGACGGCCGCCTAACGCCGGAACTCGGCGAGCTGGACGCCACGGTGCTCGGCGCGGGCATGGAGCCACACGAGCTCACCGTGGCGGGTCTGGTCCGGGACTTCGCCGGCACGCGGCCGAAACCGGTGCGGGTGCTGCCCGATGACCCGTTTGTCCTGCTGCCGTCGTCGGCCACCACCTCACTGCGGCCGAAGATCTGCATGCACGCCCACGACGGGTTGCTGTCCAACGCCGCCGCTGTCGTGGCGAGCCGCGGTTTGCGCCGGGGCGACAGCGTCCTGAGCGCCAGCCCGTTCACCCATCTGTTCGGGCTCCTGTCGGTGCACGCGAGCTTGTTCGCCCGCACCACTCAGCTGTTGCTGCCCAGGTGGGACCCCGACCGGACGGTCGCCCTCGCGCGCGAGGCCACCGGCTCGGTCGTGCTGTTCGCCGTGCCCACGCAGGTGCGGGATCTCATCCCACGGCTGGACGACGACGTGCGCCTTCGGGAGGTACGGACCGGCGGCTCCAAGGTGCCCGCCGCGCTGGTGGACGACCTGCGGCGTGGCTGCGGCGCGTCGGTGGTGGTGCAGTGGGGGATGTCGGAGCTCGGAGCCGGATTGTTCACCAGCCCCGACGATCCGCCGCACGTCGCCACGAGCAGCATCGGCCGCCCGGTGGTGGGCGCCCGTGCTCGCGTGGTGCGGGACGGGACCGACTGCGCGCCCGGTGAGGTCGGCGAGCTGTGGGTGTCCAGCCCCTATGCTTTCCGCGGCTACCTCGGCGACGCGGAGCTGACCGCGCGGGCGCTGCCGGCCGACGGTTGGCTGCGCACCGGCGACATGGCTAGCGTGAACGCCGACGGCCTGGTCGCCTTCCACGGCCGGGCCGCGGAGCTGATCGACGTGGGCGGGCAGAAGTTCAGCGCCATCGACATCGAGGAGCATCTCGCCGACCTGCCCGGCCTCGGTCCGGCTGCGGTGGTCGGCCGCGCCGATCCCCGGCTCGGCCAATACCCCTGCCTGGTCGTCACCGAGGGCTCGTCCGTCCCACTGCAGGCCGTCACCGACCACCTTGTGGCTAACGGCGTGGCCGAGCACAAGATCCCGGTGGAACTCGTGTCCCTGCCGGCGATTCCACAGACCGCGACCGGCAAGATCGCCCGGCGTCGACTGGCCGACCTGGTCGACGCTACCGACCAGCGGCCGCAGAACCAGGTTGCCGTCACGGCCGATTCGTTGCTGGACCTCGTGATGACGCACGCGCGGGCCGTCTTGCCGGACAGTCCGCTGACGCCCGGGCAGGTGTTCCGGGAGCGCGGGCTCAGCTCGCTCGGCGCCGTGCGACTGGCCCGCCTGCTCCGGGACGCGACCGGGCTTCCGTTGGACAGCACCGTCGTGTTCGACCATCCGACGCCGATCGCGCTGGCGCAACACCTCGCCCACGGCGGCGCCCAGCAGCCGGCCGCGACGCCCCGACAGGAACAGACCGACGACCCGCTGGTTGTCGTCGGCATGGGCTGTCGGCTGCCCGGCGGCGTCGACTCGCCCGACGAACTCTGGCAACTGCTGGTCGACGAGCGTGACGCCATCGGGCCGGCCCCCGCGGATCGCGGGTGGCCCACCACCGACGGCTTGACCGGCGGATACCTCGGCGACGCGGCCGGATTCGACGCGGCGTTCTTCGGCATCCGGCCAACCGAGGCGGCGGCCATGGACCCGCAGCAGCGGTTGCTGCTGGAGGTCGCCTGGGAAACCCTAGAGCGCGCCGGCATCGACCCGAAGACCTTGCGCGACACCGACACCGGCGTGTTCGTCGGCATGTTCGCCTCCGACTACGCACCCCGGGTGTTCGAGTCGCCTGACCGCTTCGAGGGCAACCTCCTGATCGGCAACGCCTCCAGCGTCGCCTCCGGCCGCATCGCCTACGTGCTCGGCCTGCACGGCCCGGCCATCACCGTCGACACCGCATGCTCGTCCTCGCTGGTCGCGCTGCACCAGGCGGTCGCCGCGATCCGGGCCGGCGAGTGCGGCCGCGCGATCGCCGCCGGCGTCACCGTGATGTCCACCCCCGCCACGTTCGTCGACCTCGGCCAGCACGGCCTGCTCGCCCCCGACGGCCACTGCAAGCCGTTCTCTGACAAGGCCGACGGCGTCGGCTGGTCCGAGGGCGTCGGCGTGCTGGTGGTCGAGCCGCTGTCCACCGCCCGCCGTGACGGGCATCCGGTGCTGGCCGTGCTGGCCGGGTCCGCGATCAACTCCGACGGTGCCAGCAACGGACTCACGGCCCCCAACGGCACGGCCCAGCGGGCCGTCATCCGGCAAGCCCTGGCCAACGCGCGGCTGACCGCCGACCACGTGCAAGCCGTCGAGGCGCACGGCACCGGCACGCTGCTCGGCGACCCCATTGAGGCGCAGGCCCTGCTCGACACTTACGGCGACCGCCGCTCCCCCGGTCTCTGGGTCGGCTCGGTCAAGTCCAACCTCGGGCACACCCAGGCTGCCGCCGGCATCGTCGGCGTGATCAAGATGGTGCTGGCCATTCGGCACCGGCTGCTGCCCAGCACCCTGCACGTCCAACCGCCCACCACCCAGGTCGACTGGTCGGATGACACCATCCGGCTGCTCACCGAGGCCGTCCCTTGGCTGGCCGCCGGCCCCCGCCGCGCCGGCGTCTCTTCCTTCGGCATCAGCGGCACCAACGCGCACGTGATCATCGAGGAGCCGCCCGGGCCGGCCGAGATTCCTGCCCAGCGCACGGTTGCCGGGCCTTGGCTGCTGTCGGCGGCCACCGAGGACGGCCTGCGCGCACTGGCAACTCGTCTGCTCGGGCTGGACGCGACGGACCCGCAAGACGTCGCCCGCACGCTGGCCCAGGCCCGGTCCTCGCTCGACCACCGCGCCGCCGTGCTCCCCGACGACTACCAGGCGGCGCTGGGCGACCTCGCCGCTGGGAACTACAGCGACAACGTCATCACCGGCCGTCGGCTGGACGGCCGCACCGCGTTCGTGTTCACCGGGCAGGGCCAGCAATGGCCCGGCATGGCGACCGAACTCGCGCGCACGGAAACGCCGTTCGCGCAAGCCTTCCGGGCCTGCGACGACGCCCTGCGCCGACACACCGGCTGGTCGGTCGCGAAGCTCTCACCCGATCGCGTCGAGGTGGTCCAGGCCAGCCTGTTCGCGATGATGGTGTCGCTGGCCGCACTCTGGCGCGACGCCGGCGTGCGTCCCGACGCCGTGGTCGGCCACAGCCAGGGCGAAATCGTCGCCGCCCACGTCGCCGGCGTGTTGTCGTTAGCCGACGCCGCCAAGATCGTCGCCGTGCGCGGGCGGCTGCTCGGCGAGCTGTCCGGCACCGGCGCCATGGCGTCCGTGTTGACGTCCGCCGACGAGGCGATCGAGGTCCTCGCCGCCGGTGTGTCGATCGCGGCCGTCAACGGACCCCGCGCGCTCGTAATTAGCGGCGACGTCGACGGCGTGCACGAAACGGTGGCGCGGCTACGGGAACGGGACGTGCCGGCCCGGGTCATCGCGGTCGATTTCGCCAGCCACAGCTCCCATGTGGATCGGCTGCTGCCGCGCCTGCGGGACGAACTCGCAGACATCACGCCCCAGCCGAGCGAAATCCCGTTCTACTCCACCGTGACCGGCGATCGGCTCGACGGCAGGACGCTCACCGCCGACTACTGGTGCCGCAACCTACGTGACGTCGTGAACCTGCACGGGGCGATCGACACCTTGGCCGCGCACGGTTTCCGCAAGTTCATCGAGGTCAGCGCACACCCCGTGCTCGGCGACGCCATCGAACAGACCGTGCCGGCCGACTCCGCGGTCATCGAGTCGGTGCGGCGCGACGACGCCACCCTCGACCGGTTCCACCGATCCCTCGCGCACGCCCACGTCAACGGCATCATCGTCGACCCGCGTTCGATCGCACCGGCCGGCCGCATTGTCGAGCTGCCCACGTACCCGTTCCAACACCAGCGCTACTGGCACGCAGTCGCGGCGCCGGCCGCCCCGGCGCCCGAGCCCATGCGGCCGCGTGACCTGGTGTCCTTGGTCCGGGAGCAGCTGGCCGCAGTGGCCGGCGTCGACGCGAACGCCGTAGTCGAGGACGGCCAGTTCGCCGGGCTCGGCTTGCCCTCGCTGGCGATGACCGAGCTACGAGTCCGCCTGCAGCGGGCGACCGGCGTCCGGCTGCCCGTAGTCGCGTTGCTGGACCACCCGACGCCGAGGGCGCTGGGCCGGTACCTCGGTCAAGTGAGCGCCCCGGAGTCGTCGACGGTGTTGAGCCGGGGCCCGGGGCGGCCCCGGCTGGTCTGTCTGCCCTCGCTGACACCGCTCAGCGGGCCGACGGAGTTTGACGCCTGGGCCACGCGGTTCCGTGACGAACGAGACGTGATGGTCCTGCCCGAGCCGGGTTTCGCCGTGGGCGAGGCGCTGCCAGCCGACCTCGACGCGCTGCTCGACGCCCACGCCGAGGCCGTGATGGAACTCGGCCAGCCGCACGAAACGGTCCTTTGTGGCCACTCGAGCGGAGGCTGGATCGCCCATGCCCTGGCCACCAGGCTGGGCACGGTCGCCGGTGTGGTGCTGATCGACTCCTTCTGGCCGGACGAGCGGTTCCACCACGACGTGTTGCCGTGGGTGTGGTCCACGCTCGCCCACGACGCGGAAGCCGGCCTGCCAGCCGGTCCCCGGGCGGTCAAGGTCGCCGCCGCAACCGCCTACCGGGAGATCATCGCTGGCTGGCAGCCCGGCGCGCTCGACGGGCCGATGTTGTTCGTGCAGGCCAGAAAGGGCCTGGACGGCGGCCGGATCCGCGCGCGCTGGCCGCAGCCATGCGAGCACGTGACGGTCGACGGCGACCACTTCACGATGATGACCGCCCACGCCGACGAGGTCACGGCCGCGATTCACCGCTGGCTCAGGACCCTGAGCCAGCGGTGACTGAGGTTCCCCCCGGGTGGTGGACACCGAGTTGGCAGGACCTGGGGTCCTGTGGGGCTCGAAAACTCGTCGCTATAGCTCAGGAAGCGTAACGGCACTCGTTGATGACTCCCCCAAGGACCCGGGTCCGTCTGGATACCACCACCTCACACGAGTTCGAGAAGAACCGCTACGACCGTTACGTCCGGACGACATCTGGGTTCCCCACGGAACCGACGCGCTCACCTGCCCACGCCTCGTGCTCCGGCACACCGCACACGCTCTTCGGCGGGATCTACACCCGCCACATCCGCTGCAGAATCGAACACTTCCTCGTGGCCGCAGCGACACCACTGGACCGAGACCAGGTTCCGTGCCAGGACTGCTGGCACCTCACGCGGGCGCTACGACGCGCCGAGCGATCACGCGTCCTTCCATCAGACAACGCGAATCGCGTACCCTGTCCCTGCCCAAAACCTCATCCATGCGGATCAAACGCGGGGTGTCACTACGCATTGGACGGCTTCCTTGAGGCCTGTCGGTGTGCCGTGTGTCGGCAAGCTCCGGTGCACAGATCAGCGCCGGCCGGGAGCGGCTTCCCCTCAGTCGGGGAGCAGCGCGGGGAGCAAATGGGGAGCAGACATACGTGCTGGACGGTCCTGATCCGTTCGCTGAGATCCATGGTCAGATTGCGGGCGGCCTGGGTGACCCACGGCCCAATCGGATGGGCGCTCACCCCGAGGATGTGGACCCGGCGGGGGTATCTCGATGACGAACAGGACAGACAGGCGGCGCAGGTGTCAACGGCAGCCGAAAACTGACCAGCTGGTGGCGAGTGAAAATTGACCACCTTCCGGGTTTAG
>JAFARZ010000228.1 GCA_019245115.1 Streptosporangiaceae bacterium | reverse complement strand
TGCCAGAATCCAGGCGGAACGCGCTACGCGACATCCCGCTCTCCGGGTCACCGTGGCTAAACGAGTACAGCACATGCCGGCGCATGTCGCTCATGGCGCGGAGCACGTTGCTCTTCCCCGAGGCATTCGCCCCGAAGATGCCAGCGGCGGGGAGCACCTGGACGGGACGGCCACCCTCGTGCCACATCACCGAGCGCGGCACGCCCTCATCGGCAAGGGCCATCGCGAGCATCGGCAGTTCCAGCTCGTCCCGGAACGAGCGCACGTTCTCAGCCCGGAACGCCAGCAGCCTGGAAACACTCACAGAGGCCTGATCACTGGCCATAAAGCTGTTCATTACAGAAATCCTCAATTAAGCAGCTAACATTGTCGTCCGGTCAGGCTCAGACGGGCTACTCGCCCGGCTGCGCCCATGTAACGCCGTGGTGCGTGCCCCGCGCCGCTCAGGGCACGCACGCGGACACTCACCGAAACGAGCGGCCCGCGGCGCTCCGGCACGATAGCTGCCCGGGCTGGCCGTATTTAATCCGTCCGGCTGACCTGGACGGCTAGACCGACATGACAAGCGCGGGAATGCCTCAGGTGCCCGTCACGGGGCATTGTCGCGGGAAAGCCTCAGTTAGAGGAGCAAATGCTCCGCGCAGGGAACGAGATGAGCCGCGGGTTGACTTCGGGCAGTTCGACCGGCAGGCCGTTCGTCCAGAAGCCGCCAGCGGGCTTGCTTCCCGGTACCCCAGTCAGCCCAGCCTGTGGTTCGGGCTTGACAGCGGACCTCCCGCGCCAGCGGTCTGTAGCCGGCGGGCAGTTCGGGCGGCTGGCTAATCGAAGGCGCCCACCTGCCCGCTGAGGGCATTCGCCGGCGACACCCCGCTTGCGATGCAGCGGGTGTAGATGAGCGTTACGCATATCAGGCCGCCAGCACCATCACGCTCAGTCATTCAGACGGTAGGACACCGCGCGCGTACCCGCCGTTCGGTGCGGCTATCGTCCTGCTCGGGAGAGGTTATTGAGCCGCGCGGATCAGTCTTTCTGCGCTGGTAACGGGGCGTGTTTGTCCGCGGGCTCGCGCGTTTTCCGGTCGGGCTGCGGTTACGGCTTGATGGCCCGGGTGGCGAAGTAACCAGGCATGTACCGGGCGGTGGCATCCGCGTGGTGCGGGGCTTCCTCCAGGTGGGTCAGGGTGAAGCCTGCCGCGAGCTGGCCGCCGATCTGCCCGGTGAGTGAGTGACTGTATTCGATCGGCCCGGTCCCGTATGAGCGCTGCCGCTCGGCGTCTGGGAGATCAAGGGTACTGAACGGGATCTGGTGGCGCGCTATGAGCTCACCCCGCTCCTCCAGCGCCGTGATGTCGAAAATGAAGATGTCAGGGTTCAGGAACCCGGCCATCAAGATCCCGCCGGGGCGCAGCACGCGGAATGACTCCCGCCAGACCGGTGCAAGCTCGGGGCAGAACACGTTGGACACCGGGTTGAAGACGACATCGAAGCTGGCATCGGGGAACACGCTCAGGTCGCGCATGTCGCCAAGCACGGTACGGACGGCCAGTCCCTCGCGGGTGGCGACCTCCCGGTCGCGGCCCAGTTGCCGCGGCGAATTGTCCAGTACCGTCACGGCCGCGCCTGCCGCCGAGAGTACCGGCCCCTGCTGCCCTCCGCCGCAAGCCAGGCACAGCACCTCGGCGCCGGCCAGTTCAGCCGGAAACCAGCCGCGCGGCACTGCCTGGTAGCCGATCAGGACGACGGACCAGTCACCGGCCCGTGCCCGGGCGATGACCTCCGGCCCGACCGGCCGGGTCCATTCGTTACTGTTGTCCACCTCGCGGTCCCAGGCGGCACGGTTATACGCCACGGGATCAAAGCTCGCCGTCACAACGGCAAAGCTTAGAAGGCCAGCACAAGAGCACCCGATGCGGGCTGGGTACCATGGACGGCTGGCCGAGCACATGATCTGCGCGCATACACGCTCCCCAGTCCCTCGTCGGCCCAGCGCGCGATTCGGCGCTCGGACCGCGTACGCTCCACACCGGTAATTGCACTGCGTAAGGAGCCTGGGCTGCGCCGGCGCTCGCTGAGCAGCCGGAGAAGATCTGCGTAGGCTTCCTGTGGTGTAGCCCCGCCCCCGATCTCCCGCGTACGGCTTGCGAAGAACTCCGCGCAAGCCAGGTCATCGGCGTTCCAGCCAGGCGGAATGTCGTCCGGCCAGCAGGCGAATGCGATCCACTCGCCTGGCTCGTAGGTGCCGCCGTAGCGGGACCGCAGGATCGTCACCATGCCCGGGCCATCACTCATGACGGCAACATTGCCAGACGGCCAGGCAGCGTCCTGCTCGCTGGATGGTGATTGCCAGCGCAGGACTATGGTTTCCGGCACTGCCTAGAACACGGCCGTCATTGTCCGCGCCTGGTCACGGCCGGCCTGGCCGCGTCACCGCCGCCGGCAGCGCCGCAATGGCGGCGCTGGCGGTGAGCGGCAGTGCCTCGAGACAGCCAGACAGACGACCACGGACTGTAACTACGGGGCGGACCCAGCTCACGCCGTATCCGCCGGTATGCGCGGCGACGTAGGTGTCAAGGTGATCCGCTTGAGCCGCGCCGTAACAGGTCGATCTGGCGTGCCGGGTTCTGGCGCGAGAGTCTCCAGATCACTCATGCGGCCAGCGCGGTCTCCGCGCGGTGATGATCCAGGTGCGCGCCCCGAACAGCACGCCGTCGCGGGTGGTGTGCCCGGCGAGGGTGGCGCGCAGCCCGCGCAGCGCGTCCTCGGCGGCGGCCGGATCCAGGCTGGCCAGCATGTCTTTGGTGGCCCGCAGGCCGGTGACGAAATCGTAGGCCTGCGCGCTGTCCGCGCCGTAATAGACGGGCCCGCGCACGTCGGTGAAGGCGACGTCGGTGAACCCGGCCGCAGTCAGTATCCCGGCGGTCGTGTGCTGGCCGGCGAGTGAGAACATCCGGGCGCCGCGCGCAGAAGCGCCGCCGATGGCCTGGTCGATCTCGCTGTACCACTCGTTGCGCTCGGGGGCTTGCCAGGCCAGCAGCGCCATGCGCGCGCCGGGGCGCAGCGCGCGCCCGATGTTGGTGAACGCCGCCACCGGGTCAGCGAAGAACATCGCGCCGAAACAGCTGATACACACGTCATAGCGAGCCGGCCCCAGGCCGTCCACCTGAGCATCGGCCAGCCGGTAGGAAATGTTGCGCAGGCCTTCCCGGTCCGTCAGCCGCCGGGCCAGTTCGAGCACGGACGCGGAAATGTCCACTCCAAGGACAGTTCCCGCGGCCGCGGCACGGCCCGCAGCGCGGGTGGACCGGCCCGTCCCGCAGCCGATATCGAGCACATGCTCGGCGGCACCGACGTTGGCGACCTCATGCAGCCGCTGTTCATGCAGGCGTGCCTCGGCATCGAACAGCTCGGCGTACCTGACCCGGAACTCCCCCGCGGCCTGGTCCGCATTGACCCACGCCCGGGCATTGGGCTCATCACCCATCCACACCACCACCCCTGGGCTCTCGCCCCTGCCGACACGAGTCATACTCCATCCGGGTACTCCTTCGATGGGCCGAGGCCCGGGGTAGCGGCCAGGACCGGGGCAAAGCCCGGCGCCTCCCAGGCGTCCCTTGCCCCGGCCACCGGCGAGCCGGACCTGCGGCGCGGCGGCCGGTTTACGAAGTGCGCAAAGACGACCCCGTCTCCAGCAGGGTCTTCAGGCTGGCCACGACAGCGGGCCATCCCTCGGAGATGGCCGGCAGCACTGCGCTGCCGGGCGCGAAACCGTCGTGGGCGACGGTAAGCCTGACAACACCGTGGCCGACATCCTCGATATCGAAGGCGACCTTGGAGCGGGCTTCGGCGCGCCAGGCCGCGGCGGTCGCCTCGTCCATGCCGACTGCCGCGGCCCACTCAGGAGTGATCGTGTGCCAGGTGTAGGCCAGCCGGCGGGGCGGATCGGCCTCAAGGATCACCTGGCCCGGGCCGCGTACGACCAGTCCGGCTTCGTCGTGCGCCATCTCGTAGGCGGAGCCCTTCTTCCAGTCGGAATGGAACGTCTTCGGACCAGCCGTCTGGTGCCGCCAGTAGCGCTTCATCAGCGCAGGGTCAGTGAGGCCCTGCCACACGCGCTCGGGAGTCGCCTGGATGTAGGTCGTGTAGACGAATGCGGTCTGCGCGCCCTTGGGGTCCATGGCGGTGACCTCCTATGTGGTAGCGGGGGTTCGCTCTTGCCCGTACCCGAGTTCGGCTGGACGCATGCCGCGAGGCAGCGACGCAGATGGCCGGATCGCCAGGCCGCCATCCCGGAGTTCCCGCGGAAAAACCCGCCATGAGCCAAAGCGCCCGCGGCCGTACGCAAACTGGCTGATCTGCGCAGGGTCAGCAAAGCAAGCGGAGCCGACTCCAGGCCGCGCAAATTCGGCGATCACGTAGCTTGCGCTCGAGCACCGCCGTTACGATGCGTAACGACGGTGCTTGAGGTCGCCGCACGCAGTCCCGCCGATATGCATGACAGCCGCGACCTCCCGCGGTGCTGTCCGTGCCGCGCTGAATCGGCTGATCTGTGCGCCTCTCGGCCCCATGGCCCGCCTTGCAGCTCACTCACATGCGATGAGCGCACGTTGGGACCCAATGCCGTGGGCTTTAGGTGTTTGACCGGTTGTGGCTAGTTCCTGCTTTGGTTACTGCGGGTAGTTTCCTTCGGCGGGCGTGCTGGAGGACGGCGTGTCGTGCCGGCGGCGGCCGGGTCCACGGTCCGGCGGGCTCCTCGTTCGGGTGGCCTTTGTTTAGCAGGTCAGGATGGACTGTTGGCCATGGTGATGACGGCGGGGGCGATCCGGGTGACGGTGTCCGCCGGCCTCGCGTGCGCGAAGGGCGAGGGGGATTTGGACTTGCGATCACGGTGCCGGTTCCGGTCAACGACATTCCGGTATTCCGCGATCTGGCTGGTCACGGCCTGGTAGCTGTCGCGGCCGAGGCGGATCGCGGACACGACCGCGCGGACGGCGCGGGCGAAGGACAGGTCCCGGGGCCGGACGGTGAGCCCGGCACGCTTTCCCTTTCCCTGCGGAGCGGCGCCGAGCGCGGCATCAAGGAGGACGCCGCGGGTCATCCCGGTGCCGGCGGCCCAGGCCGCGAGTTCCTGGGCGACCAGGTCCGGGGAGCGGGAGCGGAGCATCGGCCCGGTGCCCGGGCCGGCGCCGCGCAGCGGCGCCTTGGCCTCCCGCAGCGCGGTCTCTGACCCGTCCCACCGCCATTTATAGAGGGCCGCGAGCTCGGCGGCGGGGTAGTCCTCCCAGTCCATAAGGTCGGTGACCAGGCAGAACATCTCCGGGACGTCCTGGCCTTCCACGTCGGCGAAGTACTCGATCACCCG
Organism: Streptosporangiaceae bacterium; assembly: GCA_019245115.1. GTDB lineage: Bacteria > Actinomycetota > Actinomycetes > Streptosporangiales > Streptosporangiaceae > JAFARZ01. The sequence continues at coordinate 16,679 of JAFARZ010000228.1, read as the reverse complement.
GACCTTCACGGTGACGCCGTCGCCGGACAGTTCCGCCTCATAGGAGCAGCCGGGCAGGATCCGCGAGGTCCGCTCCAGCGGGATGTCGCTCTTGAGCCGGATCAGCACGTGCGTGGACTGGATCATCCGCGCGATCCGGGGCGCCCCGTGGTAGTTGCGGTCCATCAGCCAGATCCATCCCGGGTCGGACAGGGCCGGGAAGCGGTCCATGGCCCCGTCCAGGAGCCGCTGCTCAGAGGCCGCCTTGTCCGACCCGGCCGGGCCAGCCGGCATCGCGAACAGTGCCCGGCACGAGCAGCAGGTCAGCGGCAGTGCCCGCAGGCACGGGTACGGGCTGGAATCGTCGCCAGTGCCTACAGTGCCGAACAACGCCCTGTTCGCAGGCGTGTCCGGCACCCGCAGCAGCGTCCCGTCCAGCGATCCCGCTCGCAGCGGCCGCTTCGTCCCGGTGGTGACCGCGCCGGGGCAGCCGCCCTCCCGGTGCCCGCGCCAGGCCGACCCCAGCACGAGGTCGCGCAGCTGTTCCAGGGGGACCGGGCCGAGGGCGTTGCGCCAGTCCCCGGCCGACCGCGCCGACGCCGGCCGCCACGGCCGCGCCCACGGCACCAGGACCAGGTCCCCGGCCAGCGCGGCGATCACGTCCGGGACCCGCGCATCCGGCATCAGCGTCATCAAGACGATCACCCGGATCATGAACGCCCGGGCCAGCAGCCTCTCCCGTTCCCCCTTCACGAACCGGGCACCCAGCGGCGCCCGCCCGGCGATCGCGCCGACAGCACCCGGCCCGGCCGCTGCCTCCAGCGGTCCCAGCGTCGGTGATGCACCGGGCTGCCCTTCGCCCGGACCTGCCCATCCCTCCTGACCTGCGCCTCCGCGACCGCGACCACCTTGCAGAACACGACCACGCCGCCCGTGCGGATCTTCTCCGTGCCCCCGATGACCAGCGCGGACCGGTCCGCGTCCCCCAGGTCCCTGCCGCTCTTCAGCGGCTAGGCCAGCAGCTCCGCGGGCACCGCGACGATCACCCCCGCCGAAACAGGCACGGCACGGGAAGGGACAGGGTAGAAGACACGTGAGGCTCCGGTCGGGAAGAGTAGATCTAGGCAATCTCTCTTCTATCCGGAGCCTCGCCCATCTCGCAGGAAACCTGACAACAAGCCTGCGGCCAGGAACTATCACACAGCGCAACCAAATATGGAACCAACGCCCAGCCGTTTCGCCTTAAGCCGCTGGCATTGCGTTGGGACCCCGGGACTTATGCGATGACCTGCATATCGCTAATGGTCGCAGAAGCCATTAAGGTGAACTCCTGGCAGCAGAAGCAGATGCCTGGAATTGACCAGCAGATTCAGCGGCTAAGGGATCGTCTGACAGGACTGTCGGTTGTGCGTCAAAGCTGCTTCCGTAGCGCCGGAAGCCACCTGATCTCGCGGGGAGAAGTTGTCTTGATACAGGTAACCGGCGTAGGCCATGCCTTTTGCTTTTATAGTCGTACGACGGAAAGATTCGGGATTGAGATCGCATAGCCTGCTTTGGATCACCTCATCGTACACATAGGAAGAAACAATCAGTGCGATATCGAGATCGTTGTGCAGGCGGAGCCGCTGACGGACGCTTTCGGCGTCAACTAGCCGCGAAATTACGACAGGCGCCGTCCCCACGGGACCAAAACGTCCCGGGGCCACAGCCCCGTGGTGAATGGCCATCCGAACCCTCAGCCGTGGCTCCCCGTTCTGGGCGCGGTTGACCGCGGCCACCGTTGCTGCCAGCTCACGGGGGTAGCGGGCGACTAGGGACAGTCCGTCGACATCCTCAGGTAGCACATCGAGTTCCCCATCCCCGCGCGGCTGGCGATACCAGCGTCCACGATCCAGGCCCGTGCTCGCCGCTGCCCGTGCCATAGCACGCTCGAGGTCGTCTTGAACCCTTGCCTGTCCGGCCGCCGCCCGCCGACTGAATCCCTCGATATCGACCGCGACAAGAAACCTGCACGTCAGGCTTCCTCCACGCTCGCGTGGCTGCGGAATCGTGTCGGTGGCGAACAGTTGCTGCGTCAGCGCCGTGACATCAGGGCTTCTCCGGATGAGCGGCAAGTCCCAGAACTTGATCAAGTTTGCATGAATGGTATGGCGAGGCATATCTGCCACATCCCTATGGTCCGGACAGGCTGCGGGCGGGGTAAGAAAAGTGCTGGGCCGTTGTGGGCGCATCGACCCGTAGCGCGTCCACGGTTCTGGTCAGCTGAATGCGGCGGACCTGAATTGCCGGGCGAGTCACAGCCGGACGGCCGTAGCCCGCATTGAAGATGTCGTGTGCTCGGGCGCTCTTGCATCCGGGGAAGGTGGCGGTTCGGGAAGTAGGTGCTTCCGGGTCATGAGATACCTGCCTCGAGACTTCGCCTGCAAGTCCACATATGGGATTCCCATTACAGTGCAGCCTAAAACAGCATGTGTGCGTAGACGGCTGATTTGCGGGCTTGATCGCGGTATACTTTATAACTGAGTAGTTATAGTAAAAAATTGGTATCGATCAAGGGGATTAACGGTCGGACATGTTCTCCAGATTAAGCTAAACTTTCGATGCGGCCAGGACGTCTCCCGTTGTAGGGTTGCACAGTGGGATTCCCAGATGCGCGCCACCCGTCTGGCAGCGTCAGTTTCGGGAAGCGTGGTGCGCCGTGGATAGGGTGACAGGCCCGCTAGGACCGCGACGCGGTATCGCCGCCGCTGTCAAGAAGCTGCGAGAAGACAGCGGCAAACTCTTGTCTGAAGCCGCCGAGGACCTGATGATGTCTTCGAGCAAGCTGTCCCGGCTCGAGAACGCGCAGGGCAAGCCGCTTCCGCGCGACATCAGAGACATCATCAGATACTACGGGATTGAGGGCACGCCGCTGGCCGCCCGCTTGGAGCGATGGGTAAAGGCCGCCCAACTCCGCGGGTGGTGGACAAACTATGATGACGGGGTCATCGGAGGGCTCGACGCGCACCTGGCCTACGAGGTGGACGCTTCCGTTGCTCGTGTATACACAATACCTTTTGTTCCGGTCCTGCTGCAGACCCTGGACTATGCTAGGGCGGTTTTCCGTGACATGGAGCACCGATCGGAAAGTGATATCCGGCAGCTCCTGGCCGTCCGGCTCCGGCGCCAGGAAGCACTGCGTGGCCGGGAGCACATGGAGCCGCTCAGGTTGGTCGCCGTGACGCACGAGTCCAGCCTCCGCCAAGTGGTTGGATCTCCCGCCGTCCTGCGTGAGCAGCTTGACGAATTGGCTGAGCGTTCCGTCCTACCCAACGTCACCCTGCGGGTACTCCCATTCGACGCCAAGCCGACGTTCTCGATGACATGCATGTACGCCTACTTCGAGTACAAGGACGCAGGCGAGTCCGATATCGTCCATATTGAAACCCATGCCGGGTTTTTCAGTGTGGAAGATACGGAGCAAGTCAGGAAATACCGTGCCGCTCACGACGCCTTGGTGCAGGCCTCACTGACCGAAGAGGACTCGCGAGCCCTCATGCGTGAAATCCGGGACTCGATGCTCTCCTAGGGCTTAGAATCCAGCTCTCAGGTTTGTCCTACTCCACATTAACTACCGGGATCGGTTGCCTTAAGCCCGTATAGCCGACTCCCTTCTTCCACGTCTGTAGGTACCGTTGTGAGCAATGACGCAACACTGGCCGTATCCGACGGTCATAGAGATGTCTGGTCTGCTTTGAGCCGCCAGGCCTATGCGCTGACCAGCGACCGGTCCATCGGTCTTCCAGAGAAGCTTCGGTCGAATTTCGGCCAAACGTACTTCAACGACTGGACACTCCGGCATGACGAGGGCGACTGGCCGGTGGACCGCCTCCGAGCCCGAGATGTCGTCCGCTACCAATGGCAAGCCGGTCATCTCAGCCTGCAACGACACGATGTGATCACGATCACCGACCGTGCGGGTATTGCAGGCAGACGAGAGCATACCCGCGTTGAACTCCTAGACGATGCTCTGGCCCGAGACCTCATTCAGGCATTCCTTCAGTTGGTGCCGACGGGCCGACGGCAAGACTGCGGAACGTTCGGCGTGAACCTGTTCCGGACCTTCACCAAAGTTGTGACGAAACCACACCATGACAATGAAGAATTCATCATTATCTACGTACTAGACCGAATCGGAGAAGGTGCCGAAACATACCTTTATGTCCCTGAAGACGTGACGGATGACGGCGACGTGCAATCTTCACCGGTGTTGCGTCAGCAGCTGAACCCCGGCGATATCATTATCTTCGAGGACAAGGTATTCAAACACGGTGCTACGCCGCTGGTAAATCCAGACGGCGGGAGCGCTCAGCGTGACGTGCTTGTCTGCACGGTCGACTATCACGATACTTACCTTGCGGGTCAGTCAAGCGCAAACAGCGCGCCAGCGGCCAATTCCCGCCCGGCCGTGAGCGGATAGTAGTTACTGCTGTGCTTAAAGGTGCTTATGCGTACCGCGAGACTTCGAAGTTCTTTTTGGGTCCTGACGCGCGTGTGCAGAGCAGGATTCATTGATCGATGGGTACGATCTGCGTATTGTCATCTAGATGGAGAGTATTTAGCCCAACGGTAGCTCGAAGCGACCCGGCCTTACGGAGGGCCGCTGCGGAAGGCCGAGGTTTGTTTGCCAGCTGAGCTGAGCCCGGTGGCGGCCCGGGCTGCTGTCGAGTCTGCGTTTCCACTGATTCGGGATAGGCTTGACAGCCTCGTTCGCATACCGTCGGTTAGCGCGGCCGGGTTCGATCCTCGGCATGTACGGCGCTCGGCTTTGGCCACCAAAGCTTGGTTGAAAAATACGGGATTCAGCGACGCCAGACTGCTGGAAATACCCCGCTCACATCCTGCGGTCTACGGCACCATCAGTGGACCGGCCGGATCGCCGAGGCTTCTGCTCTACGCCCACCATGACGTCCAGCCGCCTGGTCCTGCGAACCTGTGGGACTCACTACCATTCGAGCCGACCGAACGCGATGGGCGCTTGTTCGGACGAGGTACTGCCGACGATAAGGCGGGAATCGCCGTGCACGCGGCAGCCGTGCAGGCATGGGCGGGCCAACTGCCGCTTGACCTCGCTATTTTCATCGAAGGTGAGGAAGAAACAGGCTCAACCCACCTCCCCGAGTTCCTGAGTGTCCACAAGGATCTGCTGCAAGCCGACGCCATCGTGATCGCGGACTGCTCGAACATGGCCATCGGACAACCGACTCTCGTCACATCCCTCCGAGGCATTACCGACTGCGTGGTCGAAGTGCGCACCCTCGATCACGCGGTGCATAGCGGCAAATATGGCGGGCTGGTGCCGGACGCGCTCACCGTCCTATGCAGACTTATCTCGACACTGCACGACGAGGCTGGCAATGTGGCCATCAAGGGCCTGCACCAGGGCGCCCCGCACGGCACGGATATGGATGAGTCTCGCTTGCGGAAGGTGACCGGCCTGAGGCCCGAGGTCCAGATCCTTGGCGAAGGCACGCTTTCCGAGCGGATCTGGACGCATCCTGCCTTGTCCGTCCTCGGGATCGACGCTCCGCCCGTGGCTGGCGCGGCTCACAAAATCGTGCCATGGGCCCGGGCCAGCATCAGCGTCCGTCTGGCGCCTGGCGACGACGCCGGACGGGCCTTTCTGGCCTTGACAGAGCACCTGAAGCGTCAGGCACCTTGGAATGCGGAAGTGACCGTTACCCGAGACCACCTGGGCGAACCATTTCATATCAATCCGTCTGGGGGCGCTTTTGACGCGTTTCGCCGTGCTTGCGTGGAGACGTGGGGCTCTGCTCCGGTCGAGGCAGGCAGCGGTGGTTCGCTACCGCTGGTTGCCGCCCTTGCGGAGGTGTATCCCGACATGGCGCTGCTGCTGACTGGTGTTGATGACCCGGAGAGCAAGGCGCACTGCGAGAACGAGAGTGTGCATCTAAGCGAACTCCAGAAGTGCTGCGTGAACGAGGCGCTGCTATTTGGATACCTGGCAGCCGAAATCAGGTAACGGTAAAAGGAGCGACACCTAACGTCGCCCAGTCTGCGGACACGACTCCAGCTGACAGGCGGGTACGAAATGAATTCCGAAGACTGTCAATTGTCGGCTGTCAGCGAGAGGTTAAATTATCCGGGCCCAGTACGCCCAAAGCCAGTATCTCCTTATAGGCGAATTTCCGCTCTGACCGGGCGGGCTCGGAAAAGCGCGGTTACGCCTTGCCGTTCTTCCCACGGCCAGCCAAGTCTGCTGTGGCTACAATGGGCTGGCAGGTCGCCTGGTAGGTGCGACGTCACCCAATGACAGAATCAACTTGAAACTTACTAAATCCATCTCTGATTGACAGCACTCTCATGCCGCGGACAGAGCGCCTGCTCAATAACGCCAGCCGTACATAATGGGCTCTACAAAGTTAACCGGGACGCTGTCGTATTTCGATTACGTTGCGTGAAGCCGTGTCGTTGCTGAGCGTGCCCGCGGTTCTTTGCCCGGTTGAGTGATCTGCCGCGCTGCGGCGTGTCGCAATGGGCGGGGAGCTCGCGGCTCCTACGATCTTGGGCCTTACCACAGGACATCAAGGTCATCAGAAAGCCGCGGGCATCGTGGTCTACGATACGGCGTCCGCGCTGTTCGGCGTGGAGGGCCTGCGGGTCACTGATACGGAGGCAGGAGCCGGCGGCGCGGTTGAGGTATGGGTGGTTACCGGTTACCCGGACGCGGCGGCGTGCCCGGAGTGCGGCACGGTCTCGGACCGGGTGCATGAGACGGTGGTGACCCGGCCGCGGGATGCGCGCCGGGCGGGTGATGCAGTGGACCTGCACTGGGTCAAGGTCCGGCGTAAGTGCGGGAACCGGCAGTGCCCGCGTAAGACCTTCACCGAGTGGGTGCCGCAGGTGCCGGCGCGGTGCCGGATCACCGCCCGGCTGCGGGAGCAGGCCGCGCACGAGGTTACCGGGCGGGGGATCACGCCGGCGGAGGCGGCCCGGCACGCCGGGATCTCCTGGCCGGTGGCGCATGACGCGTTCGCGGCTGCGGCGGACCCGGTGCTGGACCAGGTTCCGGCGCCGGTGGCGCACCTGGGGATCGATGAGCACCGCAGGGGCCGGGCCCGGTTCGCCGTCGATGAGTACCTGCTGCTCGCGGACCGGTGGCACACCTGCTTTTTCGACCTGGACGGCCAGCAGGGGCTGCTGGGGCAGGTGCAGGGCCGCACCGCCGATGACGCCGCGTACTGGCTGGCCGGCGCCACCCCCGCCTGGCGAGACGCGGTCCAGGTCGTCTGCATCGACTTGTGCAGCATCTATGCCTCGGCGGTGCGCCGGATGCTGCCGCACGCGACCCTCACCGCGGACCTGTTCCATGTCGTGCAGCTCGCGGTCAAGATGGCCGGGGACGTGCGCCGCCGCGTGGTACGCGCCCGCTACCGGCGGCGCGGCCGCTCCGGCGATCCCGAGTACGGCATCAAGGGCCTGCTGGTGCGGAACCTGGAAAACCTGGCACCCGCCCAGTTCACCAAGATCATGGACACCCTCGGCGGCAACCGGTACGGGCAGGAAATCCTGGCCGCCTGGATCGCCAAGGAAAAACTCCGCGACGCGCTGAACCTGCGGGCCCGGATCACCGGCTCCACCCCGTGCGAACGCGATGTGCGCGGCCGCCTGTTCACCTTCTATGACTGGTGCGCCCAGCACGACGACATCCCCGAACTGGTCACCCTCGCCCGCACGATATCCCGGTGGGAGAACGAGATCGTAGCCGCGGTGATCACCGGGGTGACGAACGCAACCTCCGAGAGCCTCAACCGGCTCGCCAAGCTCGAAGCCCGCCAGGCCTACGGCTTCCGCAACCCGCACAACCAGCAACGCCGCGTCCGCATCGCCTGCACCCGCGGCTACCGCCACCGGTCACGCACTGTAGCCAGAAGCCGGACACGAACCGTAACCTGACCTAAACTCCATCCCGGCTAACTTCGAAGGCCCACATAATGGACGTTCGGAGTGCGCCGCACGTGAGGCGGAAAGCGATGCATGGCGCGCCGGAATCGGCGATCTCGTCACTCCCTCTCGCGGAGGTTGTCACTCATTGTAACCTGGTCCGCTGTGGCCGCTGCGGGGCCCTGGATGCGCTTGGCCGCTCGTGGGGCATCGTTGACGGGGTGGGCGTGATCAGTCGCGAAGGTCCGGCGAGATACCGGTCCTGTCCCCTCGGGCAGCGTGAGCCGACCTTGCAGCCACAGGCCGAGCCAGCCGGCCAGGCTCTGGCGGGACGGGAGCGAGATCAGCTGGCCTTCCTCCCAAGCCCACATCCGGCCCTCCGGGTCCCGGCAGTCGACCAGGGACATGATCGTGCATCCCCAGTCGAAGACCGGTACCAGCCACGGCCAGGCGGACCACTGCTCGTCGGCCCGCGCATCGCGGCAGAACGCGACAATGTCCGGCCAGTCCCAGCCCACGTCCGCGCCGCCGCGCACCCCTGGTATCCCTCCACGCGGCCCGAATCCCCCGTTCCCGACCTCCAGGTACAGGCGGCGCAGCAGCACGGGCAGCGGGTAGCCGATCTCCTCCTCCGCCTCGGCGACCGCCTCCGGCGCGGCACGTTCCAGCGCGGGCAGCGGCTCGAGTGCGCCGCCGTCACGCGCCGCGGCGTACTCCGGGGTGCCGCGCTGGAACAGCCTCGATTGCGGCTGATCCCGCAGGAAACGACCGAGATCGGCTGGGTCTGGCCGCCCATCCGGGAGCCTGCGCAACGGTTCAGCCGCCGGGCCAAGCAGCTGATACCGGAAATCCCGGTATTCCCCAGCCGCCGCCAGCTCCACGATGCCGGCGAAGACCTCGTCCTCAGTCACCCCGCGATCATCGCACAGCACCAGTCGCCCACCCTACGGCGAACCGACCGCGCCTGGCCATGGCGACGCGCGCGCCGCCGTTCGGCGCTCATCCTCTGGCCTTCATGACACCCTCGCGGAGTGTTCGAGATCCGACATTATGGGCGGGTGCTCCGCGACGTAGTGTTGCGCGACGCCCTTCGGAACCTCAGTCTTGAGCCCTCGGCAGGATGTCGTTCGGTCAATCATCTGGGCCTCACGGGATCGGGTCCGCTGCAAGGATGAAGGCCGTGCGCCGCTACCAGGTGAGTATGTACGACAGCAGCCGCTGGGACGGCTTCGAGCTCCGCCCCGGCGACATCATCATCAGCACCCCGCCAAAGTGCGGGACGACGTGGACGCAGATGATCTGCGCCCTGCTCATACTGCAGGAACCGGAGCTCCCGCTCCCGCTGGACACGCTCTCGCCATGGATCGACATGGTGACTCGCGCCCGCACAGACGTGTTCGCGGACCTGGAAGCCCAGACGCACCGCCGGTTCATCAAGACCCACACGCCGCTCGACGGGATACCCAACGATCCGGCCGTCACGTACATCTGCGTCGGGCGGGACCCGCGCGACGTGGGGCTGTCGATGGACCACCATATCGACAACACCGACATCGGCGCGTTCCGCAGCCAACGCGAACGGGCGGCCGCGATCGACGGTATCGAGCTCGGACCATTGCGGCCACCGCGGCCGCGCCCCGACGACGAGCGGGACCGCTTCTGGCAGTGGGTCGACGACGAGACGCCGTCGACGCAGGTCGGGTCGTCGCTGCGGCGCACTGTAGAGCACCTGCAGACGTTCCGGGACGCCGCCGGCGATCTCGACGTCGTGTATCTGCACTACGACGACCTGAAGGCCGACCTGGAGGGGCAGATGCGGCAGCTGGCCGCGCGCCTGCGCATCGACGTCGAGGAGCACCGATGGCCCCGCCTGGTCCAGGCGGCGACGTTCGAGTCGATGCGCAGCAGGGCCGGTACGACCGTCCCCGGCGGCGGTCCGGAGCACTGGATCGATCCCGCCGCGTTCTTCAGCCGCGGCACGAGCGGCCAATGGCGCGACCTCCTCGACGACGCCGACCTCGCCCGGTACGCCGCGCGCGTGCGGGCGCTCGCGTCCGGCAACCTCGTCGAGTGGGTGCATCGCGAGCCGATCGACTGAGATCGAACCGGCCCGGGTACGCCTCCTCGAGCGCCTTCGATCGGCACCGTGGGCGCATCGTCACTGCGCACCGGGGACCGCCGGCGTCAGCCTGGCGGACGTTCTGCGCTGCGGGAAGCGACGACTCCGCGCGGCCTCGTGTACTCCAGCTGGAGTAGGAGACGGCCGGCCTGGCTGCGCCGCCCGGGCAGGCGAGAAGAGCCGTTCAGCCGACGACTCCGAGCCCCCAGTCGCCCATGATTGCTGGCATGCAGCTAGATCCGGCTGTGAACGAGGGCGCGGCGAAACTGTCGCCGCTGAAGGGGAACCAGTATGAATACCGCAGTCCATCCCGACGTCATCCAGGCCGAAGAGCGGGCCTACAGCGCCCGGCTGCGCCGGGCGCAGGCCGACACCCTGCGCACGCCGCGCCGCCGGTACGGCCTGGCGACCCGGCTTCTCATCAAAGGCATGGACCCCATCTACGGCCGTTCCGGGTCTTTCGCGAAATACCAGGTGCTGGAGCTCATCGCCCGGGTGCCGTACCAGTCATGGGAACGGATCGCCTACCTTGCCATCAGCCGGGTCCATCGCGACACCGGCCTGGCCCGCCGCATCCACGACCGGATCGAGGAGTCCCGCGCCCAGCAGGACAACGAGGAGTGGCACCTGCTGATCATGAGCGACCTCGCCGCCCGGGAGGGAACGGGGCAGGGCTGGCTGCGTTACCGGTTGCTGCCGCAGGTCGTCGCGACCGTGTACTACCTGCTGTCCTGGCTGCTGTTCCTGATCGTCCCGGCGGCCAGCTACCGGCTGAACGCCGACTTCGAGGATCACGCCGAGCACGAGTACATGGCCTTCGTGGCAGCGCACCCCGAGCTGGAGACCAGGCCGTGGGACTGCCCCGAGGCAGCCAGCTACGGCCACTTCGCCAGCGTCGCTGACCTGGTTCGCCAGATCGGCTGCGACGAGCGGCAGCACAAGGATGAGAGCCTGGCCCGGCTGGCAGCACCCCGACTGCGCTGACCCAGCGGCGCGCGGCCGCACCTGTGGGGCAGCTGGCGTCGAACCGCCGCAACTCTGGTGCCGGACGGGTGCGCTGCCGCGGGAGACGTGCCCGGCTATCCTGACCTGGTGCACTTTGGCGTGCTCGGGGCAGTGGCGGCCTGGACCAGGGACGGCAGGAAAGTCGAGGTTCGCGAGTCCAAGGTCCGCGCCCTGCTGGCAGTTCTGCTGCTGAGCCCGGGGCGGCCGGTGCCGGCCGATCAGCTCATCGATGACCTGTGGGGAGCGGACCTTCCCGTCCATCCCGCCGGTGCCCTGCAGGGGAAGGTCAGCAGGCTGCGGCAGGCGCTGGAAGCCGGCGAGCCGGGCAGCGGCGCGCTGATAGCGTTCCGCTCATCGGGCTACTTGCTTCAGGTCGGTGATGACGGGCTGGACGAGCGCCGGTTCGCGGCTCTGGTGGAGCGGGCAGGCGCGGCCCAGGATCTCCGGGACCGGGCCGGGCTGCTGGCGGAGGCACTGGGATTGTGGCGGGGTCCGGCCCTGGCGGACTTCGCCGGTGAGCTATTCGCCCAGCCGGCGATCGCGCGGCTAGAGGAGCAGCGCCTGACCGCGCTGGAACAGCAGGCCGAGGCCAGGCTGGCGCTGGGCGAGCACAGCCTGCTGGCCGGCGAGCTCAGCGAGCTGGTAGCCCGTCATCCGCTGCGCGAGCGGCTACGCGCCGCGCACATGATTGCCCTCTACCGGTCCGGCCGGCAGGCCGAGGCGGTGCGGAGCTACCACGAGCTACGCGGCAAGCTGGCCAGCGACCTCGGCCTGGATCCCGGGCCAAGCCTGGCCGCGCTGTATCAGGCCATGCTTGAGCAATCCCCGGCCCTGCAAGCCGTACCGGCCCCGCCTACCCTGGCGACCCGCCCGCGGACCAACCTTCCGGCCATGCTCACCGACCTGGTCGGCCGAGCCCCGGCGGTCGCCGAGCTGCGCGGCCTGCTGAGCGAACGCCGGCTGGTGACCCTCACCGGGCCCGGCGGCGTGGGCAAGACGCGGCTGGCCATCGAGATTGCGGCGCAGTCGGCGGCTGCCTTCCCCGATGGCACCTGGCTGGTCGAGATGGCCGGCCCGTCGCCCGCCATGGCGCTTGGTCCCGCGGACGAGGTCATGTCGGTCATCGGCATCAGGAACGACAGCTCCATATCCTCCGCCGACCTGCTGGGCGACGCGTTGCGCGAGAGCCGTTTGCTGCTGGTCCTGGACAACTGCGAGCACCTGATCGGCCAGGTCGCCACGTTGGCCGCACGCCTGCTCCGGTCCGCGCCCGAACTGCGCATCATGGTGACCAGCCGGGAACCGCTGATGATCGCCGGTGAAGTCATCTGGGCGGTACCTCCGCTGGACCTGCCCGGCCCGGACGCCGAACACGAGCCCGCCGCCCTGGAGCGCTTCAGCTCCGTTCGGCTGTTCACCATGCGCGCCGGGGCGTCCGCCCCAGGCTTCCGTCTGGATCAGGGCAATGCCCAGGCCGTCGCGGGGCTGTGCCGGCGGCTCGACGGGATCCCGCTGGCGCTGGAACTCGCGGCGACCCGCGTCAGGACGCTAGGTGTCCATGAGCTCCTCGCCCGGCTCGACGACCGGTTCCGGCTGCTAGCCACCGGGCACCGGGACGCCCCACCACGCCAGCAGACCCTGTGGGGCGTCATCGACTGGAGCTGGGAGCTGCTCACCGGGCCGGAGCGAATCGTCCTGCGGCGACTGGCAGTGATGGTGGACGGCTGCGAGCTGCGGGCCGCTGAGGCGGTCTGCGGCGACGATGAACTAGACGTCCCCGGCCTGCTATCCCGGCTGGTGGACCGCTCCCTCGTCGTGGTCACCGACCAGCCAGACGGCCCGCGCTACCGGTTGCTGGAGAGCGTGGCAGCCTACAGCCTGCGCCGCCTGCGGGAGGCAGGCGAGCACCGTCAGGTGCTGCGGCGGCACCGCCAGTTCTACAGCGATCTCGCCGAGCACGCGGCGACACGCCTACGCGGGTATGACCAGCGGTCCTGGCTCAGGTGCCTGGACGCTGAGGCGGCCAACCTGCACGCCGCGCTCGGCTCCGCCATCCACGACGGTGAGGACGCCGTGCTCCGGATGGCCAACGCGCTGGCCTGGTACTGGCTGCTCAGCGGCCGGCTCGCGCAGGCACGGCGCACTCTGGAGGAGGCACTTGCCCTCCCCGGCGGATCAGCCTCCGAGCGGGCCACGGCCGCCGCGTGGCACCGCGGTTTCGCGACCCTCGCGGGGGAGCCCCCTGGCCACGCCCCTCCGCCGCTCGATGAGGTCGATGCCGGCACACGAGCCCTCCTGCAATGGTTTCATGCCTTCGTCGCGTCGGATTTCGGTGACCCATCCGTGGCCGAGGCCATGCTTGGCGACGCGGTCGCCAGCTTCCGGGCGACCAGCGACCAGTGGGGGATAGCGGCGGCCCTGAGCACCCGCGCCAAGCTCGCGATGATCCGCGGCGACCAGGCCGCCACCCAGCGGCTCGCCCAGCAGAGCCTGGCGATGTTCCGCGAGCTCGGTGACCGCTGGGGACAACTGCAAGCCATCGAATGGCTCGGCGCCGCGGTAGCCCCCGTCGACCGCGCGCGGGCAGAACGGCTGCACCGCGACGGCTTGCGGATGGCAGAGGAGCTCGGCCTATGGCCGCAGGCGGCCGATGCCCTGTCCTGGCTGGGCAGGAGCGCGCTGAGCGCCGGTGACCTAGGCCAGGCGCGGGAACTTCTCCAGCGCGGCATGCGGCTCGCGGCCGAGCAGAGCTACCGGCCAGGGCAGGTTTTCGCTGAGCTCGGCCTCGCCCAGACCGCGCGCAAGGACGGCAAGCTCGACTGCGCCGAGGCTCACCTGCGCAACGTGCTGCGAGCAAGCCGGCGGACCGGATCTGAACCAGACGTGGCTCGCATCGCGGCGTTGTCCGAACTCGGCTTCATCGACGAGCTACGCGGCGAGCCGGCACGCGCCCGCTCATACCATCTGCGATCCCTCGCCGCGGCGACGAAACTCGGTGACCCCCAGGCGGTAGCCCAGGCACTTACCGGCCTCGCCGGCGTGCAGGCGCACGGCGGCCAGGCCGGCCGCGCCGCCCAGCTGCTCGGAGCGGCGGAGACTGCCAGCCGCTCGGCCCGGGCCAGCCTTCCACCCGGTGACAGCCCCGACGCCCAGCGCATCACCAACGAGGCACGTCAGGCACTGGGCAAGGCCGCGTTCGACTACGAGTTCGAGAAAGGTCGTCGGCTGCGGCCAGAGGAGGCCGCGGCCCTGCCCGTGTAGACAATCGCGGTCTTGTCCGGTAGCACCACCGCCGTTCAGTCATCGGCGGGAGTCACCCGCCGCAAGCGCGCCAGGGCGACCACGGCCAGGGCCGCCACGATAATCGCACTGACACCGGCCACGACATCCACTCCGCTCGTGAACGCCGACCGAGCGGATGCGAGGACCGCGCCTGCGGCTGGCCCGTGCAACTGTCCCGCGGTCGCGGTGGCATCGCCCAGGGTGGCGCCGATGGCCCGCGCGGCGGGACCGGAGATCCCCGGCGGGATGCGTCCCACCACGCGGTAGTGATACACGGCGGTGCCGACGCTGCCCAAGATGGCGATGCCGAGGGCACCGCCGAATTCGGTGCTGGTCTCTGACAGCCCGGAGGCCGCGCCGGCCAGCTGCGGCGGGGCCGACCCGAGCACCAGGCCGACCACCAGGTTGGTCACCGGGGCAAGCCCCAGCCCGAACACCGCCGAGCCGGTCACCACAGCAGCCAGCCCGAGTGTGGAGGCCTGGGTGAGCAGGCCGAACCCGGTGGCCGCGACCGCCAGGCCGGCGGCCATCGCGAAAGCCGGACGCAGCCGCCGCGTGGTCAACGGGGTCACCAGCGATCCCCCGATCAGCCCGCCCATCGTCGGAAGCATCCACAGGCCCGCCCGCAATGCCGACATGCCGAGCACCAGTTGCAGGTACTGCGAGATCAGCAGCAGCATTCCGAGGATCACGAAATAGGCCAGAGTGTTGATCCCCAGCGCCGCGCTGAACCCCGGCTCGCGAAACAGCCGCGGGTCGATGAGCGGATCGGCCAGCGTCCGCTGCCGTCGCACGAACCCCCAGCCGACCAGGAGGCCGACCGCGACCGCCGCGACCGGGACGAGGAGCGAGCCCCCAGCGGCGATCTCCGTCAGGCCGTAGACGGCCGGCAATACGGCGGCCAGCGACAGGCCCACGCTGAGGAAATCCGGCCGCCCGGCCGCGGTGTCGCGGTATTCCGGCAGCAGGACCGGGCCGGTCGCCAGCAAGACGACCATCACCGGGACCGCGAGCAGGAAGACTGATCCCCACCAGAAGGACTGCAACATCGCCCCGCCGACCAGCGGCCCGACCGCACCGCCTAGGGGCAGGCTGGTCGACCAGACGGCGATGGCCACGGTGCGCTGCCGCTCGTCGGGGAACATGCTGCTGATCAGCGACAGCGTTGACGGCATCAGCGTCGCCCCGGCAAGCCCGAGTGCCGCGCGGGCCCCGACCAGCATCCCGGCGTTCACCGAGTAGGCCGCCGCGACCGAGGCGAGGCCGAAGCAGGCCGCGCCGATCATCAGCAGCCGCCGGCGTCCGATGCGGTCTCCCAGGGTTCCCATGGTGACGAGGAAGCCGGCCAGCATGAGGCCGTAGATGTCCACGATCCACAGCAACCCGGTCGCAGAGGGCATCAACTGACGGCTGATCTCTGGCACAGCCAGGTTCAGCACGCTGAAATCCACGGCAATGACGAACGCGGGCAGTGCGAGCACGCTCAGCCCTACCCACTCCCGCGTGCCCGCCCGCGGGACCGGAGCTACCAGGTCTTGCACGAAACTGTCACCAGTCATCGACGATCCCCTCTGCGGTCCACGAGTGTGCCGTGCTCAGGTCATCGTGCGACGACCCGCTGTCGGTCGGCTGCCGGTCCGCGGGCGGCCGACGGGCGGCCGGTCGGCTGCCGGCGTTCGGCCGGTCGGCTGCCGACCTTCGGCCGGTCCGCTGGCGGCCGGTCCGCTGGCGGCGTTCGGCCGGTCGGCAGGCAGGCGGCGGGACCTCGCGGTCAGCCCACATCGTGACAATCGCTAGTCGCGGACGTCACGCGAGATCCGCCTCTCTGGCACCGGCCCTGGCCCGGGTTCACCAAGCTGTCCCCTGGGGCGATCGGCGCGGCCGCAGTGCTCGCTTATGCCTGAATAGAGGGTGTTGTGGCTGATAGCGTCTACATACACGGCATTCTGGATAAATACACGTTTATGGCATTCCGGCGGGCGCGTCTTTTCTCCGCCTCGCCCTTGGAAACTGCGCATATCGCTATATAGCGGACAGGGCAGGCGCTTATCCCGCGGAAGATCAGAGCCTGATGGAAAGAAAGGCGCCGGAAAGCGGCGCCCCATGTTCCGCGGAACCCTTTTCTTCCCACGCGTCCTCCCGGCACCGGAAACCGGACATAGCCGGAGCATGGAGGCGAAATGCCAATTCAATCAGCCGTGCGGCTAAGTGGGCGGGATCGTAAGTTCGTCTAGGGGCTGCGCTCGCCCAACCCCGTGATTGTCACAAGGGCGCGGCTCCTCCGAGTGAGCAGCATGCCGATGGTGCCATCGGTGCCGCTCAAACCGATCAGTAGCGCTATAGAGCGTGC
>JAFARZ010000203.1 GCA_019245115.1 Streptosporangiaceae bacterium | reverse complement strand
GAGATGGTGGCCAGCTGGTTGCGGGCCGCTGCGGGTGCCCCGGATGCGCACACCCGCGCGGCCGGGCTGGTCATGCTCGCGGCCACCAACGACACCGTCACCCGCATTAACGAGGCCGTGCAAGCCGTCCGCGCCGCCGACCAGCAGCTCGGCGAGGCAGCGACGTATGCCTTGCCGGGCGGGCGTCAGGTCAGTTTCCACGTGGGGGACCAGGTCCTGATCCGCCGCAACGACCGCACCCAGGCGGCGACGTCGGGGGAGCCGGTGCTCAACGGCTATCGGGGTGTGGTCACCGCGATCACGCCCGCCGGGGTGGCAGTGGCGTGGCGCCAACCCGGGGACACCCCCGACCAGGAGCCGCACACCGCGGTGTGTGAACCCGGCTACATCGCCGACGGGGGCCTGGACCTCGGGTACTGCCTGACCACGCACAAAGCCGAAGGCATGACCATCAAAGGCCAGTGGGACCGGCCCGATGGCTCCCGCAACCACGGGACGGTGTTGGTGTGGGCGCCCGGGATGGACGCCCGCGCCCAGTACGTCGGGCTGTCCCGCGACGCCGGCCAAGTCATCGTGTTCGGTTCCCTGGACCAGGTTGAAGGCCAGCGCGACCAGCTCGTTTATGGGGTGCCGCGCAGCCAGCATGAACTGACCCAACGCGTCCTGGCCGCGCTGGCCGAACACGCCGCGGCGACCGCGACCTGCGCTGATGACCGGCCCGTGATCGTTGATCTCGGCCAAGCTCCCACCCCCGAGGACCACCGGGCGTACCACGCCGGGCAGCAGCGCAGCACCGAGCCTGGCTGGCCGGATCGACCCGACACCACCGCGCACCAGTCGGCGGCCCACGTCGAGCCCGAGTCTGCCGGGGCCGGGGTCCCCGAGGTGACCCAGCAGGCCGGCCCGGGGCAGCACTCCCTGCCGGGTGACTGCGAGGCCCACGAGGGGGAGCACCGACCCGACACCCAGCCGGCGCAGCAGCTTGCTGCGGGCTCGCGCGGGTATTGGCGTGACGAGCAGTGGCAAGAGCTGACCCGCCAACTCCAGCAGGTCGCGCTGACCGGTGACCTGCCTACGCTGCGGGCCGCGTTCGAGCAACGGCACGCGTATGAAACCGCGCACCTCGACCCCCACGGCGAGGATCATGATCGGCGGGAAACCTGGGAGCAGTACGCGGCCCGGGTGGTGGTCACCGACGAGCATCGCCAGCGCTGGCAGGAACTCAGCCAGGCGTGCGTCCAAGCGTGGCGGGACAAAGACCCGGACACCCAGGCCGCCGCCCAAGCCGCCAAAACCGCCTACGCCCAGGCGCTGGGGGCCGACCGAGCTGCTCGGCTGCGCCAAGAAACCTTTGACCACCTCGATGCGCTGCGGGCTCAACGCCACGCTCAGCAGCAGTGGTTGGCCCGCCCGTTCGGCACCCTGACCGACGATCAGCTGCAGCGTGCTATCGCCGAGGCGGAACACACACGGGCGGCCGAGCTCGCCGAGGCCGACCGCGCCCGCACGAAACTCACCGAGACCGAAGCGGCGGTGGCCGTCGGAGCTGGTCCGAGGGTCACCGGCCTGGACTCGCAGCTAGCTGAACTGCGGCGCATCGTCGAGCTGGCCGACCAGGCCCACACCCTGCACCAGCGTCTGCGCGACGCCGAGACCAGGGCGAGCTGGGCGCGGACGCAGGCGCTGACCGCGCAGCACCGCGCCCAGCAGGTGGCCTGGTGGCGCCCCGGCACGCGGGACCGTTTAGCTGCTGACGCGGCCCAGCATGCCGCCACCTGGCAGCAGGTGCGCACCGAGATCGACACACTGACCCACCGGCTACAGGAGATCCGCGACGAGACCCCCGCGGCGCTGCACAACGCGTGGCTACATCGCGACACCCTCGCCCGGGCCCAAGCCAACTACCCGGGCCAGCGACAACACGCCCAGCATCTCGACGAAAACGACCTAGCGGTCCTGCGTCAAGCTATCGGCGTGTATCACAGCGCGGCCGACACCGCCGACCACCGCCGCGCCGCGCTCGCCGCGGAACAGCAACTCCGAGACCAGATGCCGCCACAACAGCGCACCGCCGAACAGACCCTGCGCACCCACTGGGTCCTCCGACAACGCCTCGCCGCCGCCCAACGCGCAGTCTGCGAGGAACAACACCGAGCCGACTACACCCGCAGCTACTACGACCGCAGCCACACTCTCGACCAAGGCCATGACCATGGCCTGAGCCTCTAAGCCCAAGTTACGTCGGCGTGTCCGCTGAAAATGTGCGGTGGCCTGGGAAAACGCCCGAAACCGGCCTCAAAACGTAGACAGAAGGCCCTGGCGCCAGGGCTGGCCTGGTACCTCTTTACGTGCCAGTGATCTACACCGGATGGCTTGGACGCCGCTCCGGTCGGTGGCGTGTAGTCAGAACAAGGTTTCGCTGGCGGCGGCATTTCTCCAGGTCATCGGGGCAGATTTGCATTGCTCAAGATCACGCAACTTCGGTCTAAATGGCACAATCCCTCCGGGATGGAAATTCGTCCCCTCAGTGATCACCAGGCTCAGCAGCACCTATTTCCGAGCAGTCAGCCCGGATAACCCGCTGCGCCCAAGGCTCATGCCGGAGCCTCTCGTATCTCCGTTGCTACGGAGATGGCGTGCGTCCAGATAATGAATGGACGATGAACAGAAGGTGAAGGGCCATGGGGTCAGGCGTCAGCCGGGGCCCCGATCAGCTGACCACACTCAAGGGTCACCCGTGGCGC
>JAFARZ010000100.1 GCA_019245115.1 Streptosporangiaceae bacterium | reverse complement strand
ATCCAGAGTGGGCAACATGCCGGTGGTGCCATCGGTGCCGCTCAAACCGATCAGTAGCGCTATTAGAGCGTGCCCGATGGTGCCATCGGTGCCGCTGGCCAGGGAGCAGCACCTGGCTGGCTGTCACTTTAAGGGAGCCACACCCATGCCACATTCATGCTGTCAGGACGACATGGGTGTGACGTCCATGTCGTTATGAGGAGGAACCTGGGGTCCCTGGAGTCACAACGGCCACGGTACCGTCATGGCCGGCCATCGGGTCAAAACTACGCGGGTGAGGATGGCTACGCGAGTATACCGGTTAAGTATTTGTGGATTAATGTCCATGTGACACCGCCGCGGAAACGGGCGACGAAGGACGGAACTAAGGTTGGCCATACCGCGAACCGGACGCCTCCCCGCGGAAACGGTGGCCGGTAGACTTTTCGCGGCAAAGGAGTTCGATGAAACGTCCGACGATCGCTGATGTGGCGCGGCAGGCTGGGGTGACCAAGGCCGCCGTATCGTTCGCGCTCAACGGCCAGCCAGGCGTTTCGGCCGCGACCAGGGAGCGCATCCTAGCGATCGCCGACGAGGTGGGATTCAAGCCCAGCAGCGTGGCACGTGCCCTGTCCGATGGCAGATCGGGCGCGTTCGGGCTGGTCATCGACCGCCCGGCCCGCACGCTGGGTATCGAGCCATACTTCATGCAGCTTATTTCCGGTATTCAGGCCGAGCTCAGTCCCGAGCATGTGACGCTTTTGTTCACCATGGCCGAGGACCAGGCCGCCGAGATCGACATGTACCGGACCTGGTGGGCACAGCGCGCGGTGGACGGGGTGTTCCTGGTCGACCTGCAGGTGAACGACCGCAGGGTGGCGGTACTGAGAGACCTTGGCATGCCGACCGTGGTGGTGGGCACCCCGCGGGGGGCCGGCGGGCTGCCGGCAGTGTGGCAGGACGACCGGGCGGCCACCGCGATCCTGGTCGGCCACCTCGCTGGGCTCGGTCACCGGCGAATTGCCCGCGTCGGAGGTTTCCCGCGGTACTGGCACTCCAAGCTGCGTACCGACGCGTTCGCAGCGGTGGCCAGCGCGGCCGGGCTCGAGACGGTTTCGGTGGACGCTGACTACACCGCCGAACATGGCATCGAAGCCACACGCGCACTACTCGATGGATCGCGGGCGCCGACCGCGATCCTCTACGACAACGACATCATGGCCATCGCCGCGTTGAGCGCGGCACAGCGCTCCGGCCTCGCTGTGCCCGATGACCTGTCAATAGTGGCATGGGGTGACTCCGCCCTGTGCGAGCTTGTGCACCCATCGGTCACCGCGCTGCGCTGGGACATCGTCGAGGCCGGAGCGCGGGCGGCGCGAATGCTGCGCAAGGCGACCGACAACGGCGAAGCCGACAGTTTCCAGGAAGGGCCGCCGGTGCTCATGGTCCGCGAGTCAAGCGGGCCGCCCGCGATCAAGCACGACTGAATCCGGGCGAGGGCGATCGTCCTGAATGCCCGCTAAATACCGAACAGGATGCGGATTAAGGCGGAACATCCATGCTGCATGGAAATTAACTGTACGAATACGGCGGGCGGACTTCCGCATAGCATGGAATTTCCACGCTATATGGAGCGGAAGGGCAAAAGGGGCCCGCGTCCGAGCCGATGACACGAGTGGGCACGGGCGGCACGCTCCGGCACCTTCTGGCACGCTCTCGCAGGGTTTTGGCAGGCTCTGGCACGCTTCTCGCAGGCTTCTCTCAAGCTCTGGCGCGCTCGATAGTGCCGCCGGCACGCTGTAGACCATGGATCTTCAAACTCGGTAAGCGCGGAGACCGAAAGCGCGCCTTCTTCTCGTGACTGAAGGCTTGACACTTAACCGGTATAGTGTTTCGATCGCGGCACACCAGATTTTTCTGGCGAGGCCATCCTCCGATCCCTGGTTCAGCTGGAAGAAGGTGCCCGCGATGACGAGACACGGCAGATCTCGTTCCACCGCCGCCGGATTCATCACCGCGATCGTCGCGGTCGGCATGCTTGCCGCGTGCGGCGGCGGCAACGGGAGCAACGCGACCGGCAAGCCGTCCTCAGGACCGAGCGGCACGGTCGTGGGAACGTTCACCTCCGCACCGTACACAGCCGACTTCAACACGTACTCGCCAGGCAATCTGGCCATCTCCAACGGCATGATCTACGAGCCGCTGATGTTCTTCGACACCGCGCAGTCGGGGAACGTGCAGCCGTGGCTGGCCACCGGTTACAACTGGGGCAACGGGGGCAAGTCGCTCACGTTCACCCTGCGGCACAACGTGACCTGGACCGATGGCAAGCCGTTCACCAGCACCGACGTAGCCTCCACGTTCACCAGGATCAAGGGGAACCCGGCGCTCAACCAGTACGGACTGCCGATCGCCAGCGTCACCACGAACGGCCCGTACAGCGTGACGGTCAGCTTCACCGAGCCGGTCTACACCGACCTGTACTACATCGCGGGAAAGGTGATGATCCTGCCGGAGCACATCTGGTCGACGGTCAAGGACCCGGCCACGTGGCCCGATCCGAACCCGGTCGGCACCGGCGCCTACATGGTCTCCAAGGTCACGCCCCAGGCGCTGACGCTGACCGCGAACCCGCACTACTACATGCCGGGGCTGCCGAAGGTCAAGACGTATGAGTTCCTCGTCTACACCACCAACAACACGGCCGACGCCGCCATCGAGGCCGGGCAGATCGACTGGGGCGGCGGCTTCGTTCCGAACATCAATCAGACCTACCTGGCGAAGAGCTCCAAGTTCAAGGTCACCGACATCCCCCTGGCCATCGACTACCTGATCCCGAACATGGTGAAGGGGCCGACCACGAACCTCGCGCTGCGGCAGGCGATCAGCGCCGCGCTCGACCGCGGCTACATGAGCCAGTCCGTGTACAACGGCTACGGCCCGGCGACCAATCCGGAGATGCTGCTGCTGCCGGACTTCAAGAACGTGGCCAGCCCGCAGACGCAATCGGACAACTTCGGCGGCCCCGATCCGGCGCGGGCCAAGCAGATCCTCCAGGCATCCGGCTTCAAGCTTCCGGTGACCCTCAACGTCAAGGTGGTGTCCGGCTGGACCGACTTCCAGTCGCTGCTGGAGATCATGCAGTCTGAGCTCAAGGCGGCGGGCATCGAGCTCAACATCACGCAGGAGGCCTACTCGGTGTGGCTGTCCGATCAGTACAGCGGCAACTTCGAGCTGCTGATGTCCAACGGCGGCTACACCCCCAGTCCGTACACCTTCTACTACAACCTGCTGGACAGCGCGGTCAGCAGGCCGATCGGCACGTCGGAGACCGTCGGGGACTTCGGCCGCTACCACAACCCCACGGTCGACGCCCTGCTGAACACGATCGGGAGCACCACCGATACGGCCGTGCAGAACCAGGCGTTCTACCAGATCGAGTCGATCATCAAGCAGCAGCTTCCGGTCATCCCGCTGATGGACGCCATGGACGAGATCGAGTTCAACGAGAACTCGGTCACCAACTTCCCCACCACATCGAACCCGTGGGCAGGCGCCGCCCCCTGGCTGAATCCCGACTGCGGCTGGGTCGCGGCCAGGCTGACCCCGGTCAAGTAGCCGGATGACGGCACCCAGGCGGGGATCACGGCGTTACCTCGCCAGCAAGCTCGGGTTCTACCTGGTCGCGGCGTGGGCGGCGGTCACGCTGAACTTCTTCCTTCCCCGCCTGATCCCGGGCAACCCGGTCGACGTGATCATCGGGCGGCAGGCCCGCTTCGGCACGCCACCACCGGGCGAGGCCGCCGCCCTGGCCAAGATCCTCGGACTCGGCACCGGATCGATTTTCACCAGGTACTGGCAGTACCTGGACAGCCTCGCCCACCTGCGGCTCGGACTTTCGGTGTACGAGTTCCCGACCCCGGTGTCCGGCGTCATCCGGCAGTCGATCGGCTGGACGGTGATCCTGGTCGGCACGGCGACCGTGATCAGCTTCGGAGTCGGCACGGCGCTGGGGGTTCTGGCCGGCTGGAAGCGCGGCACCTGGCTGGATCACCTGGTGCCGGCCACCACGTTCCTCACCGCCGTACCGTACTTCTGGCTGGCGCTGCTGCTGTCCTACCTGTTCACCCAGCTGATCCCGGTACTGCCGACGAGCGGCGGCTACGACCCGACCGGCACCATCGGCTTCAACGGCCCGTTCATCGTCTCGGCGATCCAGCACTCGGTCCTGCCGGCCGTGACCATCGTGGTCAGCTCGCTGGGCGGCTGGCTGCTCAGCATGCGGAACATGATGGTATCGACGCTGTCCGAGGACTACGTGATCGCGGCCGAGGCCAAGGGCCTGCCCCCGCGTAGGGTCATGATCCGCTACGCCGCCCGGAACGCCATCCTGCCGAACGTGTCCGGCTTCGCGATCTCGCTGGGCTTCGTGGTCAGCGGCGCCATCGGCATGGAGCTGGTGTTCAACTACCCGGGCATCGGCGACGTGCTCTTCAACGCGGTGATCAATGACGACTACCCGCTGATGCAGGGCATCTTCCTGGTGATCACGCTGACCGTGCTCGCCGCGAACCTGCTCGTCGACCTGCTCTACGCGGTCATCGACCCACGGACAAGGACGGGCGCATGATCAGGTCCAGACGGCTCTACGCCGGCGCGGGCATCGTCGCGTTCTTCACGTTGATGGCGATATTCGGTCCCTTCCTGACCCCGGACGCGGGTGCGTTCAGCAGGCTGGAATGGAAGCCGCCGTCCGGCGCGCACTGGCTGGGCACCACCTCGCTGGGCCAGGACGTGCTCGCGCAGATCGTCAGCTCCGCCCGGGCCACGCTGGAGATCGGCGCGGGGGCCGGCCTGGTGGCGACGATCATCGCCATCGCCATCGGCATCGGCGGCGGCTACGCCGGCGGGGTCGTCGACGAGGGCCTTTCGCTGCTGTCGAACGTGGTCCTCGTCATCCCGGCGTTGCCGCTGATCATCGTGATCGCCACGTTCGTGCACGCCAGCGGCGTATGGCCGACCGTGCTGGTGATCTCGTTCGTGAGCTGGGCGGCGTCGGCACGGGTGCTGCGCGCGCAAACGCTGTCCATCCGCAACCGCGACTACGTGCTGGCGGCGCGGGCCGGCGGCGAACGGGCCTGGCGGATCGTGCTGTCCGAGATCCTGCCGAACGAACTGGCCCTCATCATCGCTCAGCTCACCTATTCGATGATCTTCGCGATCCTCACCCTGGTCATCCTGGACTTCCTGGGGCTGGCCAGCTCCGGCCAGCCGACGTGGGGAACCATGCTGTACTACGCGCAGACCTCCGAGGCCCTGTCCAGCGGAGCGTGGTGGTGGTTCGTCCCGCCGGGCCTGTGCATCGCCCTGTTCGGCATGGGCCTGGCCCTGATCAACTTCAGCATGGACGAGATCCTCAACCCGCGGCTGCGCGTGTACAAGGAGACGTCGTGACCGAGACCATACTCAAGGCTGACCACATCAGCGTCGAGTACGCGGGCCGGCGGCCGGTCCGCGCGGTGCGCGACGTGTCACTCGAACTGCGCCGGGGGGAAGTCCTGGGCCTCGCGGGAGAAAGCGGCTGCGGCAAGTCAACGCTGGCCTACGCGCTGGCCCGGCTGCTGCGCCCGCCGGCGCGGCTGACCGCGGGAACGGTCACGTTCGACGGGCTGGACGTAGGTGGCCTGACCGCCGCCGAGCTGCGGCGGTTCCGCTGGCGCAGGATGTCCATGGTGTTCCAGGGTGCGATGAACTCGCTCAACCCGGTCACCACGATCGGCAGCCAGTTCGGTGACATCTTCGCCGCGCACGCACCCGAGATGGACGCCGCCGGCCGCCGGGAGCGAACGCGTGAGCTACTGGTCAAGGTGGGCATTGATCCCGAACGCGCTCGAAGCTTCCCCCATGAGCTGTCCGGAGGCATGCGGCAGCGGGCCGGCATCGCCATGGCACTGGCGCTCGACCCCGAGGTCGTGATCATGGATGAGCCAACCACCGCGCTCGACGTCGTGGTCCAGCGCGAGGTCCTCGACGAGATCGAGCGGCTGCGGGAGGAACTCGGGTTCAGCGCCATCTTCATCACCCATGACCTTTCCCTGCTGCTGGAGGTGAGTGACCGGCTCGCGGTCATGTACGCGGGACAGCTGGTGGAGTACGCGCCGGCCGCGGCGATCGCCGGCGCTCCGGCCCATCCGTACACCCGCGCACTCGTGAGCTCGTTTCCCGACATGCGTGGCGACCGCGGGGAGCTGCACGGAATACCGGGAAACCCTCCCGACATGCGCGATGACCCGGCGGGCTGCCCGTTCGCGCCGCGGTGCCGCGCCGCGTTCGAGCCGTGCCTGACGGTACCGCCGGTGCTGCGGGAGCGGCCCGGCCGCGGTGCTGAATCGGCCTGGGCCTCCGGCCGCGGTGCTGAATCGGCCTGGGCCTCCGGCCGCGGTGCTGAATCGGCCTGGGCCTCCGGCCGCGGCGGCGGGCTCGTCGCCTGCCACCTGCACGATCCCGCCTACACGCCGACCCCAGAGGCGACCTCAGAGGTCACAACAGAGGCGACCACCGAGGTGACCTCATGAGCGTGCTCGAGGTACGCGACCTGACGGTCGACTACCGGCAACGCGGCGGCGGCGGTTTCCGGGCGGTGAGCCACTGCTCGTTCGCGATCGCGCGGGGCGAGACCCTGGCCCTGGTCGGCGAGAGCGGCTCCGGCAAGTCCACCGTGGTGCGGACGGTGGGACGGCTGCTGCGGCCCGCCGGCGGCGAGGTGCTGCTGGACGGGAAGCCGGCCGGGCGGCGCGGGGCCGCGCTGCGGGCGTACCGCAGGCGGGTACAGCTGATCTTCCAGGATCCATTCGCGTCGCTGAATCCGATGCACACCGTCCGGCACCACCTGGCACGTCCGATCCTGATGCTGCATCCCGGCCACTCCCGGGCGCGGCTGGACGCCGACGTGCACGAGCTGCTGCGGTCGGTGAACCTCACGCCGGCCGGCGAGATCGCCCGGTCGCGCCCGCACGAGCTGTCCGGCGGGCAGCGGCAGCGGGTCGCGATCGCCCGCGCGCTGGCCTCGGGTCCGGAAGTGCTGCTCGCCGACGAGCCGGTGTCCATGCTGGACACCTCGATCCGGCTGGAGATCCTCAACCTGCTCGACCGGCTGAAGCGGGAGCGCAACCTCGCCCTGCTCTACGTCACCCACGACCTGGCCACGGCGCGGCACTTCTCGTCCCGGATCATGGTCATGTACCGGGGAGAGATCGTCGAGCAGGGCCCGGCGGACGAGGTGATCCTGCGCCCGGCGCATCCGTACACACAGCTGCTGGCCGCGGCCGCGCCGGATCCGGGCGCGTCGCGCGAGTCGCTCGCCCAGGCCCGCCGCTTGCGGCAGGAGGCCCGTCGTGACGCGGCGGCCGAGCGGCGGGAGGTGCTCCTCGACGCGGGCTGCCGGTTCCGGCTGCGCTGCCCGCACGCGATGGAGGCATGCGCGGGCAGCCCGCCAGAAGCCCAGCTCGGCGGGGGGCATTCCGCCCGGTGCTGGCTGTACGCCCAGCTCACCGTTACCGGGGGAAGCAGCGCTCCCGGCGGGTGATACCACAGCCGTTCGTGCGAAGGCCCTTTGTCATCCAGACTGGGGGGATGGACGCGGAGTTGCGCGGCGAGTTGCTGCGCCGGATGGAGACGGACCAGAGCGCGCGCCGCGACTGCGACCCGGCGGCCATGGCGGCCGCCGACGCGGAGAACCTGCCCTGGCTCAAGCGGGTGATAGCCCGGGCCGGCTGGCCCGGGGCGACCCTCGTCGGTCCGGACGGGGCGCACGCCGCGTGGCTGCTCGCCCAGCACGCGGACGCCGATCCCGCGTTCCAGCGGGAGTGCCTCGGCCTGCTGACCGCGGCCGTGGCCGCGGGCGAGGCGACACGGCGCCAGCTCGCCTACCTCACCGACCGGGTGCTGCTCGCCGAAGGCGGGCCGCAAGAGTACGGCACCCAGGTAACGTCCCGGGACGGCCAGCACGTTCCCCGGGACCTGCGTGACCCCGGCGGCGTCGACAGCAGGCGAGCGAGCATGGACCTCGAGCCGCTGGCGGACTACCTCCGGCTGTTCGGAACTTCGCCGCTGCGGGCGACGACGAGGCTGAGCTGCCCCGGCTGCGGCGAGCTGGCGGAATTCGATCCGCCCGGCGGTTCCGAACCCGTCACTGTCACCTGCGAGGCCTGCGGCCGGACGACGAGGATAAGGATCGTCCGGCCGGGACAGGCTCCGCGGGATCCAGCAGCTTCTTGAGGAACTGGCCGGTGTAGCTCTCCTCCGCCAGCGCGACCTTCTCCGGTGCGCCGACGGCCACGACCGTACCGCCCCCGGCACCGCCCTCCGGGCCCAGGTCGATGATCCAGTCGGCGGTCTTGATGACATCCAGGTTGTGCTCGATGACGATGACCGTGTTTCCGGTGTCGACCAGGCGGTTCAGCACGCCGAGCAGCTTGCGGATGTCCTCGAAGTGCAGGCCGGTGGTCGGCTCGTCGAGCACGTAGATCGTCCGGCCGGTGGCCCGGCGCTGCAGCTCGGACGCCAGCTTGACCCGCTGGGCCTCGCCTCCGGACAAGGTCGGCGCGGGCTGGCCGAGGCGGACGTACCCGAGGCCGACATCGACCAGGGTCTTCAGGTGCCGGTGGATGGCGGGCACCGGCTCGAAGAACTCCGCCGCCTCCTCGATCGGCATGTCGAGTATCTCGGCGATCGTCTTGCCCTTGTAGTGCACCTGCAGGGTGTCGGTGTTGTACCGCGCGCCATGGCACACCTCGCACGGCACGTAGACATCCGGCAGGAACTGCATCTCGATCTTGATCGTGCCATCGCCGGAACACGCCTCGCACCGGCCGCCCTTGACGTTGAACGAGAACCGGCCCTGCTGGTAGCCGCGGATCTTCGCCTCGGTGGTCGCCGCGAACAGCTTCCGGATGTGGTCGAACACGCCGGTGTAGGTGGCGGGGTTCGATCTGGGTGTCCGGCCGATCGGACCCTGATCGACATGGACGACCTTGTCCAGATGGTCCATGCCGGTGATCCTGGTGTGCTTACCCGGCACGGTGCGCGCCCCGTTCAGCTCCCGGGCCAGCGCCTTGTACAGGATGTCGTTGACCAGGGTGGACTTCCCCGATCCCGACACGCCGGTCACCGCTACGAGGCAGCCCAGCGGGAACGTGACGTCCACGCCCCGCAGGTTGTGCTCGCTGGCGCCCTTGACGGTGATCTCGCGACCGCGGTTCCGCTTCCGGCGGGCCGCCGGCATCGGGATCGACTCCCGGCCGGACAGGTAGGCGCCGGTGAGCGAATCCGGGCTGGCCAGCAGCTCCTGTACCGTCCCGGATACCACGATCGAACCGCCGTGCTCCCCCGCCCTCGGGCCGATGTCCACCACCCAGTCCGCGGCGCGGATCGTGTCCTCGTCGTGTTCCACGACGATCAGCGTGTTACCCAGGTCGCGGAGCCGCAGCAATGTCTCGAGCAGCCGGTGGTTGTCGCGCTGGTGCAGCCCGATGGACGGCTCGTCCAGCACGTAGAGCACGCCGACCAGCCCGGAACCGATCTGGGTGGCGAGCCTGATGCGCTGCGCCTCGCCGCCGGCCAGCGTCGCCGACGCCCGGTCCAGGGTGAGGTAGTCGAGCCCGACGTCGAGCAGGAAGCCCATCCGGGCGTTGACTTCCTTCACGATCCGCTGCGCGATCTGCCGTTCCCGGTCGGACAGGTCGAGGGTGAGCAGCACCTTGGCCAGATCGCCGATGGCCAGCCCGCACATGTCGGCGATCGACATGTCGTTCACCGTGACGGCCAGGGACACCGGCTTCAGCCGGGCGCCCTTGCAGGACGGGCACGGCACCTCGCGCATGTAGCCGGCGAACTTCTCCCGGCTGGTGTCCGACTCCGCCTCGCTGTGCCGCCGCTCCACCCAGCGGATCACGCCCTCGAAGCTGGTGTAGTAGGAACGCTCCCGGCCGTACCGGTTCCGGTAGCGCACGTGTACCTGCTGGTCGTAGCCGTACAGCAGCGCGTTGCGTGCCTTGGCCGGCAGCTTCGCCCACGGCGTGTCCATCCGGAATCCGATGGCCTCGCCGAGCGCCTCGATCAGCCGGTCGAAGTAGTCGCTGTTGTGCCCGCTGCTCCACGGGGCGATGGCCCCGTCACGCAGCGACCTGGACTCATCTTGCACCACCAGTTCGGGGTCGACCTCGAGCTTGGTGCCCAGGCCGGTGCAGTCGGGACAGGCACCCCACGGCGAGTTGAACGAGAACGACCGCGGTTCCAGCTCGTCGAAGGACAGGTCGTCATACAGGCAGGCCAGGTGCTCGGAGTACATCCGCTCGCGGTGCGGGTCATTGTCCGGCAGGTCGATGAAGTCCAGGATGACAACGCCGCCGGACAGGGCCAGGGCGGTCTCCACCGAGTCGGTCAGCCGGCGCCGCGCTGTGTCCTTCACCGCCAGCCGGTCGACGATCACCTCGATGTCGTGCTTCTCGTACTTCTTCAGCGCGGGCAGCTGACCGGCCATGGCCTCGTCCAGCCGCACGATCACGCCGTCCACCCGGGCGCGCGAGTACCCCTTGGTCTGCAGCTCGCGGAGCAGCTCGCCGTACTCTCCCTTGCGCCCGCGGACGACCGGGGCCAGCACCTGGAACCTGGTCCCCTCCTCGAGCTCCATCACCCGGTCCACGATCTGCTGCGGCGTCTGCCGGGCGATGGGCCGGCCGCAGATCGGGCAGTGCGGCCTGCCGATCCGCGCGTACAGGAGCCTCAGGTAGTCGTAGACCTCGGTGATCGTCCCGACAGTGGACCGGGGGTTCCGGCTGGCGGACTTCTGGTCGATGGAGACGGCCGGGGACAATCCGTCGATGAAGTCCACGTCCGGCTTGTCCATCTGCCCCAGGAACTGGCGGGCGTAGGCGGACAGCGACTCCACGTACCGCCGCTGGCCCTCGGCGAATATCGTGTCGAAGGCCAGGCTCGATTTCCCCGAACCGGACAGCCCGGTGAACACGATCAGAGCGTCCCGCGGCAGGTCGAGCGAGACATCCCTCAGATTGTGCTCGCGGGCGCCGCGAACAACTAGCCGGTCTGCCACTGCGCGCTCTGCTTTCTGGACTGTGCCGTCTTCAACCACAGTGCCGTCTTCAACCACAGGGTCGGATCGTAGCCGAGGGGTCTGACATTCTCAGGGGTCCGGAGGCACCGAGCTGAAAAACATCGCGACGGTCCCCGTTATGCCCGCCTCCCCTTCCACGATAGCGCTAAGCGCCCGCCGGCCAGTCAGAAATCGGCGCGCGTACCCGCCCCGGTGCGCTTGGCCTTCTCATAGACGAACCGGGCCGCCATCAGGTCCTCGGCAGCCAGGCCGAGCGACTCGAACAGGGTGATCTCGCTGTCGTCCCGGCGTCCCCGTGCCGTGCCGGTGATGAGCTCGCCCAGCTCGCCGCGAGCCTCCAGCACCGTGCCCTCGCCGAGCTCCCGCTGAGCCAGCAGGAAGTCCCCTGCCTCGTTGTGCAGGGACTCGCGGCTGTCCGCGATGATCGCGGCGTCGGCCATCGTGGCGGTGTCGATCTCGCGATCCGCGGGCAGGCAGGCGCCGACCGCGTTGATGTGGGTGCCGGGCGACAGCCACTCCCGGCGCAGCACCGGCTCCCGGGACGTGGTGGCCGTGACCACGATGCCCGCCCCGTCGAGCGCCGCGGACACCGAAGTCAGTATGGTGAACGGGACCCCGAGCTCCGCGGCCAGGCCCTTGGTCGTCTCGTGGGTGCGGTCCAGGTCGCCCTGCTGGGTTTGCCTGGACCTTCGGTCGCGGTGCTCAATTTGCCTGGGCCTCCGGCCGCGGCCCACCATGCGGATCCCGGTCAGCTTGCGCGTCGCGGCTAGCGCGCGGGCGTGCGCAATCGCTTGCACGCCGAGGCCGATGATCGCCACCTCGGTCGCGCCGGGCCGGGCCAGCAGGTCCGTGGCTACCGCGGATACGGCGGCGGTCCGGATCTCGGTGATCGCCGACGCGTTCACCAGAGCGAGCGGCTCACCCGTCTGCGACCCGGACAGCAGCACCCCGCCCTGGTGCGTGTCCAGGCCGAGAGCGGGGTTCCCCGGGGTGATGCAGATCGCCTTCAGCCCGTACCCGGCCTGCTCCGCGTACGAAGGCATCAGCCCCATGAACCCGGACGCGCCCGGCGGGCGGACCACCGTGCGCAGTGGCTGCTGGATCTCGCCGCGGGCGAGACCGGCCAGCGCCTCCCGCATCACGTCAGCGCACTCCGCGTAGGACAGCAGCCCGCGGACGTCGCGACCGGACAGGACAAGCAGCGTCACCGTACCCCCTCAATCAGCGGCCCCCGCTACGTATAGAGTCTGGAAAATGACGTACACGGGAGACGTTCAGGTCGGCGGGCCGACGGACACACGGGAACTGGACGGCCTGACCGTCACCAAGATAGCTGTCGGGCCGTACGACAACAACGCCTACCTGCTGCGCTGCGCCAGCACCGGTCAGGGCCTGCTCATCGACGCGGCGGCCGAGCCCGGGCGCCTGATCGAGATGATCGGCGACACGCCGGTCGGCATCATCGTCACCACGCACCGGCACCCGGACCACTGGCAGGCACTGCCTGAGCTGCAGCGGCAGACCGGCGCGGAAGTCGTGGCGCACGAGGCGGACGCGGACGAACTGCCGGTAACCGTCACGCGCCTGGCCAGCCACGGCGAACGGCTCCAGTTCGGGGACGTGACGCTGGGGGTCATCCACCTGCGCGGGCACACGCCCGGGAGCATAGCGCTGGTCTACGACGCGGAGGGCCGGCTGGAGAACGAACCGCACATCTGGACCGGCGACTCGCTGTTCCCCGGCGGAGTCGGCAAGACCACGACCCCGCAGACGTTCACGTCCCTGTTCAATGACGTGAGCGAGCGCGTCTTCGCCCCGCTGCCCGACCCGACCTGGGTATACCCCGGGCAC
This sequence comes from Streptosporangiaceae bacterium, assembly GCA_019245115.1. GTDB lineage: Bacteria > Actinomycetota > Actinomycetes > Streptosporangiales > Streptosporangiaceae > JAFARZ01. Next base: position 22,121 of record JAFARZ010000100.1, on the reverse strand, counting down.
GGCAAGGACACCACGCTCGGCACCGAACGCCCGCACCTGCCCGAATGGCGCGAACGCGGCTGGTGACGCGGATGGATACCGGAACGACGGTCACCAGGCTGCTCGACGACTCGGACGGCAGCCGCGGGTTGCACCAGCGGAAGCTGTCGCTGGGTCACGGAGCCGTCGCCGCCGGTACCGCCGCTGGCTTCGGTGAATCCTGGTACGTGATGAGCGGGACGGTGCGGCTCGCGTCAGGGGCCACGCTCGGGCGGGACACCGGCGCGTGGCTGCCGCCCGGCACAACGTACCGGCTACTTGCCGAGGAGGCGGCGGAGATCCTGGTCACGAGCCTTCACGCGGATACGGCCGCCGCGGACGGCGCCGCCGCGGACGGCGCCGCCGCGGACGGCGCTGCCGCGGACGGTGACCCGGCGATGCGGGTGGTATCGCTGGCAGACTGCCCGGTGGAACGGACCGGAGACCGGAAGTTCCGGGTGCTGCTGAGTTCGGGGCTGACGTTCACGCAGTTCGTCGGCGAGATACCGCCGGGCCGGGCGCCCGCGCACCACCACACCTACGACGAGGTGGTGCACGTGCTGTCCGGCCACGGCGTGGTCCACCGCGACGGTACCGAAGTCCCGATCGGCGCGGGGATCTCCATCTATCTGTCCCCGTACACTCAGCACTGCCTGGAGAACACCGGCACGGACACGCTTCGCGTGCTCGGCGTCTTCCACCCCGCGGGCAGCCCCGCTATGAAGTACACGAGGAAGTACACGAGGAAGGACACGAGCTAACCGCGAACGCGGAAGGCACAGGCTCAGCCCGGCCACGCACGCCGCCAGCCCCACCCCGATCACGCAGCCAGCGCGCAGACCGTTCACCGCCCCCTGACTGGCCAGCAGCGAGCCGAGCAACGCGACGCCCAGCACGCTGCCCACCTGGCGCATGGCCGTCAGCGTGCCCGACGCGATGCCGGAGAAGGACGGATCCACGCTGCCCAGCAGCGCCGACGTGATCGCGGGCACGATCAGCCCGCCGCCCACCCCGGTCACCGTCAGCCCGGCAATCGTGACCCCGGGTCCGGCGGAGGAAACCGCTCCGGCGACCAGCAGCCCGGCGCACCCGGCCGCCATCGCCACCGCGCCCGCCGCGATGGCCCCGCGTGCCGCCGGGAAGCGGCGCGCCGCGACGTTGCCGGCCATCACGCCCGCCAGCACCGGAACGAAGGCCAGCCCGGTGACCAGCGGCGAGAGGTGTTCCTGCCGCTGCACGTACAGGCTGACGCTGAAGTACAGTCCGTAGAACACCACGTTGATCAGCAGCCCCACGACCACGGTGACGCTGAACTCCCGGGACCGGAACAGCATCATCGGCAGCATCGGCCGCGCCCGCCGGGCCTCCACAGCAGCGAAGACCACTCCGGCCACCACCGCGACCGCGTATCCGCCCACGACCAGCGGCGCGCCCAGTCCGCGTGATCCCGCCTCGATCGTCGCCGCGGCCAGCGCGGTCAGCGCGACCACGGCCGCCGCCTGACCGGGCAGGTCCACGCCGCGGTCACGGGCTCGCGTGGTCTCATTGCCGTACCGCGCCGTCAGCCAGGCCCCGGCCACGCCCAGCGGCACGTTGATGAGGAAGATCCACCGCCAGCCCGCCGCGGCGATCAGCAACCCGCCCACCACGGGTCCGGCCGCCATCGCGCCGGTCCCCCCGGCCGCCCATACCGCTATCGCCCTGCCTCGCGCGGCGGGCCCCGGGAAGCTGTGGTTGAGCAGCGCGAGCGAGCACGCGCCGAGCGCGGCCGCGCCGATTCCCTGCACCGCTCGCGCCGCCACCAGGAAGCCGATCGAGGGGGCCACCCCGCACGCCACCGACGCCAGGGTGAACATGGCGAAACCGCCGAGCAGCACCCGCCGGGCCCCGATCCGGTCGCCGAGGCCGCCCGCGCTGAGGATGAACGCGGCGAACGTCAGCGTGTACGCGTCCACCACCCACTGCACGCTGGCCACTCCCCCGCCGAGCGCGACGCCGATCGACTTGACGGCGACGTTCACCACGCTCACGTCCAGCTGGACCACGGCGAACCCGAGGGTCACCGCGGCTAGCACCGCGCCCGTTGAGCGATGCTGCTTCCCCTGGGAAACACGGGCCACGTCCGTTGTCGTTTCCATACCTACGACGCTATGGCGGTAACGCTTCGGCCCGTGTCGAAGGGTTGGCCAGCAGCGGTATGAAGATGTGCGCGAGCGGCCCGATCGATACCGCGTAGAGGACCGTACCGACGCCCACGTTCCCGCCGAGCAGCCATCCGGTCAGCAGGACGACGGCCTCGATCCCGGTGCGCACCATCCGGATCGAATGACCCCGCGCCCCTAGCCCGGTCATCAGCCCGTCGCGCGGCCCGGGGCCGAGCATGGCGCCGATGTACAGGCCGGTGGCGGCCCCGTTCAGCACCACGCCGCAGACCAGCACCACGATCCGCACCGCCAGCCCGTGCGGAGGCGGCACGATGGCCAGCATCAGGTCGATGACCACGCCGATCACGACCACGTTGCACAACGTCCCGATCCCGGGCCGCTGCCGCAACGGCACCCACAGCAGCAGCACGGCCGCACCGGCGATGATCGCCCAGGTCCCGGTCTGCATCCCGGTCCGCCGGGCCAGCCCCTGGTGCAGGACATCCCAGGGGTCCACGCCGAGCCGGGCCAGCAGCAGCATCGCGTCGCTGATCCCGTACAGGACGAGCCCGGCGAACAGCTGAATCAGGCGCTGCTGAATCAGGCGCTGCTGAATCGAACGAGGCATACCCCTACGATCGCAGGCTTTGGCACTATCCCAGGAGTGCCACTTTGCGTCGCCCTGGCTCTTTCTTTATCTGGAACGTCTGTGGTTCAACCGCCCGCGACACTCCGTGGATCGAACGCGACGCGGATCTGCTGCTTCCACCTTGCCGCCCGTTGATCTAGAAGTCCAAGAGATAGCTGGTATCGGAACTAGAATCTCCAGTTATGGAACTGCGACAACTCGAGTACTTCGTCGCTGTTGCCTCGGAGCGCAACTTCACGCGGGCGGCGGCGAAACTCCACGTGGCCCAGCCGGGGATCAGCGCACAGATCCGCCAGTTGGAGCGGGAGCTGGGGCAGCCACTGCTGGACCGGTCGGGCCGGGTGACCACGCTTACCGATGCCGGAAAGGCGGTCCTGCCGTTCGCCCGCGCCGCGCTCGGCGCGGTGGCGGGGGCACGGGTGGCGGTCGACGAGCTGACCGGCCTGCTCCGCGGCCATGTCGCGGTCGGCATGGTGCTCCAGTGCGCCTCGCTCGACCTGCCCGTCGTGCTCGCCCAGTTCTACCGCCGGTATCCGGCTATCGAGATCACCTTGTCCGAGGACAGCTCTGACCACTTGGCCGAAGGCATCCGTGCCGGCACCTACGACCTGGCCTTCATCGGCGTCGGCGCGGAGGAACCCGCGGGCCTTGCTCTCCATGTTGTCGCCGACGAACCCGTGGTGGCCGCCATGAGCGCCGAGCCCGCGCCCGGGCTCGCCGATCTTTCCGGTGTCAGCTGCGTTCGCCTCGCCGACATCGCCGGCCGGACCCTGATCAGCCTTCCCCGCGGCACCGGCGTGCGCTCGGCGGTCGAGGCCGCCTACGCCGCGGCTGGCCTGCGGCTGCATGTCGCCTTCGAGGCCAGCGATCCGCGCATGCTCGCCCGCCTCGCCGCCCACGGGCTGGGCCTCGCGTTCCTGCCCGCTTCCGTAGCCGCGACGCACGACGACCTGCGAGCGATCTCCATCCGCGACCCCCAGATCCGCGGTCGCCTGGCCCTGGCCTGGCGCGCCGAAGGCCCCGCCAGCCCCGCCGCCCGCGCCCTGATAACCCACGCCCGCGCCGCCCTGCCCACCCCCGCGGGCACACGCGGTTAGCCCACGGGGCCCGGTACGTGTGGATACCAGCCGCCGCGATTCCTCAGACCGGCGGGGCCGGCCACGGCGGTCAGTCCTGCTTGAGCTTGACTCGCGGGGCGCCATAAAGCCGTGGTTTCACCCGGGCCGAGGCGGTGGGCGGGTGTGCTCGGTGAACACCCTCCCGTCGGGGGATGTCGCTTCGAGGGTGCCATCTGGCCGGGTTCTGATGGTCCAGCCCTTCTGGTGGACCAGGATATGATGATGGTAATAGCACAAATCGTACAAGTTTTCGACAGCGGTCGGGCCGTGGTCCGCCCGGTGCGTCACGTGATGCGGCTCGGTCGCCCACGTCGGCTGGCCGCACCCGATTGGCCAGCGGCACATCTGGTCGCGGGTGTGCACGGCGCGGCGGATCCACCACGGGATGTCGTCGACATCGCCGACGTCGAGCGGGAGGGACGGCCCGCCCAGGCTCATGTCGCCTAGCAGGTTCCGCCGCAGGAGCGACGCGAGTCCCGCTTCGCCGGACAGCAGGGCGGCGGCCTTGCCGATGATCTCCTGGACCAGTTCCTCGACCCGCCGGGCGTGCGCGGCCCGGTCCGCTGGCTGCCCGGCCTGCCCGGCGGTCTGCCCGCCGGGCTGGACGTCGGTGTCCTGGTCTGGTGCCGTCACGTCGCTACCGCTGCCGCTGTCGCTATCGCTGTCGCCGTGCAGGTGGCCGTCGAGGTCGACGCATAGCTTGATCAGCTCGTTCAGGACGCCCAGGTCGGGGTCCCCGGTCACGAGGGGGAATAGCGCCGCGTCGCAGGTAATGCCCTGGGCGGCGGGCCCGGTGATCCACGCGGCGCCGTCCCCGCCGCCGTGTTCGGCGCTGGCGGCGCGCATACCGGCCCACCGGGCCGCCAGCCGCGCGGTCCAGTCCAGCTGCAGCGGGGACGCGCCGGGCAGGGCCAGCAGGTCCGCGAGACCGATATGCACCACGGCCTGGGTGGAATGGCTGTTCTTCTTCGGCAGCAGCTCCGAGCCGAGCAACCGCCGCATCGCCTCGTACAGGCCATCATGTAGCCGCTGGTCCTGGGTGCGGTCGTCCTCTGCGCCGCACCGGGCGGACAGCGCGCCGAGGACGGCCTGGACCGCCGCCGTACATTCGGGGCTGAGCTCGCCGGTCAGCACGCCTGCCCCATCGAGCGTGGTCTGCAGGTGCAAGGTCCCGTCGGGATACTCGCCGCCGTCGTCATCGGGCGGTGCCGTGCGGGCCAGGATCTCAGCGGCCAGGAACATCAACTCGGACAGCGTCGCCCCGGCCCGCGCCGCGGTCGCCAGGATCTTGTCCGCGTCCTGCCGGTGCGGTTCGGGGATCTTGCCGGTCAGGGTGCACAGTTTGCGGGCGAAGGATCTGGACATGACCGGGCTGTGGTCGTCCAGCCGCTCGCCCATCGCCTCGGCAATCAGCGGGTGGCTGGCTACCGTCTTGCCCCAGGACCGGTGCCCGTTCGCTTCGGCCCTGGTCACGCGGCCGATGTTGGCCAGCCACGCCCCAGTTGTCTTCTGCCCGTCGTCCTCGTGCCCGTCTTTTGCATCAAACGCGTTCAAAGCGCGGCCCCGCGCGACCGTCCCGGCCGCGTCCGCGCATTCCAGGGCCAGCAGCACCGTCCCCAAAGTCGAGGCGGGCATCTCCGCGTAATCCGCGGCCGCCAGATAGCCCACCGCAGACTCAAGCATGCCCAGCGCCTCACTGGCGTTTCCCGGGACGGACACCGCATCCATGGCTAGCTCTTCACCCCCCTCTCCCCCGATCCGGCTAACCACCTTCCCTGACTTGCTAATCGTGTTCGATAATATCATGTGCTACTAAGAATGTCGAGCTAAATTACCGCCCCTTACTGCATGAACATCCCGTCCATATATCGAACATCCGGACAGACACCACAATGCCCGCAGACAAACGCGCGTAGGGCGCCGCCCTATCTCGGGCAGCGGCTACGGCCGCCACGATCGGGAGGCCCTGATGCCCGGGGGTCAGTGACCTGTCACGGCGGGGGGGTGCCGCTGCCGACCAGTGCGGCTACGCCCGCCACGTTGCCGTCCTCTGCCATCGTCTTCGCGGCGCCGGACTGACCGAGCACGTACCGGTCGAAGAAGGCCAGCGTAACGCGGGCCACGATGTGCTCAACCGGGGCCGATCCTTCGTACGGGGGCAGGTGACTCGCGCCGAACAGGTCGAGGTAGTACCGCTCCTGACCGCGATCGGCCCGATAGAGCTGCTGGCTGGTCCAGGGCGGGTTGACGGTGTCCGCGCTGCCCTGCGTGAACAGCATTGGCGGCGCGGCATGGGCGAAGTAACGTCCGGGCATCGCGGGCCACTCCGCTCCGGACAGCACGGCCACCGCCTTCAGCCGGTGGTCGGTGCAGCAGGTGCTGGCGGCCAGCGCGGCGACGGTGTCTCCGCCGTCGGACTGGCCGGCCGCGGCGACCTTGCTGGAGTCCAGCAGGCCGGACAGCGAATCACCGGGCTGCGCGCTGAGCCGCAGCAGCTTGCTCAGCAGGTAGGACATGTCCTGGGGCTGATTCACCAGATCGGCCTCTGAGCCGCCAGCCTGGCAGCTGGTGACCGGGAAGCTCACTGCCGCGACCACGTACCCGGCGCTGGCCCACGACCGCAGCAGGTCCGAGTACTCATAAACACATTGCAGGTACCCGGGCGCGAACAGCAGCAAAGGCAACGGCCCGCGGACCGTAGCGCTGCCCGATCCGTGCGCGAGCGGGTACATGATCTCCGTCACCAGCCCGCGCGAACCGAGATACACACCGGTCGCCCCCCGGTGCGCCGGCTCGCTGAAGGTCATCTGGCGCTGACCGACCTGATACGTCCCGCTGGTGCCGATGCGGACCGGGCCCGGGCGGGCGGTGGCCGAGGGCAGCGTGCGAACGTCGCGGCTCGCCGGTCGCGACGTCGCCTTTGACCCCGCCGTTTTCGATGCCGGCGGCTGGGACGCCCCCGGTCGCGACGCCTTGGGCTGCGGATTGCCGGCGCACCCGCTGGCCAACGCGAGCACCGCCAGGACAACCGCGGTCGTCCCGCTGAGGACGACGCGCCGACGGTGCCGGGCAGCCGGAGTCACGGTGGGCATCTTAGCCAGGCTACTTGGACGAGCCGGGATACTGTGGTCAGCGCATCGTCCCGGTGAACCCCCATGCCGACGAGATCCTGGGCGAGCGGGTCTACCGGGCGCTCGCGGACATCCCCGGACAGGTCGGACTGGTCGACGTGTTCCGGCCATCAGATCAGGCGCCGGACGTCGCCCGGCAGGCTGTCGCGGCGGGTGCCACGGCCCTGTGGCTGCAGCTGGGTATCGCCTCGGCCGAGGCCCACGTCATCGCCGGGGAAGCGGGCCTGCTCTACGTAGAAGATCGCTGCCTTGTCATAGAACAGCGCCGCTTCGGGCTCGATGCACCGCGGCCCTCCAGGAAATGACCCCGTCTCTCAGGCCGTGCTGGCTGTCGTCGGCCGCTCCCGGGTGCCGCTCATATCCGCATTTGCCGGACGTAGACTGGAAGATCCGGCAGTTTATTTTACGCTCTGCGCTTTGATTTACGCACTATGCAGGCATTCCATAACGCGTGTTTGCGGCATGCCGGGCATGTCGTCTTTGCGAGAGTGTGCTGGCCAGCCTGTTGAACTACGCGTATCGCTACATAGCGGGCACATGGCCCGGCCATCTTGTGGAAGAAAAGGGCTTCCTGGAAGAAAAGGTGCCGGAAACCGGCGCCCTAACTTCCGCGAAGCCCTTTCTTTCCGCGTCGTCCACCGAAGCCGCCGTCACATAACGGTCATATCATGGCAAAATTGGCACCCGGCCAGGACACGCCCCAACTCGATTTGTTTGGAGCGTTCACGTAGTGCGGAAAAGCCGCCACAAGGCGGTAATCCGCCGCGCCGGCAAGCTCAGGAAATGACACTATCCAGTTCCGCCAGCAGCCTGCTCTTCGGACGAGCACCGACGAACGACCGCACCGGCTTCCCGTCGATGAAGAGCATCAGCGTCGGCAGCGCCATCACCTGGTAGTTACTGGCGGTGATCGGGTTCTCGTCGGCGTTGATGGCGCGGACGGCCAGCGAGCCGGCCCGCTCGACCGCTATTTCGGCCAGTACCGGAGCGATCATGTGGCAGGGCGGGCACCACTGCGCCCAGAAGTCGACCAGGACCGGTCCGTCGTGCCGGACGACGTCCTGCTCGAACGTCTCGTCCGTGACAACGGGCACCTGTGCGGTTAGCATCTATCGCTCCTTTTCGTAGCCGGGAAATCCGTAACCGGGAACGGTGCACGGCCCGCTGGCCTGGCCAGCGGCGGCCAGCTTGGCCAGCAGATCGGCCCGCACCGCGTTGAGCTGGTCAAGGCAGGCTTCCACCTCCGCGAGCTTGCGCCGGTAGACCTCGATCGAATCCGGACAGGAATCCCCGGCGGCGTTGCCGGCTCGCAGGCATTCGACGAACGGCCTGGTGTCATCGAGGCTGAGCCCCATGGCTTGCAGGCCGAGAATTTCCTTCACCAGGCGGACATGGTCCTCGCCGTACTCCCGGTAGCCATTGGCGGTGCGCGGCGCCTCGAGCAGCCCCAGCGACTCGTAGAACCGCAGCGCGCGCGTCGTCGTGCCGGCCCGGGCGGCCACCTCACCGATTCTCATGTCTTCGACGGTAAACATTGACCCGCGCGTCAGGGCAAGCGCGGTCCTAGGAAGCAGCGCGGCGGTAGCGCACCTCGGGGACGCCTCCCAGGCCGTCGATCATGTTGACCGCGCCGTCCGCGGTGAATCCGGCGCGTTCATAGAAGCGGCGCGCGCGGGCGTTCTTCTCCAGGACCCACAGCACGATCTCGGCAAAATCCAGCCGGGCGGTGTCCCGCAGCACCCGTTCCATCAGGGCCCGGCCGGTACCCGTGGACCACCAGCCGGGATCTGTGTAGAACGCGTACAGCTCGGCGACCTGCCCCGCGACGCCGGCCGATGTCAGCTCGTACGGCCAGGAGCCATGCAGCACATCCCGTTCGGGGCCAAATGAGGCGTAGCCAATGATTGCGGCAGGCCCTGGCCCCGCGACATCAGCCACCGCGACAATCGTGTGCTGCCAGGGACGCGCACGGAATGTCTGCCGCATCCGCGCGCCGTCGTCGGGCGCGGTGAACTCGTCGATGATGTCGTGGGCGATGATGCCCTCATACGCGGCGAACCAGCTCGCGCGCTGCACCGCCGCGATCGCCGCGGCATCGCCGATGCGCGCGGCGCGAATGGTCACCACCACGGCATGTTATCCCCGCTAGCGGACGCGCAGCGCGAGAAAGAAGTCGACCCGGTCATCCAGGCTCGACAGGTCACGTCCGGTCAGCTCCTCGATGCGCCTGATCCGGTACCGGACGGTGTTCACGTGCACGTACATCTTGGCCGCGCACGCGTTCCAGGAACCGGAACAGGCCAGGAACTCGCGCAGCGTGGATTCCAGCTCAGCGCGGTGCTGCTGGTCATAGGCCAGCAGCGGCCCTAGCAATCGTTCGCGGAACGACCGCAGCACGCTGGGCGGAACACTGGCCAGCAGCAGCTCATGCGAGGCCACCTCGTCGCTGGTCACGACGGCCAGGGCGGAGAAATGTGCCGCGGCGGAAGCGCCCGCGGCCAGCCGGCGCGCGCTCCGGGCCTCGTGCAGCGCGCCGGCCAGCGCCGTCACACCGGCCACCGGGGTGCTCACGCCGACGCTGACCTGGAGCCGGGACCGATCGGCCTCGAACACCGGCAGGGCCTCGCGTATGCTCGCTGCGAACGTTTGCGCTGAGGCGATCCCGCCCGCGGCGGCAATCCCGCCCTCGGCGGGATGACCGTCCGCGGCGGGATGACCGTCCTCGGCGGGTTCGGGCGGATCATGCGGGCCTACGGGGATGATGGCGATGATCTCGTCGCCGAGCGGGGCGGTCAGGGCGTTCCCGGCGTGCGGTAGCACCAGATCTTCGGCCAGGGCGCAGCGCCAGTGTCCGGCCGCGCCTGTCTCCGTCGCCACCGCCCCGGTCGCCACCGCCCCTGTCGCCACCGCCCCGGTCCGCAACGCCGCGATCAGGTAGCCGCCATCCGGCGGCAGGCCGGCCGCGCGCATCAGGGAGGCGATCTCGGCCGGCGAGGAGCCCTCAGCCAGACCAGCGGAGCCTTCGGTGGCGAGCCGGGTGACGATCGCCTCGGCCAGCTTGCGCTCGCCCGCCCGGCCGGCGTCGAGGCGCGCCCGCTCCAGCGCGACGTCCGCGGCCAGCTCGGCCACGGATTCGCGCAGCTCATGCGGCCAGTTTTCGGAACTGTCGCGGGGGGACGCCGTCCCGCCCGCTCCCATGGCGAAAGTGACGTCCTCCCCGAAACCCTCCGTCAGCCCTGCGCAGGCGAGGAACCAGCTGGTGATCCGCGGTTCGCCGCCCACCGCGAACAGTGTGTACCGGCGGTAGTCGTCACCGAGCGGGCGGGTCACCGCGGGCAGCCGCCCGGCCTTCACGTACTCGGCGGCCAGCCGCAGGGCAACGGACCGGGGCGGCGGCGCGCCGGTACCGCCGACCACTTGCCCGGTACCGGTAAGCAGCCAGCATCGCACCCCGATCTCGCGGCTCATCAGCCGGAACATCTCGTCCAGGCCCGCGCCTTCGGCGACGGCGGACAGCAGCAGCCTGCGCCGCCCGAGCACCCGGGTCATCGCGGTAGCCCGGTCTCCGCTCAGCCGCCGCCCCACCTCGTCGGTCACGGTCGCGAACGACGTCTCCGGGGGGACCGCGAGCAGCGTGACGCCGTGTCGTCCGCAGGCATCTATCACCTCGCGCGGCACCGGTCCCAGCGCCTCGCCGGCGCCCAGCACGCTCGCGCCCGCGCGGGTCAGCGCGCGGACGAACCGGTCAGCGTCGCCTGGTTCCCGGCACCAGATCATTCCAGTGAGCACCAGGTCACCCCGGGTAAGATAACGACCGGGATCCGGAAGGTCGGTGGTGTATACGTGCTTGATGGGGCGATCGAGGCCGGTGACGTCGGTCAGCAGCCTGAGCCCGAGGCCCGGCACATCCAGCAGGTCGCGCACTCGCATGGCCCCTCCCCTCGCCCAGCGTTCCTGCTTTCGAAAGTGCACCCTAACTCGTGATTGTTTAGCGAAAGCTACAAAAGCGCTAGAGGGGGGTAACCGGCGATTCATCCGATAAGCGGCTATCGGCCCACTGACCGCGCTGATTGGATGGCGGAATGAGGGCGAGGGGGCCGGGAGAGGACGGCGATGGCGGCGAGCCTGAGCGAGTTCAACGCGGAGTCCGCGGCCGCGGCCGAACTCGATGTGCTCTCCTGTTGTGAGTCGAAGACGTTCGGCGCAGCCATCGTCCGTGGCCGGCCCTACCCTGACGCGGCCGCCCTGTACGCCGCTATCGATCGCGCCTTCGACACCACCCTGAACTGGGACGATATCCTGGAAGCCATGAACGCCCATCCGCGGATCGGCGAACGCACGGGGGGCATATCGGCGGCCGAGCAGGCTGGCGCCGCCGCGGCCGGGGCAGCCGTCCGCCGAGCCCTCGCCGCCGCGAACACCGCCTATGAGCAGCGCTTCGGCCACGTGTTCCTGATCTGCGCGAGCGGTCTTTCTGGCCAGGAAATGCTGGACCGGCTGCGGACGCGGCTTGAAAATACCCCATCGAACGAACGGACGGTGGCTCGCCAAGAGCTCAGGAAGATCACCCGGCTGCGGATGACGAAGCTGCTGGCCCTGTGACGGTATCGGCGCACGTCCTCGACGCGAGGACCGGACGTCCCGCGGCAGGCGTACCGGTGATGCTGGAGCGCGAGACGCCAGACCTCGAGGGCATGTGGAGCCGCGTCCAGCCCGAGCGGACGGACACTGAGCGGACGGACACTGAGCAGACGGACACTGAGCAGACGGACGCCGATGGCCGGCTGCGGCTATCTGGCCAGATGCCGCCCGGCGTGTACCGGATAACGTTCCGCACCGGCGACTACTTCGCCGCACTAGGGGTGAAGACGTTCTACCCGCGGGTCGAGGTGGTGTTCGAGGTGACATCGGCGACCGAGCACTATCACGTGCCGTTGCTGCTCAGCCCGTTCGCCTACTCGACCTACCGGGGGAGCTGATCGCGATGATCGTGCTGGGCGCCAACCAGTACGGCAAGGCCGAGGTGCGGGTCGTCCGCGTGAACAGGCCGGACGGCGGCCCGCACACCCTGCGCGACCTGTCGGTCAGCGTGGCGCTGTCGGGTGCGCTGGAGGCCACGCACCTGACCGGTGACAACGCCGCCGTGCTGACCACGGACGCGCAGAAGAACACGGTGTTCGCATTCGCCGCCGAGCACGGGGTAGGCGAGATCGAGGATTTCGGGATACTGCTTGCCCGGCACTTCGTTTCCTCGCAGGCGGCGATCTCGGTCGCCCGGATCCGCATCGAGGAGTACGCGTGGGAACCTATCGCCGGCACCGGCCACTCGTTCGCGAGGAGCGGCGGTGAGGTGCGGACGGCGGCGGTGACCGTCGACGGCACCCGGACCTGGGTCGTCTCCGGGCTGCGGGACCTCGTCGTGCTGAACTCGGCGGGCTCGGAGTTCTGGGGGTTCGCCCGGGACCGGTACACGACGCTGACCGAGACCACGGACCGGATCCTGGCCACCGCGGTGGACGCACGCTGGCGGCACAGCGAGTTGATGGAATGGGCCGCTGCGTACCGGGCGGCGCGCGAGGCGCTGCTGGCCGCGTTCGGTCAGACACACAGCTACTCGCTCCAGCAGACGCTGTTCGCCATGGGGAAGCGGGTGCTCGAGGAGCTGCCGACGGTGGCCGAGATCCGGCTGTCCCTGCCGAACAAGCACCATTTCGAAGTCGACATGTCGTCTTTCGGCGTGGAGAGCGAAGGCACGGTGTTCTACGCCGCCGACCGACCGTACGGCCTGATCGAGGGCAGTGTGCTGCGTGACGACGCTCCCCCGGCCCCCTCCGATGTGGCCTGGTAGCGGCGTATGGACTTCCTGCGACCCGGTTCGCTCGACGAGGCGCTGGCGATGAAGGCGGAGCGCCCGGCCGCTCTGCCGGTCGCCGGGGGCACCGATGTCATGGTGGAGATCAACTTCGACGCCCGGCGCCCCGAGGCGCTGCTTGACCTGTCCCGGGTTCTGTCCCTGTCCACCTGGAAACACGAGACGCCCGGGATGCTCCGGATCGGGGCGGGAGTCTGCTATGCGCGGATGGTGGGCGAGCTCGGGTCCCTGCTGCCGGGACTGGCCATGGCGGCGCGGACGGTAGGGTCGCCGCAGATCCGCAACCGGGGCACGATCGGCGGGAACCTCGGGTCGGCCTCCCCCGCCGGTGACTGTCATCCGGTGCTGCTGGCCGCCGGTGCGGTAGTCGAGGTCATGTCGGTGCGCGGCCGCAGGCTGGTGCGGGCAGCGGATTTCTTCACCGGGCCGAAGCGCAGCGCGCTGGAGCCGGATGAGCTGATCACCGCGGTGCTCGTGCCGGCGGCGCCGGGACCCCAGCAGTTCGCCAAGGTCGGGACGCGGAACGCCATGGTGATCGCGGTATGCGCGTTCGCCCTGGAACTGCGGGTCGCGGCCAGCCAGGTGGGTACCGGGATCGGGTCGGCGGGGCCGACGCCGTTGCGGGCGGTGGAGGCGGAGGAGTTCCTTGCCGCGCGGCTGCCGTGGGACTCCCCCGGGCCGCTGGCCGACTCGCTGACCCGTGAGTTCGGCGCGCTGGTGGCCGCCGCGGCGCGGCCGATCGACGACGTGCGCGGCACCGCCGAATACCGCCGTCACGCCTTGACCGTGCTGGCCCGTCGCACCCTGACCTGGGCCTGGGACGGTTATCGGAAGGAGAGGTCGGACTCATGCGGGTGACGATGACGGTCAACGGGACGGCCGTGACCGCCGATGACGTCTGGGAAGGCGAAAGCCTGCTGTACGTGCTTCGCGAGCGGCTCGCGCTGCCCGGCTCGAAGAACGCGTGCGAGCAGGGCGAGTGCGGCTCGTGCACGGTCCTCATGGACGACGTGCCGGTGTGCGCGTGCCTGGTCGCGGCCGGGCAGGCCGAAGGCGGGGAGATCGTCACCGTCGAGGGGATCGCGGACAGGCGGGGCGAACTGCACCCGGTGCAGCAGGCGTTCATCGACGCGGGAGCGGTCCAGTGCGGCTTCTGCACGCCGGGGCTGATCGTGCAGGCCTACGACCTGTTGCGGCGGGCCGACGGCGTGCCGGATGACGCTGATCTCCGCGAGAGCCTGGCCGGGAATCTGTGCCGGTGCACCGGATACGAGAAGATCCTCGACGCGGTGCGGCTGGCGGGCGCGCGGATGGCCGCCGTGGCCGGAGGCCCAGGCCAATTCAGCGGAGGCGCCCGATGAGCGGCCTCATCATCGAGGGGTGCGCCATCGCCACGATGGACGGGCCGCACCACCGCTCGGCGGGCACTGAGCATCGGGCCGGGCATATCGTGGTGGGCGACGACGGCCGGATCGCCGCGACCGGCGAGGGGCGGTATGCCGGGCCCGCGCCCGAGGGTTTCCGCCGGATCGACGGGACCGGGTGCCTGGCCACGCCCGGGCTGATCAACACCCACCATCACCTGTTCCAGTGGCTGACCCAGGGTATGGCCCAGCAGTCCCCGCTGTTCGACTGGCTCGCCGAGCTGTATCCGCTGTGGGGGAAGATCGACGCCGAGCAGGTCCACGCCGCGGCCGCCGCCGGCCTGGCCTGGCTCGCGCTGTCGGGGTGCAGCACGAGCAGCGACCACCACTACCTCTTCCCGGCATCGGGCCTGGCGGCGCTGGAAGCGGCAATCGACGCGGCGGCGCGCACCGGCCTGCGGTTCCATCCCGGTCGCGGCTCGATGGATCTCGGCCGTTCGGCGGGCGGGCTGCCGCCGGACGAGATCGTCGAGGACACCGACGCGGCGCTGGCCGCCACCGAGGACGCGGTCCGGCGGTTCCACGATCCCTCCCCCGGCTCGATGGTCCAGATCTCGGTGGCGCCCTGTTCGCCGTTCTCGGTGACCGAACGGCTGATGCGCGAGGCCGCCGCGCTGGCGCGACGGCTCGGGGTCCGGCTGCACACGCACCTGGCCGAGACCAGGGAGGAGGACGCCTACTGCCGCCAGAGCATGGGCCGCACGCCGGCCGAGTACGCCGACGACCTCGGCTGGCTCGGCGGCGACGTGTGGCTGGCGCACTGCGTGCACCTCGACGAGCCCGCGACCAAACGCCTGGCCGTGACCGGCACCACGGTGGCCCACTGCCCGAGCTCGAACGCCCGGCTGGGCTCCGGCATCGCCCCGGTCCGCCAGTTGCTGCGGGCGGGCGTCAGCGTCGGTCTCGGCGTCGACGGCCCGGCTTCGGCCGAGACCTCGACGGTGGCCGGCGAACTGCGCCAGGCGCTGCTGACCGCCCGGGTCCGGGGCGAGGACGGTCCGGCGGCGCTGTCGGCCCGGCAGGCCCTGTGGATGGGTACCCGCGGCGGCGCTCGCTGCCTCGGCCGCGAGGACGAACTGGGCGCGCTCCGGCCCGGCATGCTCGCGGACATCGCGCTGTGGCGGCTCGACGCGCTGGCCCATGACCCGGTCGGCGACCCGGTCGCCGCACTGGTGCTGGGACCGTCCGCACGCGTCGAGCTGCTGCTGGTCGGCGGCCGGCCGGTGGTGGAACGTGGCGAGCTGCGCACGATCGACGTCACCGCCGCCACCCAGGCGGTCCGCCGGGCCCGGGAAAGGCTGCTCGGGGAGGCGGAACGATGACGCTACCGGCCGGGACGACGACCCGGGGACGCGTCGGGGACAGTCCGGCGCGGCCGGACGGGCGGCAGAAGGTGTCCGGGGAGTTCGCCTACTCATCGGACCTGTGGCTGGAAGGCATGCTGTGGGGCGCCACGCTGCGCAGTCCGCACCCCAGCGCGCGCATCACCGGCCTCGACCTGACCGGCGCGCTGAAGACTCCCGGGGTGCACGCGGTGCTCACCTACACCGACGTGCCCGGTCAGCTGACCTACGGGCTGGAGCATCGCGACCAGCCGGTCCTGGCCATCGACCGGGTCCGCTACCAGGGTGAGCCGGTCGCGCTGGTGGCGGCGGACCATCCGGAGACCGCCCGCCGGGCCGTGCGGCGGATCGACGTCAGCTACGAGCCCCTGCCGCCGGTGACCGACGCGCGCGCCGCGCTGAACCCTGGCACTCCGCACGTTCACCCCGGGGGCAACCTGGTCCGGCACGTGAAGATCCGTAAGGGCGACCCGGACGTGACCGCGGACGTCGTGGTGACGGGCGAGTACCAGGTCGGCATGCAGGACCAGGCCTTCCTCGGGCCCGAGTCCGGCCTGGCCGTGCCCGCCGGAGACGGAGGCGTCGACCTGTTCGTCGCCACCCAGTGGCTGCATGTGGACCGCGACCAGATAGCGGCCAGCCTCGGCCTGCCCGAGAACCAGGTGCGCATCACGCTGTCCGGAGTCGGCGGCGCGTTCGGGGCCCGCGAGGACCTGTCCATGCAGATCCACGCGTGCCTGCTCGCGCTGCACACCGGCAAGCCGGTCAAGATGATGTACGGGCGGGAGGAGTCGTTCTTCGGCCATGTGCACCGGCATCCGGCATCGCTGCGCTACGAGCACGGCGCGACCAGGGACGGGAAGCTGGTGTTCGTCAAGGCCGGCATCGTCCTGGACGGCGGCGCGTACGCGTCGAGTTCCACCGCCGTGGCCGCCAACGCCGCGACACTCGGCATCGGCCCATACGACGTCACCAACGTCGTTCTCGATTGCTATGCGATTTACACCAACAATCCGCCCTGCGGGGCGATGCGCGGATTCGGTGCGGTGCAATCGTGCTTCGCCTATGAATCGCAGATGGACAAGCTGGCCGCGGCCCTGGGCCTGGACCCCGTCGAGCTGCGGGTGCGCAACGCGATCTCGGAAGGGTCGGTGATGCCCACCGGCCAGGTGGTCGACTCGGCCGCCCCGGTGGCCGAGCTGCTGCGCAGGGTCAGGGACCGGCCCCTCCCCGCGGCCACGGGCACAGATCTGAGGGACACAGATCTGAGTGGCGCCAGCCCGCGGTCGCTGCCGGGCGGCGTGTCCAACACCACGCACGGCGAGGGGGTCGCGCGCGGCGTCGGCTATGCGATCAGCATCAAGAACGTCTGCTTTTCCGAGGGCTTCGACGACTACTCCACCGCGCGGGTGCGGCTGGAGCTGATCTCCGGACAGCCGGTCGCCCAGGTGCACACGGCGGCGGCCGAGGTCGGCCAGGGCCTGGTCACCGTGCTGGAACAGATCGTCCGCACCGAGCTTGACGTCGACCGGGTGGTGATCCTACCCGCGGACACCTCGATCGGCAGCGCCGGCTCCTCGTCGGCGTCCCGGCAGACGTACATGACCGGCGGCGCGGTCCGGGCCGCGTGCCAGCAGGTGCGCGAACGGGCCGCGGCCGGAGAGCTGCCCGCGGAGGCCATCGTGACCTGGCGGCACCGGCCCACCGAGCCGCTCGACCCGGACACCGGCCAGGGCAACGCGCACGTGCAGTACGCGTTCGCGGCGCACCGTGCCGTGGTGGACGTCGACACCGAACTCGGCCTGGTCAAGGTGGTGGAGATCGCGACCGCGCAGGATGTCGGCAAGGCGATGAACCCGCAGGCGGTCGAGGGCCAGATCCATGGCGGCATCGCGCAGGGCCTGGGCCTGGCGGTGATGGAAGAGATACAGCTGACCGACGGGGTGGTGCGGAACCCGTCGTTCACCGACTACCTGATCCCCACCGTCATGGACATGCCGCCGGTCCGGCTGGACGTGCTGGAACTGGCCGACCCGCACGCGCCGTACGGACTGCGCGGCGTCGGCGAACCGCCGACGATCTCCTCCACCCCGGCGATCGTCGCCGCGATCCGCGCGGCCACCGGCCTGGACCTGACCCGCGTCCCGGTCCGCCCCGAGCATATCGTTGCCGGGAGGACGTCGGAATGCCGTTGATGTTCCTGAACGGCGGCGGGATGCGCGGTGGATCCCTGCATCATCTGCTGCGCGGGGCGCCGCTGGTCGCGGAGACGCGCACCGCCCCGCGGTACCGGCTGCACTCGGTCGGCGGCCGGTTCCCGGCGCTTGAGCCGGTCGCCGATGGCGGTGCCGAATTGGCCTGGGCCTCCGGCCGCGGCGCCTCCATCGCGGGTGAGGTCTACGATCTGCCGCTCGACGTGCTGCGGGAGTCACTGCTGCCCGCCGAGCCGCCCGAGCTCGAACTCGGCGTGATCGAACTGGCCGACGGCGCGGCCGCGCTCGGCATGATCCTCCGGCGGCGGTGTCCGTCGCTGGAGGATCTCACCGACATCACCGGCTACGGCGGCTGGCGCGCGTATTTGGGCAGGTTAGCTGTCGCTATCCATGAACACCAGGCCGACCGGGTGCAGGGTACCGCCGTGCAGTTCCACCGGGATGATCTGGCCGGTGGCCATGTTCAGCAGCCCGAGGTAGTTGGCCGGGAACTTCGGCGGCGCTGGGCAGGTGGCGGGCGCGCTGTTCGCGTTGCACGGGGTCACCGCCACGAACGCCGTGCCCGGCCAGAACTTCCGGCTGTTCACCACGACCACCTTGTCGGCTCCGGAGTCGGTGGCGTACAACTTGCCATCCCATGAGGTCGCCCACGCGGTGTCGTCCACCGACTGGGGCAGCTTGAGCACCCACCGCGAGCCGGAGTCCCAGGAGAAGATCAGCTCCTGGTCGCCCTGGCTGTTCAGCATGAAGTTGCCGCGGAATCGCGGCGCGCTCCACGGGACGACCTCGCTGGAGTCCGGGTCGGTCAGCGCCAGCCTGATGCGCGCGCCAAGGTCCTTGTTGGCGAGCCGGGCGCCCGCTTCGTCGTAGTAGTACGGCTTCGTCGTGGCCGCGTGCGTGGTCTGGTTCAGCGTGACCGAGTACACCGCCGGGTACTTGGCGTTCGGCGCCGCCGCCCCGGTGGTGCCCGGCGCCGACGCGCTGACCAGCATCTGCCCCTTGAAGAAGGAGATGGCGTCGGTCCCGCCGTTGTGCGGCAGCGGCTTGCTGTACTGGTAGTGGATAACCTCGCCGCCCGGCTCGATGCTGTAGAGGCTGGAGTGCAGGTCCTCGTTCACCGTGGCGATGACCTCGCCGGTGGCGGGGTTGGCGGTCAGGCCGTCGACCTTGCCCCGCAGATCCCACTGAGCCACCACCGAGCCGCCGGGCGTGAATTCGACCACCGTGCTGTCGGCGTTGTTCGTGGTGCTCGGCTCACCCTGCGGTCCGACTCCGTTCTGGAACGCGGTGAACAGGTCCCCGCCGAAGGAAGTCAGGTCGTCCGGCTTGCTCAGCGCTTCCTTCTTGCCGGTGTGGCTGTTGTGGTGGGTCAGGCCCGCACCGTTCAGGATCGTCTTGACCGAGTAGCTGGGGAAGCTCTGTCCCGCGGGCTGCCCTGGATGTCCGGGCGCGGCATGTCCCGGCGCGGCGGCTGCGGACGCGGCGATCAGGCCCGCCGCCGCGGCACTCACCAACGCTGTGGACACGATCATCAATGTCTTGGATGTCCGCATAGAAGCTCCCCGCCCTGGATTCCTGGAAAGGCGGTCTATTTGTACCAGATGTGACCTGACGGGTGCGGCGGTAACAGGTGAACAGCAGATGGCAGACTATTGGGTCATGCAGACATTCGGGCTGAAGTTCGACGTGAACTGCTCGATCCTGTTCACCGGACTTCCCTTGCTCGAGCGGCCCGCCGCGGCCAAGGCGGCCGGTTTCGACGCGGTCGAGTTCTGGTGGCCGTTCGCCGGGCCCGTCCCCGCCGATGCCGAAGTCGACGCGTTCATCGCGGCGCTGAACGACGCCGGTGTGCGATTGGCCGGCCTCAACTTCGCGGCGGGCGACATGGCGGCGGGTGACCGCGGCTGGGTATCGGATCCGGCGAAAACGGCCGAGTTCCGCGACAACATCGAGGTCTGTACCGGTATCGCCGGACGAACCGGGTGCACGGTGCTGAACGCGCTGTACGGCAACGAGCCTTGTGACGGTGACCTCGCCGTGGAGAATCTGGTGATGGCCGCCCGGTCCGCCGCGCGGGCCGGAGCGACCGTCGTCCTCGAGGCGCTGAACTCGGCGGAGAACCCGCGCTACCCGATCACCTCCAGCCGGGCAGCCGCCGAGGTGATCGACGCGGTCCGCGGCCAGGGCGCATCCAACGTCGGCTTCCTCGCCGACCTGTATCACCTGGGCATGATGGGCGAGGATCTCCCCCGCGTGCTCACCAGCCCGTACGTCACCCACATCCAGATCGCGGACGTGCCAGGCCGCGGCGCACCCGGCACCGGAACCGTGGATTTCGAGGCACTGTTCTCCCAGCTCGCCGCTCAGGGCTATCCCGGGTGGGTGGGATGTGAATACCGGCCGAACGGCGCCGGCACCACCGCCAAGACCTTCGCCTGGAGAGAGGGGTAAATGTCCCGCATCGGCTTTATCGGCCTGGGCATCATGGGCAGCCCCATGGCCGCGAACCTGGCCAGGGCCGGCCATTTCGTCGTCGGCCACGACCACAAGCAGCCGGCCATGGACCGCCTGGTCGCCGCGGGCGGGCCTGGTGGTAGGGGCAGGGCCGCGCCGAGCATCGCGGACGCGGTGGCGGACGCGGAGATCATCGTCACGATGCTGCCGGACTCCCCGCAGGTCGAGGAGGTCTTCGCGGATATCCGGACGGCCCGGCTCCGGTCAGCGGGGAGCCCGGCGGGGCTGTACATCGACTTCTCCACGATCAAGCCGGAGACCGCCCGCTCGGTCGCCGCGGCCGGGGCGGAGATCGGCCTCCGGGTTCTCGACGCGCCGGTGAGCGGCGGCGAGGCGGGCGCGATCGCGGGGACGCTGTCCATCATGGTGGGCGGCGAGGAGGCGGACTTCGACGCGGCCCGGCCGGTGTTCGAGGCGGTCGGGAAGACGTTCGCGCTGGTCGGGCCCAATGGCGCGGGGCAGGTGGTGAAGGCGGCCAACCAGATCGTGGTCGGCGGCACCTATGCCCTGGTGGCCGAGGCGATCGTGCTGATGGAACGCTCCGGTGTGGATGCCCGCGCCGGGCTTGACATGCTGGCCGGCGGCCTGGCCGGCAGCCGGATCCTGGAACTGAAGCGAGAGACGATGCTGGCCCGGGAATTCAAGCCAGGATTCCGGATCGACCTGCATCATAAGGACATGGGTATCGCGATCTCCGCCGCCCGCGACGCCGGCGTCGCGCTGCCGATGGCCGGCCTGGTCGCGCAGCTCATCGCGGCGGCGCGCGCGCAGGGTTACGGCTCGCTGGACCATTCCGCCCTGCTGAAGGTCATTGAGTCTTTGAATGGCACTGGAGCATTCAATGGCCAGATCTGATCTAGTCCTACGCTCACGGCGGGCGGTGCTGCCGGACGGCACCCGGCCGGCGGCGGTGGTCGTGGCCGGCCCGGTGATCGCGGCGGTCGAGGACTACGACGCCGTCCTGGACGCGGACCGCGAGGTCGACCTGGGCGAGCTGGCCTTGCTGCCGGGCCTGGTCGACTCCCACGTGCACGTCAACGAGCCGGGGCGGACCGACTGGGAGGGGTTCGCCACCGCCACCCGGGCCGCCGTGGCCGGCGGGGTCACCACGATCTGCGACATGCCGCTGAACTCGCTGCCGCCCACGGTCTCGGTGCGGGCGCTGCGAGAAAAGCAAGCCGCGGCGGCCGGGCAGTGCTGGGCCGACGTGGCGTTCTGGGGCGGTGCGGTGCCGGAGAACACCGGACCCGGGAACGAAGGCGAACTGGCCGCGTTGCACGAGGCGGGCGTGGTCGGGTTCAAATGCTTCCTGCTCGACTCGGGCGTGGGGGAGTTCCCGCCGCTGGATGTCGCCGGCCTGCGGTCCGCGATGTCGGCGCTGGCCGGCCTGGATGCCCTTCTCGCCGTGCACGCCGAAGACGGCGCGGAGATCTCCACCGCGTCCGGCCGCGACTTCGGGGTATTCCTGGCGTCCCGGCCGCCGAAGGCGGAACGCCGGGCGATCGAGAAGGTGATCGCCGCGGCGGCGCGCACCGGCGGGCGGGCGCACATCGTGCACCTGTCGGCCGCGGAATGCGTGGCGATGATCGCCGGGGCACAGGCCGCCGGGATCCGGTTGTCCGCCGAGACCTGCCCGCATTACCTGTTCTTCGCCGCCGAGCAGGTGCCCGAGGGCGCCACCGAGTTCAAGTGCTG
>JAFARZ010000030.1 GCA_019245115.1 Streptosporangiaceae bacterium | reverse complement strand
CGCCCCGCCGCCCCGCCTCGGCCCGCCACCCGACATTTCACGACACGTCCCATTTGTCCGAACAACCCCGTGGAAGATAAGAGCCTCCTGGAGGATTAGGCGCCGGTTTCCGGCGCCCCTTCTTCCAAAGAGCCCTAAAACTCCACGAGAACGGCGCCCACCGGATGTGATACGGGTTCAACACCGGTGGTTTATGTGAGAGCGTGAAGGAATGACGGCTTCTCGGCGCACTTGGATCACACTGAGCCTCGCGACGATCGTCGCGGTCACCGTCACTGGAACGGTGGGCGCCGCGGCAACGGCCAGCACCGCCACGGGGCCGCCTGTTCTGGTCAAACAGAGCACCGCGGTGGGCAGCGGCGGTGCGGTGGCCTCCGACGACGTTCAGGCCACTCAGGCCGGTATCGAGGTGCTGAAGCACGGTGGCAATGCCGTGGATGCCGCGGTCGCGGTGGCCGCCACGCTTGGCGTGACCGACCCGTTCGTGGCGGGCATCGGCGGTGGCGGTTTCCTCGTGTACTACAACGCCCGGACCCACCGGGTGTACACGATCGACGGCCGGGAGACGACACCGCAATCAGCAGGACCGAACCTGTTCATCGATCCCGCCACCGGCAAGCCGCTGAGCTTCCCCACCGCCGTGACCAGCGGCCTGTCCGTGGGCGTGCCGGGGAACCTGATGACCTGGCAGCAGGCCCTGCGTAACTTCGGCACGATCAGCCTGGCCGCCGCGCTGCGCCCGGCCGAGCGGGTCGCGCGGCAGGGCTTCCCGGTGGATGCCGAGTTCCGCGAGATGGTGCGGGAGAACGCGTTCCGGTTCGATCAGTTCTCCTCGACCAGCGCGCTGTTCCTGCCGGGCGGTCAGCTCCCGGTCGTCGGCGCGACATTCCGCAACCCCGACCTGGCCGCGACCTACGCCGAAATCTCACAAAAAGGCGTGAAGGACTTCTACGGCGGCCCGCTCGGCGCTGCGATCGTGAACACGGTCCACAACCTGCCGCTCGTGCCGGGCGCCACGCTGGTGCCGCGCCCCGGCTTCATGCAGTTGCCCGACCTCGCCGCCTACACCTCGCCGCTGCGCGCGCCCACCCACGTGACCTACCACGGCCTGGACGTGTACGGCATGGGGCCGCCGTCGAGCGGCGGGATCACCGTGGGGGAGTCGCTCAACATCTTGTCCAACTTCAACCTGCGCGACATGAGCACCGTGCAGGCCCTGCACCACTATCTGGAGGCCACCCGGCTGGCGTTCGCGGACCGGAACCGGTACATCGGCGATTCTTCTTTCGTCAACGTGCCGGAACAGCAGTTGCTGTCGCCCGCCTTCGGTCGGCAGCGGGCCTGCCTGATCAACCCGGCCAAGGCGGCCACCAGCCCGGTGCCGCCCGGTGATCCGTCGGCCGGGTCCGGTGGCTGCGTCCCGCTGCAGCCAGCGGAAACGGGGCAGCCGAGCGACGGCGCCAGCACCAACAATCTGGTCGTCGAGGACCGGTGGGGCGACGTGGTCTCCTACACAAACACGATCGAGGAACTCGGCGGCGCCGGGATCGTCGTGCCGGGCCGTGGCTTCCTGCTGAACAACGAACTGACCGACTTCGACTTCGTCCCGCTCCAGGCCGGCGTGCCGGACCCGAACCTGCCCGCGGCGGGGAAGCGGCCGAGGTCAAGCATGGCGCCGACCATCGTGCTGCGCGACGGCCGCCCGTTCCTGTCGGTCGGCTCTCCCGGCGGTGCGTCGATCATCACCACCGTGCTGCAGATCCTGCTGAACCGGTTGGACTTCGGCATGACGCTCCCGCAGGCCATCGCCGCCCCGCGCGCGTCGCAGCGCAACAGCACGACCACCCAGGCCGAGCCGGACTTCATCTCGCTGCCCAGCACTCCGGGCCTGCAAGCGCTGGGGCAATCGTTCGCCATATCTGACACGTCGCCGCTGAACCCGTCGATCATCATCAGCCCCCTCATCGGTGCCGCGAATGGCCTCGAGTTCCTCGGCCAGGACCGGGTGCTGGTCGCGGCCGAACCCGTCCGCCGCGACGGCGGCTCAGCTGCGGTAGTGCGGCCAGATCCATGAAAAAGATCTTTATAACGAACGGCGTCGGTGCTTCACCTGAGTCCGCCGCTTCTGAGCGGTCTCGAGGTCGAACCCGAGGCGGTCTGCCGCGAAGCTCATCGCCAGGTCGAACGCACGCCGCGGCGGTACCTCGGAGTCCTCCAGCGCGATCTGCACCGCCATCCCGTCGAGTAGCGACGACAGCGTGATAGCGAAGTCATCCGCGTCCACCGCCGCGAACTCGCCGGCCTCCTGACCGGCCAGCACGATGGACCGGATCGTTTCCCGCCAGCGCTCGTCGAACTTCTGCCGCACCGCGGCCACCCCGGCGTTGCGCGGGGACAGCGCCCACAGGTCCAGCCATAGCAGCCACCAGCTGCGCGGCTCCTGATCGGTGTCCGGCAGGCAGGTCATGGCGATGATCTCGGTCAGCCGCCCGGCCGCGGCGGGGATGTCGGCCATCCGGCGTCGGCCCTCGGCGTACCACCGGTCCTCGGAGTATCTGATCGCCTCGGTGAGCAGCTGGTCTCGGGTCTTGAAGTAGTAGATGACCAGCGCGGGGCTTGTCCCGGTGCGTTCCGCCACATCGGCGATCCTGGTGTCCGCGTATCCCCGCTCGACGATGACCTCGACCGCCGCGCGGAGCATCTGCTCCCGGCGCTGCTCGGCTTCGGATGTAGCCGATCCCGCAGCCGCGTGCTCCTTCATGTTCGCAGGCTATCTGCCGCCTGGCGATGTCGATTCCGGCAGGGTAACCTCCAGCCACCGCCCGCCGAGCACCGCCTGCTACTTCGCGGCATCCGCCGATCCTACGGGTCCCGATCCTGGGGCCCGTAGGATCCATTGCGCGTTGCGTAATGGGCGGGAGTCAGGCTTTCGCGCCCTGCTTCCAGTAGAAGCTGTCGAGGTTGTTCTGGGAATTCGGGAACTGGACGTAGATCCCCTTTCCGTCACTGCTGCTTCCACCGGAGGGATGCATGCCGCACTCAGTGTTCGCGTTGACGTTGCAGCCGCCAATGGACAGGTCGACCCAGTACTCGAACCAGGTCCCGCTGCCGGTGTACTCGGCCAGCCAGTTCTCGAGAACGTCGCTCGAGGAACAGGGCCCCTGGGCGGTGCCGGAGCCGGGCGAGGTCCCTGTAGCGGAGAGGCATCTCCCGGTCTGCATGTTCTTGATGAGAAAGCTCTCATGGCCGCTCGGGTAGACCTCCCAGTACTGCCAACGATTGCCGTTGCACCCCCACTGCTGAACCTTGCCGTTGCTAGCCCCGTTCGCGATATCGAGGCATTTCCCGTCGTGGTTGACGAGCTGGTAATAAGACGCTGCCGTCGCGGGCTTGACCGCGGCGACAGATGACGTTGCCGTACCCGCCGCGACGAGCCCGAGCAACGCGGCCGCGACCAGGCCTATGCCCGATCGCCTGTGCCAATTGCGCATGGTGACCTCCTGTACTCGATGACTGAGTGCGCCTCACTACTGGCCTGCATTCATGCTGGACTGGAGCGCTGTCATCCGGCTACGCGACGGCTGTGAGCGACCAGTCCCGGCGTGAGCTGAGGTCAGCTGAGGTCAATGGCCGGACACGCCCGGTATCCGCGCGTCCCGGTACGGGAGACGCGGTACGGGAGATTCCGTAGCTCAGTCGACGCCGACACCGACGATGACAGCGAGGCGATGCGTCACGTCCTGGAGACCGTGGACAGCAAGGCACTACCCGACTCGGGTCCAATGCCGTACTCCGCGGCCGGGCACGCCGCCATCCCCGATGCGTGGAAGCCGCGGGTGATGCCCTGGCTGACCGCGATGCAGGCACTGAACGACGGATGCACGACAATTTGTGGTGAGCAAGATCGTTAGCTGGTGTGGCTGGTAAGGCGGGGACTATCTGGTTGTGACGTGCTGCCCAGATGCGGTCTTCGGGACGGCTGGCCTGCTGGCAGCGGTGGGTGGCGATGGCGTCTGCTCCGGTGGTGGTCCGGCGTATGCCTGATATTTGAGGTGCTGGCCTGTGACAGCCTTGCGGCCGGGCCGGGCGACGCCGGAGTCGGCGAACAGGCCGCGGGCCCCGGAACCGCTTGTAGCGCATGCGGAGCGTGTTGTGCTCGAAGTGGCATCTTTGCGGTCCAGCGGCATGAACTCCCGGAAGCGGCGAGGTCGTGGGGTTGCTCGCGGGCGTGGAACAGGTCCGCGATCCGTGTCGCGTATCCGCCTGGCTGGGTCCGCGCCGTAGTCTGCCGGTGATCGATCAGCGTTCGCTATCAGCGAACACAATTAGATTGTAGCCTATAAAGTCATCGTGATAACATTCGAATAGACGGTAGCGGCCCAGGACCGGGGAGGTGGTGGCGCGATTGGAAGGACCGGTACCAGCGGGCGGGAGCAGCGGGGATCCGAGCATCACGGATCTGACCAACGGGGATCTGAACAGCAGGGCCGAGGATGCGATGACCGCCGGGCACGCCGCGGGTGACCAGGAACCGGGGTGGATGGACGATGATCTGCCGCCTGATCCTGAGGGTGATGACCGGGACTGGCCAGATGATCTGGCCGGGGTGATCGCGCAGGCGGATGCTGAGGAGGCGGAGCAGGCGGAGATCCGATGGCGGCTACTGGCCGCCGGGGTCGAAACCGGGTTCGCGCACTCGCCCGGTGCGCCAGTGATTGCCGGTGTCCAGTCCGGCCCGGCGGGCGGGTTCGCGCAGGGCCAGCCCTGGGATGTCGCCGCGCCGGATACGGTGCTGGCCTCGCGGGCTGATTACGCCTCCGGGGAAACGCGGGACTTCGCCGGGGTCAGCGATGATGAACTCTTTGGCGTGCTCGGTGCCCGGCGCCGGCTGGAGGCCCGCCAGTCGTGGGAGCGGCTGACGGTGGTGGCGGAGATCATCCGCCGCCGCCCCGCACCCGGCTGTAAGCTGCGGGGCCCGGCGTCCATGCCGCAGGTGTGGTCCGAGGGCACCGCGGGGGAACTGGCGCTGGGGCTGGCGGTGGACCGGCGGTCCGCGGATCACCTGCTAGGGCTGGCGTGGGATCTGCAGGTGAAGATACCGCTGACCTCCGCTAAGCTGCGCGATGGGGTGATTGATGAGCGGAAGGCGGCCACGATCGCGCTGCATTGCGCCAACCTGACCGCGCAGGAGGCCCGGCAGGCCGAGCAGATCCTGTTCGCCCATCCCGATGTGGCGATGATGACCCATGGCAGGGTGCGGGACCGGATCGCGCGGGCGGTGATGGAGGTTAATCCCGAGGCCGCGCGGAAGAATCGTGAGGATGCGGCGCGGGAGTGCCGGATCGAGGTCCGCCCCGAGGTGTCGGGTAACGGGATGATCGCCGGGCGGGAACTGCCCCCGGTGGCGGTGCTGCGGATGGACCGGCTGCTGACCGCCCGCGCCCGCCAGTTCAAGCAGGCCGGAGCCGACGGCGACATGGACACACTCCGCGTCCTGGCCTTTCTGGAACGCTTCGGGGAAGCCGACCCGCTCGGCGACCTCGCCAAGGCGGCCCGTGATCGGAACGGCACCAGCCGCGGCGGTGGGCAAAACGACGGCGGCGAGGGCTCCGGTGGGGGTTCCGGAGGTAGCGGCGGC
>JAFARZ010000435.1 GCA_019245115.1 Streptosporangiaceae bacterium | reverse complement strand
TTGGTGGGGTGGTCGCGTCGTCGGAAGACGGCGCAGGCGTTGGCGCTGCGGTCGCGGATTGTGTTGCGGTGCGCCGAAGGCGCCACGATCGGCGAGGTGGCCAGCCAGTTGGGGGTGTCACGGGCGACAGTGTCGAAGTGGCGGTCGCGGTTTGTGGTGCAGCGGTTGGATGGATTGTCGGATGAGCCGCGTCCGGGTCGGCCACGCGTCATCAGTGATGAGCAGATCGAGCGGATTATCACCAAGACCCTGGAGGAGACGTCCGGCCGGGATACTCACTGGTCGACGCGGTCGATGGCGGCAGCGACTGGGATGTCGCAGTCGGCGGTTTCGCGGATCTGGCGGGCGTTTGGGCTGGAAGCCGCATCTGGTGCAGACCTGGAAGCTGTCTACCGACCCGCTGTTTGTCGACAAGGTCCGCGACATCGTCGGCCTATATTTGAATCCGCCCCACAACGCGCTGGTCCTCGCGGTCGACGAGAAAAGCCACATGCAAGCCATCGATCGAACCGCGCCGATCTTGCCGGTCATGCCGACGACGCCGGCGCGGATGACCCACGACTACATCCGCCACGGCACGACCAGCCTGTTCGCCGCGTTTGACATCAGCAGTGGATCGGTGATTGCCCACCATGACCGGCGACACCGCCACCAGGAGTTCCTACGCTTTCTGAAGCTGATCGACGCCGCCGTCCCCCCAAACCTGGACCTACATCTGGTCTTAGACAACTACGCCACGCACAAAACTCCCAAGATCAAAGAATGGCTGCTGCGCCACCCCCGGTTCCCTCTGCACTTCACGCCGACCAGCGGTTCCTGGCTCAACCTCGTTGAACGCTGGTTTGCCGAACTGACCAACCGCAAGCTGCGCCGCTCCGCGCACCGCAGCGTCACCGAACTCGAAGCCGACGTCCGCAAGTGGATCAACGAATGGAACACCAATCCCAAACCATTTATCTGGACCAAGACCACCAACGACATCCTCGACACCCTTGCCGCCTACTGCCTACGAATTAGCGACTCGGGACACTAGCGAATGTCATCCCTGTTCCCTTCAACCCGACCCGACAGACACCCCGCCCGCCAGATGTCCCCACCCGCGACACCTTCGTGGCTCCACACACCCTTCGACCCACAGCCACCCCCGGTTCATCCCGGCCCGATCCGACCACCCAATCGAATGGCACACCAGGGTCATGACCCACCCGGCCTCCCCGTAGTTTCCAGAGAAAAAACAACGATCTGCAGCGTCTGTGCAGGCCAGAGGTCTGGCGCTGCTGACTGGGCGGGTCTAGCGTGCCGTCGTTCGGGTGGTGGTGGATGTCGGGGCGGTGGTTGTGGGCACGCGGGATGTGTTCTCGGAGCAGGAGCTGGCCCGGCTGCGGGGTTTCCCCGAGATCACCCGCGCGGAGCTGATCAAGTACTTCACCCTGACTGGTGCTGACGAGGGTTTTTTACGCAAGTTCGGCGGCCAGCGGAATGTGCTGGGCGCGAGTGTGCAGCTGTGCGTGTTGCCGTGGCTGGGGTTTGTGCCGGATGAGATCTCCGCCGCGCCGGAGGAGGCGGTGACGCGCTTAGCCGGCCGGCTGGGTATCCCGGCCGCCGAGCTGGCCGGGTATGGCCAGCGGGCGCAGACCCGCACCGATCATCTTCGGGAGGTCGTGCGCTATCTGGGGTGGCGCCCGGCGGGCATGCCGGAGTGGAAGGAACTGGATGAGTTCTTGTTCGCCCGGGCGATCGAGCACGATTCGGCGAAGCTGCTGTTCACGCTGGCGTGCGAGTTCCTGGTCTCCGAGCGGGTGGTGCGCCCGGGGGTGGTGCATCTGCTTGAGCACGTCGCTACCGCGCGGGAGCGGGCACGGCGGGAGACCTGGATGTTGCTGGCGCCGCAGGTGAGCGAGCCAGTTCGCCGGGCGGAGCTGGACGCGCTGCTGGTGGTGGATGCCTCGCTGGGGCGCACCCGGCTGGCGTGGCTGGGGGCCGGGCCGACCACGTCGAGCCCGGCCGCGATCAAGGCCGAGCTGGCGAAGCTGGGGTTTTTGCGCGGTCTGGACGCCGACACGCTGGATGTGTCGAGGCTGCCGGCCCAGCGCCGCCGGTTCTTAGCCGGCCTGGGCCGGCGGCTGACCGCCCAGGCACTGTCCCGGCGCGAACCCGAGCGCCGCTACCCGATCTTGCTGGCCCTGCTGGCCGAGACGGTCGTCGACGTGCTGGATGAGGTGGTGCTGCTGTTTGACCAGGCTCTGTCCGGGCGGGAATCCATCGCCAGAACCCGGCTGACCGAGGAACTGGCCGAACGCGCCCGCTGCGGGGAGGACCGCCAGGCGCTGCTGGATGAGATCCTGACCATTGCCTTGGACGTGGATATCCCGGATGCCGAGGTGGGGGTGCTGGTGCGGGGCCAGATCGGGATGGAGCGGATGCGCGCGGCCTGGGCCGCCCGCCGCGAGCGCTTGCCCCGCGATCACGGGCATCTGGCGATGGTGCATGAGTCGATGTCGTATGTGCGCCAGTTCGCTCCGCACGTGCTGGGCGCGGTGCGCTTCGCCGGCGGGCCGGGCACCGGCGAGCTGCTGGCCGCGATCACGCTGTTATGCGAGTTGTACGCCACCGGCGCCCGCAAGGTCCCCGCCGACGCCCCGTCCGGGTTCGTGCCCATCCGCTGGGCGGGCTATTTGCGGACCGCCACCGAGGCCGGGGACGTCACCGCGTACCGGCACTACTGGGAACTGTGCGTGTTGCTGTCGCTGCGGGACGGGTTGCGGTGCGGGGATGTGTTCGTGCCGGGCTCGCGTCGCTACGCCGACCCGGCC
The DNA here is from genome assembly GCA_019245115.1 of Streptosporangiaceae bacterium. Taxonomy (GTDB): domain Bacteria; phylum Actinomycetota; class Actinomycetes; order Streptosporangiales; family Streptosporangiaceae; genus JAFARZ01. The sequence goes on along the minus strand of JAFARZ010000435.1, from coordinate 5,312 downwards.
TTGTCCTTGCTCACCGCGGAGCAGTGGGCGCCGAGGCGGGCTGAGTACTGCCAGCTAGTCGGCAAGCCTGCCGACGCGGCGGCCGCGATCACGGCGGTCACCGCCGAGCTGCATACTGCGCTGGCCGACCTGGACGCCCAGCTCGCCGCCGGGAGACCCGGGCAGATCCGGCTCAACGAGGACGGGGAGCTGATCATCCCGCCACTGTCCGCGGAGGACGTGCCCACCGAAGCCGAGGCGCTGCGCGATGAGCTGTCGGCGATGCTGCCTAGGGTGCCGCTGGCCTCGGTGCTGGTGGAGATCGACGCCCGCACCGGGTTCACCGACCATCTCGTGCACGCCAGCGGCAAAGCTGCCAGACCGGCAGAACTCAAGCGCAACCTGCTGTACGTGATCATCGCTGAGGCCACCAACCTGGACCTGGCCGAGATGGCCTCCTCGGCCGGGGTGTCCTACGACGTGCTGGCCTGGACAGCCGAGTGGTATTTCCGGGGAGAGACCCTCCAGCCGGCCAACGCGGCGCTGGTGGGCTATCACCACCGGCTTCCGCTGGCCGCGGCGTTCGGCACCGGCACCCTGGCCTCCACCGACGGGCAACGGTTCCCGGTCAAGGGAAAGTCGATCACCGCCCGGCACCTGTCGCGGTACTTCGCGCGAGGTGCCGGAATCAGCACCCACACCGCGGTGTCCGACCAGCACGCCACCCTGGACACCAAGGTCATCGCAGCGGACGCCCCGGAAGGGCACATCACTCTGGACGCGATCCTGGGCAACACCGACCCGCCGATCCTGGAACACGCCACCGACACCCACGGCGCGACGCTGGCGAACTTCGCGTTGTTCGATCTGGTGGGCAAGCGGCTCTCACCCCGGATGCGGGACCTGGGCAGGATCACGCTGTGCCGGCCCGGGCCGCGCTCCGAGTTCCTCGCCCGCTACCCGCACGCCGGGCCGCTGCTGGCCCGCCGATTCAACGATGCGCGCGTGGCCGCCCGCTGGGATGATTTGCTGCGGGTCGCCGCGTCGGTGCACGGCGGGCACGCCACCGCCGCGCTGGTGGTGGGCAAGCTGTGCTCGGCCAAGCGAGCGCAGTCCACCCTGGCCGCGGCGATGAAGGAATACGGCCTGCTGTGCCGCACCCTGTATGTATTAGTTACGTGGAATCTCGCTGCGGGCACGTTCTGTGACCGGCGGTGTCACCACGAACTGGGGAGCCACGTTGGGCATCGTCATGATGCTGGAAGACAAGTGGCCGATTTTGGGACGACACGAGCGCGCGGTCGAGTGGCTTCAGGTGTGGTCGGATCTGGGTCGGGCGCCTCGAACGATCGATGCGTACGCCCGCGGGCTGGCCGAGTACCTGCTCGTATGCGAGCGGGAGAACGTTGATCCGATCAGTGCGAACCGTGCGCACGTCGCCGCGTTTGTGCGCGAGCTCACCACGCGGTCGAGTCGCCAGGGCACGAACGTGGTGGCTATCGACTCCGGATCGGGGCTGGCGAACGCCACATTGCAGCAGCGTCTGGTGTCGGTGCGGCTGTTCTACGACTTCCTTATCGAGGAGGGTTTGCGCGAGTTCAACCCGGTTGGACGCGGCCGCTACACGCCCGGCCGGCGCTTCGGCGGCCACCAGCGTGGGCTGGTGCCTCGGCTGACGAAGCTGCCGTGGATTCCCAACGAGCGGCAATGGCTGGACATCCTGGCCGCGTTCCGGGAAGAACCGATCCGCAACCGGGTGATGCTCGCGCTCGCCTACGACGCCGGTTTGCGGCGCGAAGAGCTGTGCTCGCTGCGCACCGACGACCTGGACCCGGGCCACCGGACGCTGCGGGTGCGGGCGGAGACGACGAAGAACCAGCTGGAGCGGGTGATCCCGTACTCGGTGTCCACCGGGGTGCTGCTGTCGGGTTATTTAGCCCATCGGGTCACCATCAGCCGGGCCCGGGGTCCGCTGTTTTTGTCCGAGTCCCGGCGCAACCATGGACAGCCGCTGACGTTGTGGACGTGGTCGAAGGTGGTGCGCCGTGTCGCTCTGGCTGCCGACGTCCCGCGGTTTTCGACCCACACCACCCGGCATCTGTGTTTGACGGACCTGGCCCGCATGGGCTGGGAGTTGCACGCCATCGCCACCTTCGCCGGGCACCGCAACGCCAACTCCGCGATGACCTACATCCACCTATCCGGTCGTGACCTGGCGGAAAAACTCAACCAGGGTATGGATCAGATCCACGCCTGGCGGGTGGACATGCTGGCCCGCCTGGGCTCCGACGCGGCTGCCGAGGGCCGTTCATGAGCTCCGCTGCGGCGCTGGCCGTGGTCGACCAGGACGACTCCCCGGCCTGGTGGTGGCCAATCGATCTCGACCGCTACAACCGACGTCCCGAGCTCACCGGCCCTGAGTCCGCCGCCTTAATGGCGCTAGGGATGGACCTGCGCCGAGGGCGTTGTCACGACCGCGACGCCGCGGAATGGGACGTCATCACGCGGCTGCTTCGCCCCCTCGACGATGCCCAGCGCGCGCTCGGCTGGCTGCCGGCCACCCGCCACCACCGCCGTTCCGCGGACGACGCCATTGGCATGATCCTGATGCGGTGCGCCCGGGAGAACTCCTCGTTCTGGGCATGGTCAAGTTCGGAATGGCTCGAGTTGATCGGCCCGAACTCGCTCGAGTTCCAACAGACTGGTTGGCTCGACGGCAGCGTCCGGCCCTACCTCACCGCCCATGCCTACCAGCTGTGTGGGTTCACTGACTTCCACCGCCTCGGTAAGTTCAACCGAGTCGCCCTGGCATGGCGTGTCTTCGGCCGCGCCGCGGTCGATAAGGCGATCCGGGGTGTCACCGAGATCCTGCGAGGCTGGGGATACCGCTCGGAGGACCAACGACTACTCGCCACGATCTGCCAGGCTCTTCTGCTCAACCGCAGCCCGCGACTGGCCGACCTATCGACCGAGGCATTCGAGCGGTTGCGCAGCCATCCAGCGATGACTCGGCACCATCTGAGCGCGCTGTTCAGCATCCAACGGGCAGCAGCAGGGCTCGGCCACGCCAATCCGCCGCCGATGACGCACTGCCCAGCGGGCCCGATGCAAATCGACGGCGCTCCGCCGGCGTGGACGGCGTGGGTCGATCGCTGGTACGCGACGTCCACGCTCACCCCAAAGGTCCGCGGCATTTTCCGCAGTGTGCTGGCAAAGCTCGGCAGATGGCTCGTCGCTGAGCACCCCGAGGTCGTCGATCCGGAGCAGTGGACCCGTCAACTCTGCGCCAACTGGGTCGCGGCCGTCGACCGCATGACCGTCGGCGAGTACGTCCAGCGCCAGGCCGGGCTGGCCATACGCCTCGGCACGCCGCTGTCGCCGCGCACGAAGGCCGGCTATCTCACCGCGACCCGGGCGTTCTTCCGTGACCTGCAGGAGTGGGAGTGGATCCGGCGGCGTTTCGACCCGGTCCGGGCCCTCGCGACACCACGCAGCGTCCATACCCTGATCGGCCCGAACCCCCGGGTGATCGCTGATGACGTCTGGGCCAAACTGCTGTCCGCCGGCCTCAACATCGAGCCCGAAGACTTCCCCGTCAACTCCTACGGCCTGTGCTACCCGATGGAGCTTGTCCGGGCTGTGACGGTGACCTGGCTGTTCAGCGGGCTGCGCAGCGACGAGATCGCCCGCCTGCGCGTGGGCTGCGTCCGCTGGCAACACGACGGAATGCCGATCCCCGGAGACTCCGCCGAAGTCCTGGCCCGTGACGCCGTCTGCCTGCTCGACGTGCCCACCCAGAAGACCGGCACAGCCTTCACCAAACCCGTCGACCCACTGCTGGGAAAAGCCATCGAAGCCTGGCAGGCCGTCCGCCCCGAGCAGCCCGGGATGCTCGACCGCAAGACCGGTGAGCGTGTCGATTTCGCATTCGCCTTCCGGGCCCGCCGAGTGGGCGCCACTTACATCAATCACACGATCATCCCGGCGCTCTGCGACAAGGCCGGTGTCCCGAACACCGACGTGCGCGGCAACATCACCAGCCACCGGGCCCGCTCCACGATCGCCTCCCAGCTCTACAACGCGAAGGAACCGATGACTCTGTTCGAGCTACAGGCCTGGCTCAACCACCGCGTCCTGAGCTCCACCCAGCACTACGCGAAGATCACCCCGAATACGCTCGCCAAGGCCTACAACGACGCTGGCTACTTCGCCCGCAACCTCCGCACCATCGAAGTCCTGATCGACCGCGACGCCATCACCTCCGGCGCGGCCGCGGCCGGCATGCCCTGGCAGCACTACGACCTCGGGCACGGCTACTGCACCTACACCTTCTTCGAGCAGTGCCCACACCGGATGGCCTGCGCCCGATGCGACTTCTACACCCCCAAGGCCAGCAGCAAGGGCCAGCTCCTCGAGGCCAAGGAGAACCTGCAGCGAATGCTGGCCAATATCCCGCTCACCGACGAAGAACGCGCCGCCGTCGACGACGGCCAAGCCGCACTCGATCAGCTCTTGGAACGCCTGGTCGACGTCCGCACACCCAGCGGCGCCACACCGCGCGAGATCGGCATCCCCGCGACCGCAACCCTGCTACCAATCACCGTCCTCAACCAGGACAAACAGGAATGAGCTTGACAAATCAGATTCCACAGAACCGTGCAGTACCTGTGTGACGAGACCTACCGGCGGCGCATCGGCCGCCAGCTCAACAAGGGCGAAAACGTGCACTCGCTACGCCGGGCGCTGGCCTATGCCCACGAAGGCGCGCTGCGGCGGCGTCACCACGCCGCCCAAAGCGAGCAGATGTGGTGTCTGACCCTAGCCACCAACGCAATCATCTGCTGGATGACCGAGTACCAGGGCCTGGCCGTGACCGCGCTACGCCAAGCCGGGCGGCGCGTCGATGACGAGGTCCTGGCCCACGCCTGGCCCACCCACCACGAGAACGTCCACTTCTACGGCACCCACACCATCGACATCGCCGCCGAACTGGCCACCCTGGACGCCACCGGCTACCGGCCCCTGCGCATACCGCGCGCCGGGGAACCCAGATGATCACGTGTGCGGCGGAGTCTCATGCGGTCGCCGCCAGCATGCTTCGCCGGTGTGACCGCGCCGGAAAGACTACGAACCAGAGGGCGGCTCCTCACGGCGCGGGGTGCATGATGCCGGACGTGACCAGTCCCGCCGGTGGTAGCCGAGATGATCTGGGTGCGCGGCTGCTCGCGGCGCACCCGCGCGGTGAGCAGTGGTGCCAGCTCGACGTGACCGTGGCGAACCTGACCGTCGATCAGCTGCACTGGATGAGCCGCTTCGCCGACGCCGACACCCGC
>JAFARZ010000424.1 GCA_019245115.1 Streptosporangiaceae bacterium | reverse complement strand
CCTTAAAGTGACAGCCAGCCAGGTGCTGCTCCCTGGCCAGCGGCACCGATGGCACCATCGGGCACGCTCTAATAGCGCTACTGATCGGTTTGAGCGGCACCGATGGCACCACCGGCATGTTGCCCACTCTGGAGGAGCCGCACCCATGGCACATTCACCCCCCCGAGAGCGGGGTGCGGAAACAGGGCAGAACGCGAGAGTGCCGGGCCCGGCGGGAGGTCGGGCCCGGCACGTGTCTAAGTGCGGAGGGCGCATCGCCGGCCCGTGAAACCACGGGCCGGGGAGACTAGCTGGCGAAGTCGAGCAGGGGCTGCGCGCGGGACGGGTGCCGCAGCTTGGACAGCGACTGCTTCTCCAGCTGGCGGATGCGCTCCCGGGTAAGCCCGAGCGCGCGCCCGATCTCGTCCAGCGTGTGCGGGTTCCCGTCGTACAGGCCGAACCGCATCGCCATGATGGTCGCCTCACGCGGGGTGAGGGCGTCCAGTGCCGAGCGCAGCTGCTCCGCCATCAGCTGACGGTCAACCAGCTCGGAGGCCTCCGGCGCGTCAACGTCCTCGATCAGGTCACCGATGGAGGTCTCGCCGTCCTCGCCGATCGTGGAGTCCAGCGAGATCGGCTGCCGCGAGGTGCGCAGCAGCTCCTCGATCTGGTCCGGCGTCCGGTCGAGTTCGACCGCGAGCTCTTCCGGAGTCGGCTCACGGCCGAGGCGCTGGTGCATGTCACGCTCGACGCGGGACAGCTTGGACAGCATCTCCAGCACGTGGACCGGGAGGCGGATCGTACGCGCGGAATCCGCGAAGCCGCGCTGGATCGCCTGCCGGATCCACCACATCGCGTAGGTGGAGAACTTGTAGCCCTTGGTGTAGTCGAACTTCTCGACCGCCCGGATCAGGCCGAGGTTGCCCTCCTGGACCACATCCAGTAGGGAAAGCCCGCGGTCGCTGTACTTCTTGGCGACCGACACGACCAGGCGCAGGTTCGCCTCGAGCATGTGCGCCTTCGCACGCCGGCCGTCCTCGGCGACGAGTTCCAGGTCCCGCCGGTAGTCGTCGGACAGGTCGGCCGCCGTCTCCAGCTTGTTCTCGGCGAACAGTCCGGCCTCGATCCGCTTGGCCAGGTCCACCTCCTGCTCGGCGGACAGCAGGCTGGTGCGTCCGATCGACTTCAGGTAGGTGTGGACCGAGTCGCCCATGGCGGGCGTCTGGTCATCAAGGTCCTTGTCGACGTCGGTCAGCGCGGCAGCCTCAGCCTCCAGGTTCACGACATCGGCGTCAGCCAGATCCATCACGTCATCATCTTCCGCAGGCGCCGGCGCCGCGGTGTCCTCGGATACCGCCGCCTTGGCCCTGCGCGTCTTGCGGCCCTTGTTGTCGGGCAGCTCATCCGCCAGCCGCACCCCTGCCTCACTCAACTCACGCAAAATCGATCGACCCTCGGCGGGTGTCAGCCCCGCCTCCTCGAACGCGGTTCTCAGCTCCGAGAGAGACAGGTGCCCCTGACTGCGGCCGCGCTGGATAAGGTCATCCACGCGGCTCATGCTCAGTTCGTCGTCAGCGGACGGCGCGATGGCAATCCGTGGCATGAGACACCTCCCTCATCTTTAGAACGCGCGAAACGCGTTCACCGTTCACAGGTTTCCGCCAAGTACCCCGCCTCACCCCGCGTAGTCCTCAGCGGAGGCAATGTCCTGGGCACTAATTAGTAACGCTGGATGGCTCAGTTTGTTCCCGCCCCGTGGTCTTTCGGCAGGGAAGATCCTTGGAGGAGCCTCGGGAGCTCCCGGCGCAGCCGTGCCAGATCGTGCTTCCCGCTCGGGAGAACCGGAACGGCGTCCACCAGAACGACCCTGCTAGGGGCAGCGTAACGCGGAAGCCGCTCGCTCACACGCATACGCAGCATATCCAACGTCGGCGGGTCGTCGGGATCCGCCGGGACAACCACGGCGACGACCCTTTCGCCCCACTCTGGGTCCTTCTGTCCGATCACTGCGGCGTCCTTGACGCCGGGGCAGGCCTGGAGCACGGCCGCCACCTCGCCCGGCACCACCTTGTGCCCGCCGGTGTTGATCACGTCGTCGGCGCGCCCCCGGACGATCAGCCGCCCCGCCTGGTCCAGGGTGCCTACGTCGCCCGTGCGGAACCACTGGTCACTCGGAACACTCGGACCTCCCCAGTAACCGTCGAACAACACCGGCCCCGCGACCCAGATCCGGCCCGTGCCACCCGGCGTTTCCGCGAGGGGCTCCGGGAGGCCGCCGATCGCCACCCGCACACCGTCCAGCGGCAGCCCGTCGTAGACGCACCCGCCGCACGTCTCGGTCATCCCGTAGGTGGTCACCACCGGGACACCCGCCGCCCGCGCGCGCTCGACCAGGTCCGCCGGTGCCGCCGCGCCGCCCAGCAGAACGGATTTGAACGCGTTCAAAGTCGACATATCGCTATCGAGCCGCCGTAGCTGCGTCGGCACTAGGGACACGTGCGCGCAGCCGCTTGCCGCAAGCGTTTGCGGATCCACCCGGTCGGCCAGCACCGGATCCGCCCCGCTGACCAGCGACCGGACCAGTACCGCCAGGCCCGCGACGTGGGTTACCGGCAGGCAGCAGAGCCAGCGCTCGCCGGGCCGCGCCCCGATCCGCGCCAGGGACGCCCGCGCCGAGTGCAGCAGTGCGCGAGCGCTGAGCCGCACCCCCTTCGGGCCGCCGGTGGATCCCGAGGTGCCCAGGATTACCGCCGCATCCCCCTTCAAACCCCTTTTGAACGAACGGACGGTGGTGACACCCCCGGCATCCTGGATCTCATCCGGGTCGAACGTCGCGAGCAGCGCGTCGAGCCGCGCCGCGGGCAGCCCCCCGTCCACCGGCATGATCGCCGGGCCGGTGCCGTCAAGCGCCGTGGCCAGCAGTTCCAGCAGCCGCTCTGGTCTCACCCCGGAGCCGCCGCGGCCGGAGGCCCAGGCCGATCCAGCACTGCGGCCGGCTACCAGGACCGCGCGCAAAGAACGCTCCATCACGATCGTTAAGGTTAGAACCCGGAAAAGGGGAGGTAACGAGTTGGTCGACGGGAAGCGCTACGGCCTGGATGCCCTCGTCGGGGAGTCGCTCCGGGCATTCGCCATCCCGATGACGACGAAGTTCCGCGGTACCACCGTCCGGGAAGGCGCGCTGATCCGGGGCCGGGCCGGCTGGGGCGAGTTCTCGCCGTTCCCCGAGTACGGACCGCGTGAGTGCGCGCGCTGGCTGGCCAGCGCGCTGGAGTCGGCCGGGTCCGGCTGGCCGGCGCCGGTCCGCGACCGGGTGCCGGTGAACATTACCGTGCCGGCCGTCGATCCGGAGCACGCGCGGAAGATCGTCTCGGCCTCGCGGTGCCGCACCGCGAAGGTTAAAGTCGCCGAACGCGGGCAGCCGGATTCCGCGGACATCGGCCGGGTCGAGGCAGTGCGAGACGCTCTCGGCCCGGACGGCAAAATAAGGATCGATGCCAACGGAGCCTGGGACGCCGGCCAGGCCAGACGGATGCTGCGGCAGCTGGCACGATACGGACTCGAGTACGCGGAGCAGCCGTGCGCGACCCTGGAGGAGATGGCGGAGCTGCGCCGGCACGTCAGCGTCCCGCTGGCCGCCGACGAGTCGGTACGGCGGGCCGAGGACCCGATGCGGGTCCGTGCCGCGGGCGCCGCGGACATCGTGGTGCTCAAGGTGCAGCCACTCGGCGGGGTGCGCGCCGCCCTGCGGATAGCCGAAGACTGCGGCCTGCCGGTCGTGGTGTCCAGCGCCGTCGACACCTCGGTCGGTCTCGCCGCGGGAGTGGCGCTGGCCGCCGCGCTGCCCGACCTGCCGTACGCCTGCGGCCTGGCCACGATGTCGCTGCTGCGCGGCGATGTGACCGCTGACCCGCTGACCGAATCCGCGGGAGAGCTCCCGGTCCGGCGCCCGCCGGTGGACCTGACCGCGCTCGCCCGCTGGGAGGCCGATCCGGTGCCATGGCGGGAACGCGCTGAAGCGGCGGCGAGGTACCTGTGAACCCGTCGACTGCGTTCGGGGTCACGTTCGCCGATGAGCTCGCCCGCTGCGGCCTGCGCGAGGTGGTCCTCGCGCCAGGCTCTCGCAGCACGCCGCTGGCCATAGCGTTCGATGACCTGGAACGGCGCGGGAAGCTGCGGCTGCATGTCCGTATCGATGAACGCTCCGCGTCGTTCACCGCCCTCGGCCTGGCCAGGGCGAGCGGCACTCCGGCCGCTGTGCTGTGCACTTCCGGTACGGCCGCGGCGAACTTCCACCCCGCGGTGATCGAGGCGGACGAGTCCGGTGTCCCGCTGCTGGTGCTCACCGCTGACCGGCCGCCCGAGCTGCGGTCCACCGGGGCCAACCAGGCGATCGACCAGATCAAGCTGTACGGCGGCGCCGTGCGGTGGTTCTGCGAGTCCGGCACGCCGGAACAGCAACCGGGCGCCGCGGCCGGAGGCCCAGGCCAATTCAGCGCCGCGGCCGGAGGCCCAGGCCAATTCAGCACCGCGGCCTACTGGCGGTCGCTGGCCTGCCAGGCCTGGGCGCACGCCGCGGGTGCCGCGGGAGGCCTGCCCGGCCCGGTCCACCTGAACCTCGCGCTGCGCGAGCCACTGGTCCCGGACGCAGGCGAGACCCCGGAACCGCTGCCCGGCCGCCCGGACGGTCAGCCCTGGACGCGCTTCGGTCAGCCGCCCGCGGCCGCGGTACAGCTGCCGCTGTCGGCGCTGAATTGGCCTGGGCCTTCGGCCGCGGCGGCGCTGGAGCTGCCATGGACCGAGCGTGGGGTCTTGATCTGCGGAGACGGGTCGCCCGATGATCACGCGGCGGCGCTGGCCGAGCTGGCTGAGCAGGCCGGCTGGCCGGTGCTCGCCGAGCCGTCCTCCGGCGCCAGGCGCGGGCCGAACGCGCTGTCCTCCTACCAGTACCTGCTGGCCATACCCGATTTCGTCGCGGCCCACCGGCCCGATCTGATCGTGTCCGCCGGCCGGCCCGGCCTGTCCCGCGCCCAGACGGCCTTCCTCGGCAAGGCCGGCGTCCGGCATGTGGTGGTCGGGCAGGGGCCGGATCGCTGGGCGGACCCGCAGCGGGCGGCCACCGACGTGGCCGCCGCCATCCGGCTGACCGGCTCGCGCGACAGCACGGCGTGGCTGGACGGGTGGCTGCGCGCCGACAAGGCGGCCCGCGTCGCGGTCGACGCCGTGCTCGACACCGAGCCGGCCATCTGCGAGCCGCGGCTGGCCCGGGACCTGGCCTCCGCGCTGCCGGCCGGTGCCCTGCTGTGGACCGGATCGAGCATGCCGGTCCGCGACCTGGACTGCCACATGGCGGCCCGGGACGATATCCGGGTGCTGGCCAGCCGGGGAGCCAGCGGGATCGACGGGACGACTTCGACCGCGATCGGCGCGGCGCTGGCCCACGAAGGGCCGTCGTTCGCGCTCATCGGCGACCTCGCGTTCCTGCACGACACACCGGGGCTGGCGATCGGCCCGCGCGAGCCCCGCCCGGACCTGTGCCTGATCGTGGTCAACAACGACGGCGGCGGCATCTTCTCCACCCTGGAGCAAGCCAGCTGTCCGGGCTTCGACCGGCTGTTCGGCACGCCGCTGGGCGCCGCGTTGCACCACCTCGCCGCCGCGTTCGGCGTGCCTTACCACCTCCTCGACAATCCCGATGACCTGCCCAGGCACCTGCACGGCGGCGGCCTGCGGATCATCGAGGCGCGGACCGGCCGCGCCGCGGGCGCCGGCCTGCGAGCCCGGCTCCGCGAGGCCGCCGCCATCGCCATCGCCCAGCTGCGTGACGACCATTCTCAGTGACGCATGTCCCGGGGAATCAGCTGCCGTCCAGGCTGGCGGTGCGGCTGACCCCGGCTTGCAGGCGCTGCTGCTCGAGGGTGATGGCCATACGGGTGAGCTCGGCTTTGTTGCCGAGCCCCAGCTTGCGCCGGATCCGCTCGATGTGCGTGTTGACCGTGGTTTCGCTGATCCCCATCCGGGAGGCCGTCTGCGCGTGGGTGAGGCCACGCGCGATGTAACTGAGTGCCTGTTCCTCGCGTGTGGTCAGGGCGGGCCTGGCAGGCCGGTCAGGCAGGCTGAGATCGCGCTGCACGATATGGGCCAGCGAGGCCGACAGGTAAAACCCGCCTTCGGCGACCGCCTTGGTCGCTGAAGTGAAGCCCTGCTCGGTGGCCTGTTTCGTGAGGTATCCGCGCGCGCCGGCCCGGATGGCGGCGAGTACATCGGCTGGACGCCCTGACGCGGACATCACCAGCACCGGGCACCGGACGGAAATCGCCGTGATGTCGGTGAGCGCGGGACCATCACCGCACAGGTACAGGCCCACCACCGCCACATCCACGGTAGCCACCCGGCTGAGCTCAGCCGCCACGCCGGCCGATGCGCAGACCCGCAGGCCGGTCTGGGAGCGCAGGATAGCTTCCAGGCCGCGCAGGGCGATCGGATGGTCATCGACAATCGCGACGTCGATCATGAGACCTCCTGGCCGGCGCGGCAGCTGACCGCCGCGGGAGCCCACAACTCAATATGCGTACCCCGTCCAGGCGCCGTGTCCAGCGTCGCGCTACCGGCCACCTCCCGCATCCGGGCGAGCACTGACTGCCGTAGCCCGAGCCCGGTGCGGGCCTGGCCGGGATCGAATCCGCACCCGTCATCGACGACCGTGACCAGGACGCCGCCGTGGGCCGGAAGCACTGACACGACGGCCTGGTTCACGCCGGCATGCTTGCCGACGTTCGTCAGAGCCTCGCTGACCGCCGCCGACAGCGAACGTTGAATCGCGACACTCAGGGAATAGCCTTGCGGATGTGTCTGTCAGGGTAGTGTCAGAGCACTGCCTGAGCGCTTCCAGATGTCACCGTAGGAAGCCGCCCGGAGCAAGCACCACCGTTCGTTCGTTGTAATGGCCTTGAATTTCGGATTCGCCGCCGCGCGTCATCAGCCTTCGAGTGCGCCCCGCATCGGGCGGAACTTGACCTCGGCCTCGGCCAGTTCGGCGCTCGGCCGCGAGCCAGCCACGATGCCGCAGCCGGCGAACAGCCGGGCGGTGCGGCCGTCGAGCTGCGCGCAGCGCAGCGCGATGCACCATTCGCCATTTCCCGCCGCGTCGACCCAGCCGACCGGGCCCGCGTATCGCTCCCGGTCCATCTGCTCCAGCTCTCGGATCAGCTCCATCGCCGCACCGGTCGGGGTGCCGCACACCGCGGCGGTGGGGTGCACGGCGGCCGCCAGCGCCAGCGCCGACCTGACCGCTCTGACCTCGCCGGCGGACGCGTGGTTCCGTAGCCGGCCGTGCACACGAGTGCCCAGGTGCAGGAGGTTCGGCAGCTTGATCAGGGACGGGCTGTCCGCGCTGTCGAGGGTCTCACACAACGGCCCGAGCGTCTCGCGCATCGAGGCCACCGCGTACACATGTTCTTCGGTGTTCTTGGCGTCGGCGAGCAGCCCGGCGCCCAGCGCCTCGTCCTCCGCCTGGTCACCGCCCCGCGGCGCGGTCCCGGCCAGCACCAGCGAGCTGACCTGACAGCCGTCCCGCCGGATCAGCAGTTCCGGTGTCGCGCCCACCATGCCGTCGCACGCGAACGCGTAGCAATCGGGGTAGCGGCTGGCCAGCCTGCGCAGCAGCACGCGCGCGTCGATGTCACCGGCCACGGTCGCATACAGGTCGCGGGCCAGCACGACCTTGCGCAACGCCTCCCCCCCGGCGGGCGCGCCCGCCTTGATCGCGGCCACCGCCTTGGCGACCGCCTGCTCCCAGCGGGGCGCGGACAGGCTGCCGTCGTGCCAGCGGATGCCCTTCGGCGCACTTTCGGGAAGCGCTTCGAGCGCTTCGGGATCGTCGGCTTCGGTGCCCGGCTGGGCCGCCGTGGTGAGCCACGCCCGCCCGCGCCCGTCGCGGCCGAGCAGCGCCCTGGGAATGACGAGCACCGACCCGTCGGAGGAGGCGTCGAACGTGAACGTGCCGAATGCCACCGGCCCGGTGCCACGTGTCCGCACCTGGTCATCGACCTCGGCGGCGTCGAAGACCGACCGGAGCCACTTCTCTCCCGCGGTGAACCGGTCGTCCCCCGACGGAAGGGTCACCCGGGCCGCCTCGCCCCAGCCCGCCAGTCCCGCGCCATGCCGGACCCAGGCCACCACATCGGGCCGCGGGAGCCTGGCCAGCAGGTCTCCCGGATCGGGGATCGCTACCGTGCGGACGGTGAGCTGCTCCGCGTCCCGGCTGTCACCCACCACGCAGCTCAGTTTAGGCGGCGGCTTCCGCGCTGACGGCCTCAGCCCGGCTCCGGGCCAGTGAGCTTGGCCACCATATGAGCCGGCCGATGTCCAGGGTCAGCGACGTGACGAGCACCGACCGGACCACGATGGCGTCGAGCAGCACGCCCAGCGCGACGGCGAAGCCGATCTCGGTGAACTCGACCAGCGGCAGCGTGGCCAGCATCGCGAACGTCCCGGCGAGTACCAGCCCCGCCGACGTGATCACGCCGCCGGTCGCCGCCAGCCCGGCTATGGCCCCGCGCCGGGTGCCGCTTTGCGCGCTCTCCTCCCGCACCCGGGTCATCAGGAAGATGTTGTAGTCAATGCCCAGCGCCACCAGGAAGACGAACACGAACAACGGCACCGAGGTGTCCGCGCCCGCGAAACCGAACAGGTGCCGGTAGGCCAGCGCGGACAGGCCCAGCGCGGCGCCGAAAGACAGCACTACCGTGGCGATCAGCACCAGCGGCGCCACCACCGCGCGCAGCAGCAGGCCCAGGATGATCAGGACCACGGCGAGGATCAGGGGGATCAGCAGATCGCGGTCATGGGCCGCGGCGCTCTCCACGTCCATGTTGATCGCCGTGCCGCCGCCGACGAGAGGGGTCCGCGGTATCCCTTGCGGCGGGCTCGTCGCGGGCGGGATCTTGTGCACCACGGTGCGGACCGCGTCGACGGCCCGGTACGCGGCCGCGCTGTCCGGCGGCATCGCCAGCGTGCCCTGGGTGAAGGCCAAGCCGTCCCTGATCACCGGTGTCCTGACCCCCGTGATGCCTGGGGTCGCGGTCAATGCCGCTCGCACGGCGGGGCCGCTGGCCGCGGCCGAGATGACGTCGACCGGCTCGCCCGCGCCCGCCGGGAAGTGCCCGGCCAGCACGGACTGGGCGGCCACCGACGCGGGAGACCCGCGGAACGACTGCGCGACGGTCAGCGAACCGAAATGAAACCCGGCCAGCCCGGCGGCGCCCGCGCCGAGCAGCACCGCCGTGATCACCCACACCATACGCGGTTTACGCGCGATGGCGGCCCCGATGCGGGACCACAGCCCCCGGCTGGTCGGTTCCGCGGTCCCGAAGCCCGGCCGGGCCGGCCAGAAGATCCACCGGCCGAACACCACCAGCAGCGCGGGCAGCAACGTGACCATGGCGATCAGGCCGACGGCGATCCCGACGGCGGCGACCGGGCCCAGCCCGGAGATGTCGCTGGACTCGGCGGCCAGCAGGCACAACATGCCGGCCACCACGGTCAGCCCGCTGGCGATGATGGCCGGGCCAGCCCGGCGCAGCGCCACGGCCATGGCCGCGTGCCGATCGGCATGGCGGCGCAGTTCTTCCCGGTACCTGGCGATGAGCAGCAGCGCGTAGTCGGTGCTCGCGCCGATGACCAGGACCACCAGGATGCCTTCGCTCTGCCCGTTCACGGTGAGGTTCGCGTGCTGGGTGAGCCAGTAGATGACCGCCTCGGCCGCGGTCAGCGCGACGCCCGCGGACATGATCGGCAGCAGCCACAGCACCGGGCTGCGGTAGGTCAGCAGCAGGAGCACGACGACCACAGCCAGCGTGGCGTACAACAGCGTGGAGTCGATGCCCTTGAATATCTTCACCTCGTCGGCGGCGCTGGCCGCCGGGCCGGCCACGTAAGCGGTGAGGCCCGGGTCCTGTTGTGCTGTGGACTTGATCCCGTCGATGAAACCGCTCAAGTTGGCGTTGTAGCCGAGATCCGCGCCGATGACGGTCTCGATCGCCTTGTGGTCCCCGGACACCGTCGGCGCGCTGACCCGGCCGTTCACCTGCGGCAGCGCCGCGAACTTTCGTGCGTCTGTTTTTGCCTTGGTCAGGTCGGCGGTTGTTATCCCGCTGGACCGGACATACACCACCACGGCGGGATTCAGGTTCTTCGACTGGAAAACGGCTTCGGCGGTGAGTTCCTGGGTCGATTCCGCCGAAGCCGGGAGATAGGCCGACGCGTCGTTCTTCTCCGCCCCCGTCAGCTTGCCGGCGAACGACCCGGTCGCGGCGATAATGAGTATCCAGAAGGCGACGACGAAGTACTTCGTGCGTCGCCCGCACACGATCCCGGCCAGCCGTCCAAGCCCAGTCGTCGCGCTTGTTGCGCTTGTCGTGCTTGTCGTGCTTGTCGCGTTAGGCCTGGTTAGCTCACGTGCCGGGATCGTGTTCCTCGGCGTGTTACGGGGCACCCCCGTGGTCCCGCGTGCCACGTCGTCCTCCTTGATGTTGCTGCGCCGGTTGTGCTGTGTTGTCGTTGCTGTGTTGTTGTTGCTGTGTCGTCTTCTTGCGCCGCCCCGCGACGTCTCAGTCTTTGTCCTGGTGTTCCTCGGCGTCCGCGGTGGCGCCACACCCTTGCCGACGCCGCCACACCTCTTGTTAGGGATACGATGTATCGCGTTCGCGGGCTACGTCAAGCTATATCGCGAGATACGCAGCTGAATCTTTGGCAAATTGCGACATAAGCCCACAAATCAGGGCGGGTAGCAAGGGTCATCCGCCATCCGCGGCGGCTGGCAGCCGGTCCGCGGTCCGCGGTCCGCGGTTCGCGGTTCGCGGTTCGCGGTCCGCGGCCGGGCGTTTGATGTAGGTGCGGCGCCACCAATCGCTCTGTCGCCGGTATCCGGGCGTGTCCGCTCCTTCCCAACATCTTGAAAGTGACTTTCAAGTCATCGGGACGACAAGGTTGTCACAACCATGTCGTTAGCGGATGTGAGCTTTCGCGCGGAGTTGAGATGACTTGTGATGACAGCTGCGCTCCATCTGCTAACAGCGCAGATGTCGTTGCCAATTAACGTGCGCGTCTACGCCCGCGTGAGGAGCATTCCGGAACGCACATTTACGACATGTCAGCTATGCCGCCTTCGCTAGGATGCCGCGTCAGCCTGGGAACTTGCGCGTATCGCCGCATAGCGGACACACGGACCGGCTTGCTTGCGGAAGTTAGGAGCCCTCTGGAAGAAAAGGCGCCGGAAACCGGCACCATTTCTTCCGCGTGGCCCTTTTCTTCCGCGTCGTCCACCGTGACCGGCGTCCACGTAAGGGGTCATATCCCAGCAAAACCGGCAGCCGTTCACGACGCTCCAGACTCGGTTTAAAACGTGGAATGCTCGCGATCGGTAAGGTGACGGTCCGCGATCTTTCGCCGAGTCCAGCATCATCCCAGTTGTCCGATTCGGTGCGGCGATCACAGGAGCGTAAGCTGCTCCGGAGCCGGGGGAGTCCGGCGCGGCCGCGGCGAAGGCCCGGCCAACTGTCGGCTACCACCAGGACCATTAGCACCACCAGAACCGTCGCTGCCACCGGTAACGTCGCTACCGCCGCGTTCACTGATACCGTCGCCCTCACCGGTACCTATACGCTCACCGGTACCGCGCTCATCGACACCGCTCTCGCTGCCGGGCTCGCCGCGCTCGGCGGCCGTCCCGCGCTCGGCGGCCCTCACGACACCCGGGTCGCCGCGCCCATTCCCGGCACCGCCGCCGCGTCCCGCCTCTCCAGCATCCCCGCCCTCTCCGGCATCCCCGGCGCGCGCGGCGCCAGTTCGCGGTCCGATGTCGCCGCGCGGGCGGCCGACGCCGTACCGCTCCGCTAGTTCGCGGACCTGCCCGGCGATACGGGCCTGGTAGGTCTTGTTCGCGTACGAGCTCCGTCCGTACAGCTCCCGGTACGGCTCCATCAGCGTGGGATGATCCTGCCTGAGCCAGGCGAGGAACCATTCACGCGCGCCCGGCCGCAGATGCAGCACGATCGGCACGATGTGGATCGCGCCGGACGCGGCGATCTGCCGCACGGTCGCCTCGAGCTGGGCGGGGGAGTCAGACAGGTACGGGATGATCGGCCCCATCAGCACGCCGCAGCCCAGCCCGCGGTCGTTCAGTGCCGCACAAACCTCGAGACGCCGCGCCGGGGCCGGTGTGCCGGGCTCGATAGATCGCCATAGCGTTTCATCGACAAATCCGGCCGAGACGTTCAGCCCCACGGACGTGACTTCCGCCGCTGAGGCGAGTAGCTCTATGTCACGTAGGACAAGCGTGCCCTTGGTCAGGATCGAGAACGGATTGGCGGCATCGCGCAGCGCGCCGATGATCCCGCGCATGAGCTGGTAGCGTCCCTCGGCGCGCTGGTAGGGGTCTACGTTAGTGCCCATCGCGATGTGCTCGCCCTGCCATCCCGGCGAAGCCAGCTTCTTGCGCACCAGCTCGGGCGCGTTGACCTTGACCACGACCTTGGTGTTGAAGTCAGCCCCCGCATCCAGGTCCAGGTAGGTGTGCGTGTTCCTAGCGAAGCAGTTGTGGCTCACCACGCCGTTGGCGATGAAGTCTCCGGTGCCGGTGGTGATGTCGTACATGGGGAGGTCAAGCCCTAGAGGCTCTATCGCCGCGACACGTAGCTTGGCGTCGCTCTTGATCGCGACGTCCGCGATCGAGCGCTTGCGTGTTATGGCCGGGTCTACGGTGTGGAAGAACCTCATGGCTTCTTTTAGACCGCCCGTCAGGCGGAGGCAGACAAGCCCGTCGGCCTGCCGCGTCAGCTCGACAGCGAACTGGAATTCCAGCAACCCGAGCGAGGAAGTCAGCCAATCGATTATCGATGGATCGGTGTTAGAGAGGCGCAGGATGCCTCCGCTGTAGCTGCCCTCCGCGTCGAAGATGCCCGCGAGAAAACCCTTACGCCAGTCCAATGATGGGATCATGGGCCAGGCGATCAGCCGTTCGATCGCTCGGATCTGATCACGGCTGCCGGTGCGGATCGCCATCATCTGGCGACGCGTGGGCGACGCCTCGGTAAATGTGAACTCGTGGCAGTGAATGTCGGCATGGGCAAGGAAATCGGTGGTCCTGGCGAGAGCTTCCCGGTCGGCGAGAGCGAGCCGGAACAAGTGCACATGGTCGCCGCCTTCGCGTCGCGGCAGGTACGAGTAGTGACCGCTCGTCGCGTCCCCGCGGATCATGCCGCACAGGTAGCCTCGCCGGTACTCCACCGTCTCCTTCGGCGGCTCGGCGAACCCGCCCATCCCCATCAGCGTGTTGTTGACGGTAAGAAAAGGACGCCGCCTGGGACCACATTCCGCTCCGGTAACGTGCTTCCAGCCACGTTCGGTCAGAAAGCGGTGGTCGCCGCTGCAGACCAGCTCGGTACCGTCCTCCAGGCTCACCCGGTACGCGGACTTGACCGTCGACCAGTGCGCCAGGACGGTCGTGATCGCGTATCGACGGTAGGAGCCATCCCGGACCGTGCCGTAGATCTCATCGCCAATCCGGACGTCCGCCAGCGCTTTCGTCCTGCCGTCGGTCATCAAGACCGGCGTCTCGCCCACGGCGCAGTAACTGCATGCGTGCTGGCAGCCGCGGTAGGGGTTGATCGTCCAGTTGAACGACATGCGGGACGCCTCCGGCACGCGGTTCACGATGGACCGGGCCTGGACCTCGTAGAAGGTCATGCCGCGGAAGCCCGGTGTGTCGAACGTCCGGGCGACCGCGCCCCGTTCAATGAGAGGCAGTGCTCGTACCGGACCGACGGGCAGCATGGCATCGGCTCCGTCGCCCGCGTCGGCGCCGGCGTCGTCCAGCCGGAGGTTATCCCACCTCATGTGTCGAACTCTAGAACGATGCGGGCGGCGAAGCAAACCTCACCGCCGCACAGCTCCGCGAACAGACGGGCCGCGCGGCCCTACGCGCGGCCGGTGGAGCCTGGGCGTCTCGTGTCGTGAAAAACGACCGAAGTACAAAGCCAGAACAATTGGATAAAGGTCGTCCACTAGGGGATAGTTGAGAGAGTAACTACCCGGCGCGCGAGGCGGAGGTGGCGCTATGGCGCTGTCGATGGACGAGCAGCGCGTGCTCGCTGAGATCGAACGGCGGCTGGCCGCGGAGGATCCCGGCCTGGCCGCATCCCTGGCAAACTTCCGGCGTCCCGGTCCCGCCGCGGTGCTCCGTTCACCGCGAGCGCGCATCATCGGTTCGCTGTTCACGGTTCTGCTGGTCGCCACCGTCTCGCTGATGGTCTACGCGATGATCCCGTTCCGTGCTCACGGCGTGCGGGTGCCCGCGAGCCGTAGTAGCGTGACGGCTCCCAGCCAGACACATATATCGGCGGCGGGAAGCGGCAGCCCTGGCAAGTCCAGCACAGTCGCCAGCGCGCCAGCTAGCCTACGCAAGACAGGGACGGCCGCGACGGCCCGCACGTCCGGTAGCCGTCAGGCGAGCACCAGGTCAAGCAGCTCCACGGGCGCGGCCGCACGCGGCTCCGCCACGAGCAAGTCGACGACCACCGCCTCGGCCAGTTCATCGCCGCCGCAGGTCAGGGCTAAAGCCGCCGGGAACCGTTAACGATTCCCGCCACAGTTGCACGAGGTACCGCTCCAGCCCTTCGAGCGCCCGCTTCTCATGCTGGAAGTCGTCGCTGAGCGGGTTGCGGTGCCGGTCGAACAGTTCCGCGTACCGCCTGGTCACCTCGGCCCGGTTGCTCGCGTACACCCGCACCGCGTAGTCGCCTACGCCCCCGGTCAGCCGCAAGCCGCGCACCGCCTTGCCCGCACCCCCCATGTCTATGGT
This sequence comes from Streptosporangiaceae bacterium, assembly GCA_019245115.1. Classification (GTDB taxonomy): domain Bacteria; phylum Actinomycetota; class Actinomycetes; order Streptosporangiales; family Streptosporangiaceae; genus JAFARZ01. The sequence goes on along the minus strand of JAFARZ010000424.1, from coordinate 30,937 downwards.
CAGCTGACCACGCAGGTAGATGCTGCCCTTGGCCTCCTCATCCCACGCGTCTCCGCATGGCGGCGGCGCGCTGTCCCACTCTTCGAGGACCACCCGGACATCGATGTCCTGCTGGAGGCTGCCGACCCACAACTGCTCACGGTTCGTGCTGATCAGCACGCCGATGGGCGGCAAAGGACCACCCGGAGCGTCCGGGTCGACGGCCGGGTCGTGGATCCGGAACATCCTGCGGTCCGGAGTGACCGGCATGACCAGCTGGAGCAGCCTGCGGCTCACGCTACCCCCCTTCGGAGCCAAATTTAGACCGAGGACACGTTCCGTGGTGCCAGTGCGGGCAGGAATCCGTGCTGAAATGCTAACCGTAACCACTTGACTACGGTCAGCTCCGATGGTGTACCGTCATATCTGTTATGAACCTTGTGTCCGAACTTGACCTCCCGGAGTTCGACTACACTAAGCCGGACTTCTCGGCGGACACGTACCATGTGCAGCTGGCGAGGATCCGGCAGCAGCACTGGCTGGCCCGCTCACCGCTCGCCTACATCGTGCTGGAGCACGATTCGGGCGAGTTTTTTCTGAGGTCGAAGGCCACGGCGTTTCCCGGTCGCCAGATCGCCGAGTTCTTCGGAGTGATCGACGGCCCGCTGGCCGAGCACATCGACACGAACATCCTCAATCTCACCGGCGAACGGCATCGCAGGCTGCGGGCGCTGGTCGGGCACGCGTTCACCCCCCGCGCAGCCGATCGCTGGCGCCCGGTGATGCGTGGCTTCATCCAGCGACTCTGGACACGCGTCGAAGCGTACGGCGCCTGCGACTTCATTCCGGCGATCGCCCGGCCGTATCCGAGCCTGACCATCGCCACCGTGCTCGGCGCACCGCATCAGGACGCCGGCCGGCTGCACGAGTGGTCGAGCTGGGTACAGCGCCAGTTCGACATCCGGGCACTGGAGCTGAACCTGCCGGAGATTGAGCGCGCGGTCAAGGAAATCCAGGCCTACGTCAGCGGCCTGCTCGAGGCCCGCCGCCAGGAACCTCGTGACGACCTGATCACCGTGCTGCTGCGTGCGCAGGCCGGCGGTGACAGGCTGTCCGCCGAGGAATGCACCAGCCTGGTGGTGAATTTGCTGGCCGGCGGGATCGACACCACCGCCGGACAACTCGCCCACGCGATCCGCCTGTTCGCGGCGCATCCCGCCCAATGGGATCTGCTGGCCGAACGCCCGGTTCTGGCCTCCAGCGCCGTCGAGGAGGTCCTCCGCTTCGAGCCGGTCACGCCGTTCACGGCCAGGATCTGCCTGGCGGACATCGACCACCGGGGCGTGCGCTTCCCGGCCGGCACGATCATCGCGATCTGCGCCGAGCGAGCCAACCGCGAGGTCAACGGCGGCGAGCGGTTCGACATCACCGCGCCGCGCGACACGCGGCTGCTCACCTTCGGCGCCGGAGCGCACTACTGCCTCGGCGTGAACCTGGCTAGGGCGGAGCTGGAGGAAGCTCTCTCCTTCCTCGCTCCCCGCACTCCCAGCCTGGCCCTCGACGGCCCGCCGCAGCTGGGCGGCGTCGAGGGCATTTACGGCATCGACAAGCTGCGCATCATCTGGTCCTAGGTACTAGGTAGGGGTCTCACACATGCAGGCACCGGCGAAGGCTCCCCAGCTTCGGTCACTCAATGCACCTGACTGGCTACCAGAACGAACTGAAGTTTCTCTACTGAGTACCGGACCGACCGTCAGCAGTGGCAGACGGTCGCTGATGCTCGCGGTCTGCTGCATGAGCTTGTTCATGGTCGGGCTGGACAACACGATCGTGAACGTGGGCCTGCCGGCTATCGGCAAGACCTTGCACGCCGGGGTGTCGGGCCTGCAGTGGACGGTGGCGTCTTACACGATCGTGCTGGCCGGGCTGCTGATGTTCTCCGGTGCGCTGGCCGACCGCATCGGCAGGCGCACGATCTTCCAGGTCGGCCTGTCGCTGTTCACCCTCGGTTCCTGGATGTGCAGCCTGGCGCCGAGCCTTGGCTGGCTGATCGCGTTCCGCGTGCTGCAGGGAATCGGCGGCTCCATGCTGAACCCGGCCGCGCTCGGCATCATCACGAACACGTTCACCGACAAGTCCGAGCGGGCCCGTGCCATCGGCATCTGGGACGGCGTGTTCGGCCTGTCGATGGCGCTCGGCCCGGTGATGGGCGGCGTGCTGGTGGGCTCCGTCGGCTGGCGCGGGATCTTCTGGGCGAACATACCTGTCGGCCTGGCGGCGATCTCGCTGACCGCCCTGTTCGTGCCCGACTCAAAGGCTTCGCGGTCAAGGCGCTCGGACCCGGTCGGTCAGTTCGTCCTGATCGTGATGCTGGGCTCGCTCGCGTACGCGATCATCGAAGGCCCCAGCATGGGCTGGTTCTCCCCGCAGATCTTCGGGTTCTTCGCGCTGTCGGTGGCGGCGCTCGCGGTGCTGCTCGCCTACGAACCGCGCCGCAGTGAGCCCATGCTCGATCTGCGCTTCTTCCGCAGCGTGCCGTTCGCCGGGGCCAACCTCACCGCGGTCTGCGCGATCGCCTCGATGGCCGGATTCCTGTTCCTGTCCACCCTGTACCTGCAGGACGTGCGGGGGATGACGGCGCTGCGCGCTGGCCTGACCCTGCTGCCGATGCCAATGGTCATGGCCGCGTGCGCGCCGCTGGCGGGCCGGATGGTGGCCCGGCGCGGGCCCCGGCTGCCGCTCATCATCGCGGGCGCGGCGCTCACCCTCAGCAGCGCGGCGCTGTCCCGGATGACGGACGTGACGCCCGCCTGGTACCTGCTGTGCACGTACTCGCTGTTCGGCGTCGGCACCGGCATGGTGAGCTCGCCGATCACCAACGGCGTGATGTCCGGGGTGCCGAAAAGCCAGGCCGGCATGGCGTCGGGCCTGAACTCCTCAAGCCGTCAGCTCGGTCAGTCGCTCGGAGTGGCCGTCGTCGGCTCGGTCCTGGCCGCCAGCATGCGGGGCTCGATGCGGACCGGCTTCGTGCACGCGGCCCACGCCGGCTGGTGGGTGATGGCCTGCTGCGGCTACGCGGTCCTGCTCCTCGGCCTGGTCTGCCACACCCGCTGGGCCAAGGCCACCTCCAATGCCGCCCGTGACCAGGCATCCTCTGCCGCGTAAAATGTTAGTTGCCGATAGGCAACTACAAATGGGGGAAGACACTGCCGGAACTCAGCCGTAACCGCCGGATGCTCGTGCTGGTGATCTGCTGCTCCAGCCTGTTCATCGTCGGTCTGGACAGCACGATCGTCAACGTGGCGCTGCCTGCCATCGGCCGGGACCTGCACGCCGGCGTGTCGGGCCTGCAGTGGACGATCGACGCGTATGCGCTGGTCCTGGCCAGCCTGCTGATGCTTTCCGGTGCGACCGCGGACCGGGTCGGCCGTCGGCGGGTGTTCCTGATCGGGCTGGTGGTATTCACAGCCGGATCGGGGCTGTGTAGCCTGGCGCCGACCCTGGGCGCCCTGATCGCGTTCCGGATGGTGCAGGCCGTCGGCGGATCGATGCTCAACCCGGTAGCGATGTCGATCATCACCAACACGTTTTCCGACCGGGCCGAACGAGCCCGCGCCATTGGGATCTGGGGCGCCGCGTACGGCCTGTCGGTGGCACTCGGCCCGGTGTTCGGAGGCGTGCTGGTTGACTCGGTCGGCTGGCGCGGGGCGTTCTGGGTGAACATCCCCTTCGGCGTGGCCGCCATCGCCCTGACCATGAAGTTCGTTCCCGAATCCCGGGCGCCCAAGGCACGTCGGCCTGATCCGATCGGCCAGGGCCTGATCGTGGTCATGCTCGGATCGCTGACCTACGCGATCATCGAAGGGCCAGGCCGCGGCTGGAGTTCGCCGCTGATCCTCGCGCTGTTCACCACGGCGGCAGCCGCGCTGGCCGCTCTGCTCAGCTACGAGATGCGGCGCGCGGAGCCAGTGCTCGATCCGCGGTTCTTCCGCAGCGCCCCGTTCGCGGGAGCGGTACTCACCGCGATCAGCGCGATGGGCGCGGTCGGCGGGTTCCTGTTCCTCGCCACCTTGTACCTGCAAGATGCGCGGGGAATGTCCGCGCTGCGGGCCGGTCTGCACCTGCTGCCGATGGCGCTGGTGATGGCCTGCTGCGCGGTGCTGTCCGGCCGGATCGTCGCCAGCCGGGGGGCACGGATTCCCATGGTGGCGGCCGGTCTCGGCCTCGTCGCGGGCAGCCTGCTGCTGTACCGCCTCAGCATCACGTCGGCGACCCTGCCGCTCCTGGGCGCGTTCATGGTGTTCGGCGTCGGGGCCGGCCTGGTGAACGCGCCGATAACCAACGCCGCCGTGTCCGGCATGCCCACCGCCCAGGCGGGAGTGGCGTCTGGTACCGCCTCCACCAGCCGCCAGGTAGGCCAGTCCCTCGGTGTCGCCGTCACCGGCTCGATTCTCGCCGCCGGCCTGCATGGCGGAACCCTCCGCACCGGCTTCATCCCAGCCGACCACGCGGCCTGGCTGGTCCTGGCCGGCTGCGGCGTGGCTGTCGTCTTCCTCGGCCTGATCACCACCGGCCGCTGGGCCCGGGCCACCGTGACCCGGACCGCGGCCCAGTTTGCTCCGGTTGATGACGGCAGCGCCCCCGCTGACCTGGCCCGCTCGCCTGACGGCCGACGAGCCGAAGTCGGCATCAGACCGGACTGACAACGTTCATCCACGCCGGCTCCTGATCCTCACGATGACTGGTGGGCAATCCTCCGCAGCTGGGCCAGGTCAGTTATCGTGGTATGCCTGTGACCAGTACGGACAAACCCGCGGCGACGCCAGTTACGAAGTGCTCGGGTCACTGTCGCTCGTGATGCTCCAGCCAGGCTGGCGAGTTCCTCCTGGGTGAGCGGAAACTCGATTTCCACGATGTCGCCTGTCGCGGTCCCGTACGCTTCAGCGAGCTGGACAAGCAATCCGGCTAGCCGCTGCGAGCCATTGGTGTGCGCGCGGCTCCGCAGTATCTCGGCGGTATTACGCCACCCTCGGGTCACTACACGCCGGTACGCGCGGTCCGCACCAGAATGGCTGTCAAGGAACGATACAAAGTTCTCGTACGGAACGATCAGCGAGTAAACGGTGTCCGCGGCGCGGAGCGTGGCGGTCCGGTATCCGTTTGCCTCAGCCGCGAACTCGCCGACGATGTCCCCTTGACCGCGCAGTGCGAGCAGCAGTTCACTGCCGTCAGGGGTGACAGAGCTGATCTTGACCCAACCGGTCTTCACAACGAATATATGTGTCGCTGGTTCTCCTTCGACGCACATCGTCGTACCCGGCGGGAACGTCCTGGGCCAGCCAAGGGCAGCTAGCGTGCTTTGCTCCGACTCTGTGAGAAGGTGCCAGAACTCCCCACGCGATTCCGCCCCGCGCCTGTCCATGTCGCCGTCGGTGATTCCCTGCTCTGGTCGGCCGGTACCGTTCGTTTTCCTAACAATAATCATGGCCGGCGGATTGAAAAACCTCGGATCGGTCACGGAACTCCCGGATCGAGCGGGGCAGCCTTAGAGAGGTCGACCGGCAAAGGCTCGAGGTTAACGACCGGCACCCAGAATATCCTACAGAATGTGATGTCTTCGCTGAAGCGGCTGCGTATGTAGTTCTGATTCACTGCCCTGACATGCGGGTCGATAAAGCACAACGCCGCGCCATGAACACCTTCACCGATCGGGGCGACGGCGTCCTCGTCCACCCGGTCGACGGCGTGCCGAAGCCGATCCTGCTCACCCGACCGTGGCGGGCCGTGACACGCGGGGATGGGTCTGCGCCCCTCCGGTCGTCTAGGCCCGGGTTCTATCTGTGGGCGATCTTGCGCAGGCCATCCATGCCCGAGATCGTCATGTGCCGGTATCCGGTACGGATGAGGCCGCGGCGGCGCCAGTTGCTCAGCGCGCGGGTCAGTGTCGCACGTGATGCACCGACCAGGCTGGCTAGTTCCTCTTGCGACAGGGGCATCACGATATCGATCCCGTCCTCGCTGAACTTCCCATGACGTCTCGCGAGATCGAGCAGCAGTCCGGCGAGCCGCTGTGCCCCGGTGGTTGTCGACCGGCGGCTCAGCATCGCCGCCGCCTCGTACCACCGCTGGGTGACCACATGACGATAGGCCCGGTCCGCGCCGGGATTGGCATCGAGAAACCTCGTGAACGTCGTATAGGGCACGACCAGCGAGTGCACGTCTTCGATGGCCTGGACGGTAGCGGTACGGTACCCGTCGGCGTCACCCGCCAGTTCCCCGACGATGTCGCCCTCGCCGCGCAGCGCAAGGATGATCTGGTGGCCGTCCGCGGTCACGGACAGGATCTTCACCCAGCCATCGACGATGACGAAGACATTCGTGGCCGGCTCGCCCTCCACACACATCCTTGCGCCGGGCGCGAACGTAGTGACCCGTCCGAGGGTCGACAAGTCAGCGCGCTCGGTGTTCGTGAGCAGATGCCAGAACCCCTCACCGTTTCCAGTCGCGTGCATGCTCCAATCACCGGGATGTTTCACGCGGCTAACCATTTGAAGCCGGCCTGTACTAACAATGCGTCCTTCGCCGTGAGTTTGAAACCCTCAGTGGCTGAGGAATACGTTTGCCGTCCATACCGCGAACAAAGCCGTCGTTATGAATGCCCAGTTCAGGGCCGACTGAGTCCGCTCCAGGCGGAGCCGCGCCGCACCAAGCAGGAGATGGGCCCGCACCCACGTCCACTCTTCGGGGCTGGCATTGATCGACGGGAGAGTCAGCCAGCGGGCCCTCGGGTTCAGCGGGGCGCCGGACTTCCACCGGTGATCGCTGAGCATACCCAGGATTGGCCGAGCGGCCGTGGTCAGCAGCGCCACCGAGCGGAGCCAGCACAAGATGAGGCAGCTCAGCAGGGCGTCGACTGCGATTGCCGCCGCGCCGCTGCCGGGCACGCCGGGGGCGAACGCGGTCACGACCGCGATGCCGAGGGAAAGCGCGGCGAGAATCACGCCGCACAGGAACATGGTTGGGCGGGTATCGTTCAGCAGTTCCGCCATGTCACCGATCACTTCGTGGGCGTGCCCTCGATCGGGTACTCGATCCTCGACCATGTCTGCCGTCATACAGCCGACTCCCCTGCTTTCAGGGCGCTCCGCTAACCTCCGCGCCAATGGCTCTGGTCCACCGTGCAGCCAGAGTAGGCAGGCGGGGTGGCGTAGCACTGTGCCCCCTGAGACACCCTCGATGGCTCGTTTGACGCAGAGAAAATTTCAGTCAGCCGGAGCAGCCGCAGGCACCGCCGCAGCAGCCCCCGCCGGACGGGCGGGGCGCCGGGCCGCCGGCTCCGGCTACGCCGCCAATGGCCACCGTGGAAAGCAGCTTGACGGTGTCGTCATGTCCCTGGGGGCACAGGCACGGAGCGGACGCCTCGCTCATCGGGCGGCTCATCTCGAACGTGTCGCCGCAAGCGCGGCACCGGTACTCATATCGCGGCACAGCCAGATTCTACGTTGTAGAGTCTACTTCGTAACACCACGCGTGTCCGACCAAGAAAATCGGCGCGCGTTCCGCGGTGGGCGGCACGCGCGGGGGTGAGCCGGCCAACCCCTTGAATGTCACATTCATGGGCACCTGACCCCGTGGTTGTGACAACCACGGGGTTGGGGTCTTCTCGAAGGATGCGACCGCCCCGCGGCGAGGACGGCTTCGTGTGGCGGAGCGCCCATCTCGCGTCCGTTATGTACCGTTTGCGGCGGCTATTCAGGTAGCATCAGCGGTTCGATTCGGATCCTTGTTCGGATGGATGTGGCAGCGACCCGGTTGTAACCGGGTCGCTGCCACATCCATCCGGGCGCGCCCTGATGCAGGCGGGATGAGAGTGGCGAGATGTGCACCTGGGCTCCTGCGCAGGAGCTGCCGGGCTGGTACAAGCCCACGACGCTTGGTGAATAGCTACCGTTTGCCGGGCGGTTCGCTACACAGCGCCACCTCAAGCCTTAACCGCCACAGGCTCAAGTCCGGAAATGTCGGGCGGGGGCTTCAGAAGCGGGGCGGGCGGGGGTGCCGGGTGTAGCGGCGGGTGATGACCGGGCGGAGGTGCCGGGTGCGGCCGACGACGACCGGGCGGAGGTGCCGGGTGCGGCCGACGATCGGGCGGGTGTGCTGGGCGGCCCGGCCGCGGACGGGGAGCCGGCTGGGGTGCGGGAGACCCCGTTCGGCGGAAGCGGGGGAGCCGGGGACCGGGCAGGGGCGGTGGCGGCGGCCGGGGCGGTGGCGGGGTCGGGACGTACGGCGCCGCCTGCAGGGGTGGCACGTCCGGCACCAGCTCCGGGGGCGGTGTCATCCCAGTAGAATCGCTTGCCGCGAAGCAGCGACACCAGGGCGCCGGTGACGGACATGATCGCCGCCGCGGTGAAGACGATGACCAGGCCATGGTGGAACGGGGCCGAGATCAGGTGGGGGAAGAACTGATTGCCGGTCAGCACCGCCGCGTGCTGCGCCGGCAGCCGGGTCAGGGCCCCGGTGGGCCCCAGCAGGTTCTGTATCGGGTTGTAGCCGAGCAGGGCCGCGAACAGCGTGCTGACCGGCGGGAGGTGGCTGACCTGGGCGGCCACTGAGGCGGGAACGCCTTGCGAGGTCAGGCCGACGGTCAGGGTACGCGGGAGCGAAGAGGCGAGCCCGGCGATCATCAGGCTGAAGAAAATCCCGATCGACAGTGACATCCCGGAGTTCTGGAAGGTGGAGCGCATACCGGAAGCGGAGCCGCGGTGCCGGGCCGGGACGCTGCTCATGATCGCGGACGTGTTGGGCGAGGCGAACAGCCCTGAGCCGATGCCGTTGCCGAAGATCAGCAGCGCGAACGCCCAGTAGGGGAACGCCACCGGAAGCAGCATCAGGCCGACGAAGCAGCACGCGGCGACGAGCAGGCCGGCGGTGGCGAACGGCCGCGGGCCGTACCGGTCCGACAGCGTGCCGGAAACGGGCCCGGCGACCAGGAAGCCGGCGGTGAGCGGCAGCATGTAGATGCCCGCCCACAGCGGGGTCTGCGCGAAGTCGTAGCCGTGCAGCGGCAGCCAGATGCCCGCCAGCCAGATGACCAGCATGAACTGCAGTCCGCCGCGGGCGATCGCGCCCAGCAAACTGGCCAGGTTGCCCATCGCGAACGCCCTGATGCGGAACAGGCTCATCTGGAACATGGGCTCGGCGATCTTGGTCTCCAGCACGCAGAAAAGCGCCAGGACGCAAGCGCCCCCGATCAGGCCGGCCAGCACCCACGGGTTCGTCCATCCGGTCGCGTGCCCGCCGTATGGCCGGATCCCGTAGGTGATCCCCACCAGCAGCGCGCTGAGGCCGACGGCGAACGTCACGTTCCCGATCCAGTCGATGCTGGCTCGCCTGGTGGTGGCGATCTCACGCAGGCTGCGGTAGGCCCACACCGTGCCGAACAACCCGATCGGCACGTTGATCCAGAACACCGAGCGCCAGTCCCAGGCGGCCAGCACGCCGCCGAGCAGCAGGCCGACGAACTGGCCGGAGATGCCGGCGATCTGGTTGACGCCCAGGGCCATCCCGCGCTGGTGGGCGGGGAAGGCATCGGTGAGGATGGCCGCTGAGTTGGCCATCAGCATCGCGCCGCCGAAGGCCTGGGCGAACCGCCACATGATCAGCCACAGCGCTCCGGACGAACCGGTCAGGGGGTCAAGCGACAGCGCGACCGACGCGAGCGTGAAGACGACGAAGCCCAGGTTGTAGATCCGGACCCGGCCGAACATGTCGCCGAGCCTGCCGAGGGTGACCACCAGCACCGACTGGACGAGCAGGTATCCGATGATCATCCACAGCAGGTACGTGATGTTGCCGGGGGCGAGCGGATTCAGGTGGATGCCGCGGAAGATCGCCGGCATCGAGATGATCACGATCGACGCGTCGATCGTGGCCATCGTCATGCTCAGCGTCGTGTTGGACAGGGCGATCCACTTGTATTTGTCCGAGCGCCCGTCCCTGCTCATGGCCCCTGTTGCTTCACGCACGTTAACTAAGTGTACTCCGGTACGGCAGGAAGTTGCTTAACAGCAACTATCGGTTCTTGGCGGGGGGACCCTCCCCCGCGCCCCCTTTGGCCAACAGTGGCTCCTTTACTCCAACGTAGCGTCCGTGCCTTGGGCGCGGGTCGAGGCCGGGGGAGTGCGCTCGAAGATGTAGTACACGGCGACCACGGCGATGATCACGAACGAGGCGACCGCGTTCAGCAGCGCCACCCCGAAGGCCACCAGGTACACCAGCCCCCCGCTGACGAACCGTATCCTGGCCGGCCAGTGCTGCTCCGGCGGCAGTGGCTGGTGCATCCGTTCTCCGTGCAGCGTCCACTCGAAGATGGCGGAGAAGCCGAGCGACATGCCGAAGAACACGGCGGCATAAAACGCGACCGACACGCGCCCGTCCAAGGTGGAGGCCAGCTTGTACCTCGCCACGGTCGAGGTGGCGAACGGGATCAGCACCACGAACAGCAGCAGCACCAGGTTGAGGAACAGCAGCGTCCGGTCCACCGTGCGGATCGCCCGGACCAGTACATGGTGATTGACCCAGATGATGCCGATCATGAAGAAGCTCACCAGATAGGCCAGGAATGACGGCCACAGCAGCCCTAGGTCGTGCAGCAGGTGGTTGTGGCCCCGTACCGGACCATCCACCACGAAGTTGAGCGCGAGCAGCGTGATCGCCACCGCGAACACCCCGTCGCTGAACGCCTCGAGCCTCGACCTGTCCATGCAGGAAACTTACTCACGCGACGTCCCGGGCGCATGGCAGGCTTGGCGGCATGGCCAACGTCGGGAGACGCGCGTTCCTGGGGATTTCCCTCGCGGGGGCGGCGGGAGCCGCCGTGGCGGCGGTGAAGTTCCTGCGTCCGGGGACCGAGGCTGATAACAGCAAGAAGCGCCTGCGCGGGTCGTCGCCGCCGGGGTCATCGCGGACCGGTTCATCTCAGGCCGCGTCCGGCCGCCGGCGGACCGTCAGTGAGAACCAGCTCGCCGGGGATCGCCACTGGGCCATCCGCCACCTCGGGAACCCGCGCGACATCGAGGGGTACGCCGGGAAGGCGAGCGTCCTGCCCGGGGAATCGTTTCCGCTTTATGTGAGCTCATCGTCCAGCTCGTTCGTTGTAAATGCCTTCAGAATCGGCTGGTACGGCGGCGACGGTGCGCGGCGGGTCTGGACGTCGCGGCCGGTGCGGGCCGGCCGCCAGCGGCAGCCAGCGGTCAGCGGCACCACAAACACGGTGACCGCCGGCTGGGACGCGGTGACCGAGGTGACCGCCGACGACTGGCCGCCCGGGGCGTACCTGCTGCGGCTGGACTCGGCCGGCGGGCCGCAGCGTTACGTGCCGCTTACCGTGCGCTCGCCCAGCACGAAGGGCCAGGTGGTGATCAGGAACTGCGTGGCGACCTGGCAGGCCTACAACACCTGGGGCGGTTATGACCTGTACAAGGGCCCGGACCAGGCCTACGCGTCCCGTTCGCTCGCGGTGAGCCTGGACCGCCCCTACGACTCCGACGGCGCGGCGATGTTCCTCACCTACGAGCGGAACATCGTCAAGCTCGCCGAGCAGATGGGCCTGCCGCTCGCATACGCGACCAGCATGGATATCGCGGCTGACCCCGCGTTGCTGGACGGCGCTGCCGCGCTGATATCGCCCGGCCACGACGAATACTGGTCTCCGGCGGAACGCGCCAGCGTCACCGCGGCCCGCGACGCCGGGATGAACATCGCCTTCCTCGGGGCGAACGCGATGTTCCGCCGCACCCGGCTCGAAGACCGGCTGATCGTGTGCTACAAGACAAGCTACGCCAGGGACCCGATGTACGGCGTGAACGACACGCTGGTCACCAGCGACTGGCGGGAACCGCCGAAGCCCGATCCCGAGTCGACGCTGATCGGCACCACCTACGAGGGCTATCCGGTCGATGCCTCCTACGTCGTGACCGCCCCGGAGAGCTGGGTCTTCGCCGGCACGGGCGTCCGCGCGGGCGCGAGCTTCCCGCATCTGGTCGGCGTGGAGTACGACCGGGTGAACCCCGCGTACCCGGTGCCGCGACCGATCCAGGTGCTGTCCCACTCGCCGCTGACCTGCCAGGGCGCCCGCAGCTACGGCGACTCGGCGTACTACACGCACTCCGGCGGCGCGGGGGTGTTCAATTCCGGCACCATGCGCTGGGTCGAGGCCATCTACGGCGACCAGCCGCACGGCATCGGCGGCGCAACCCCGGCCTTCGTCCGGCGGGCGACGATGAATGTGCTGCGCGCCTTCGCCGACGGGCCGGCCGCGGCGCGGTACCCGGCCCGCGACAACCTGGACGCGGTACGTGAGTTCGCCGGTGACCCGGTCAGCCCGGGCAATCTTCAATGATCTTTTGGCAGAACGGCGGTGGTGCTTCTTCCGCGCTCCTTCCTCGTGTCATTTTCCGTTCAATCGCGTTTGATTGCCTTATACGAAGGAGCGGTCAGTCGCGAGGAGGCGCGTGATGCGTTTCGGTCGGGTTGCATCCGGGTTGGTACTCGCCGCGGGCGTGCTGCTCGCGCCTGCCGTGGGTTCGGCGCCTGCGCAGGCTGCGCTGAATTCGCCTGGGCCCGCGGCCGCGCCGAAGCTGGACCACGTGTTCCTGGTCATGATGGAGAACAACGGCTACGGCGACATCATCGGCAACCCGGCCGCGCCCAACATCAACTACCTGGCCAGGACGTTCGGGCTGGAGACCGACTACTTCGGGGTGAGCCCGTGCTGTAGCGAGGCGAACTACGTCGGGCTGCTCGGCGGCAGTACCCACGGGGTCAACAGCGACGACGCGTACTGGAAGAACACCGTCAACGCGCCGAGCCTGATCAGCCAGCTCGACAAGGCGGGGATCAGCTGGAAGGCATATCTGCAGTCGCTGCCGTACGCGGGGTACGAGGGGATCTGCTACCCCGCCAAGTGCAACGGGACGCCGGACAGCGACCCGCTCTATGTGGCCAAGCACGACACCATCCAGAACTTCACCACATCCTGGAACAGCCACGACTGGTCCCGGCAGGTGCCGATCGGGGATCTGTCCTCGGACCTGCGCACCGGCGACGTGCCGCGGTTCAGCTATGTGGTTCCCGACGAATGCCACGACATGCACGGCGACCCGCCGTACTGCCTGGACAGCGGGAACGCCAAGGACCCGCAGAACCAGCACCTGGTCTCGGTGGGCGACGCCTACCTCGGCCATCTGGTCAGCGCGATCACCAGCGCCTCGTTCTGGGCCAAGGGCAACAACGCGATCATCGTCACGTTCGACGAGGGCAGCGACAACGCGGGCTGCTGCGACGCCAATCCGGGCGCCGGGCAGGTCGTGACGGTCGTGATCGGCAGCCACGGGGTGCGCGGCGTGACCGACTCCACGCCGGCGAACCACTACTCGACGCTGAGCACGATCCAGCACATCTTCGGCCTCGGCTGCCTGGCTTTCACGTGTGACACGGCTCATGTCAAGCCGTACACCTCGCTGTTCGCGGTCACCGGATCCGAGGCGGTCGCGACCAGGGTGCGGCCCGAGCTAGGCTGGCCAACGCCGACTCCGTCAATGCCGCCGGAGCCGGTTTCGCTTTCGCCGAGCACCGCCACCGCGGGCGGCTGGACTGTACAGCGGGCGCAGCTGCTCGGCCAGTCAGACAACAGCCTCGGGGCGATCGCGGGCTCATCGGCGAGCGATGTCTGGGCCGTCGGCAACTACCTGCCGGACGCGGCCAGCTCGAATACCGACGCCACGCTGGCGTTCGCCGAGCACTACGACGGGCACGCCTGGACGGTGGTCCGGCCGCCGAACGCCGGGGTGAACTTCAACTCCCTGTACGGCGTGGCCGCCGTGGCCGGAGGCCCAGGCAAATCAGACGCCGTGGCCGGCAAGGCCTGGGCGGTCGGCGAGTATCTCGACAGCGCGTACCGGGACCGTGCCCTGCTCGAGGTGTGGGACGGCGCGAAGTGGTCCATCGCGGACATCCCGCAGCCCGGATCGGTGCGGGACATGCTGTTCGGCGCGGCCGCGGTGTCGCCATCGGATGTGTGGGTGGCCGGCGACCAGGAGGGCGCGGACGGGCGGTTCCAGACGCTGGCCGAGCACTGGAACGGTCACTCCTGGTCAGTGGTGCCCACGCCGGATCCCGGCTCGATCGGCAATCACCTGTACGGGATGTACGCGGTCAGCTCGTCCGACATCTGGGCGGTGGGCCAGCAGCTCGGCGGGTCGTTCCCGGACAACGGGCTCGTCGAGCACTGGGACGGCCATTCGTGGTCGGTGGTGTCGCTGCCACGGATACCTGGCGCGTCGGTGCTGCTCCAGGGCGTCACGGCCAACGCGGACGGACAGGTGTACGCGGTCGGTGAGGCGGACAGCACCGCGGGCGGCCGGCCGCTGATCGAGTACTACGCTCACGGGTCCTGGTCGGTGGTTCCGCTACCGGCGTCGGTCGGCTCGGTCTGGACCCAGCTGTTCGGCGTCGCGATCTCCGGCGGCGCCTCCTGGGCGGACGGTACCTACGTCGACCCGGCGACCGACAACAACGTCGCGCTTGTGCTCACCGGGACCGGCACATCCTGGACGGTGGCGACCAGCCCGCAGCCTGGTTCCGGTAGCAACATCCTGGGCGGCCTCGCCGCCGCCGGCGGTCACCTGTGGGCCGCCGGTCTCTACGACGACGGCGGCAGCCGCCTCCCGCTCGTCGAGCACCGGTTATCGCCGGCCAGAATGAGGGCGTGGCACCAGTCGTCGTGATCGGAGCTGGACCCGGTCGAGCGTTGTCCCGGGCGCGACCGGGTCCATACCAGGCAAATGGGGCCGCCAGTCAGATGTGGCGGGCAGGCCCTTTGCTCGTCAGCTCCAGATAGCGCGGAAATTTCATGCTGCACGGAACTTTACCCGCCGAATTCGTACATTAAATTTCCGCTCAGCACGGATGTTCCGTCTTATTCGCGTCGCGTTCTCGAGGCTTACCGGACATTCGGGGCAATCCGGCAGGGCCGCGAAGCCACGACTTCAATCCGCAAACTGGCCACGCGTTTTCCGCGGGTGGCAGGCCCGCGTTTGAACCCTATATGCTGCGGCTTTTCCGTACCGTGTGGACATTTCACGATAAAGCAGATTTACGGTTTTTGGGCGATGCTGTTGCTGCTTAGGTGGCCTGCCTGCCCGGTGAACGTGCGCATATCGCCGCATAGCGGGCGCCCGGCTGGGTATATCGTGGAGGATCGGAGCCTTCTGGAAGGAAAGGCGCCGGAAACCGGCACCCTTTGTTCCGTGAAGCCTTTTTCTTCCACGTCGTCTACCGCAACCGTGGTCTACAAAACGGCCATAGACTGGCAAAAGCGGTGGTCGCCTGCCTGGTGCGGATGATCCGTCGCAGAGCGGGTGACGCCGGGCACAGGGTCCACGCGGGCGCAGGGCCACACGGGTGCTGGCCGCGGAGTCCAGGGCCGTCGGGGGGCGGGCGCAGGGGGCGGAGTAGGGTGGAAGATCGATGGCCTTCCTTGACCTGTTGAGCAGCCGGATCGTCGTTGCGCCGATGGCCGGCGGGCCGTCGACCCCCGAACTCGTGATCGCGGCCTCTCGCGCCGGCGCGCTGGGGTTTCTCGCCGCGGGGTACAAGACGGCGGCATCGATGATGGCGGAGGTCGAGGCCGTACGGGCGGCCGCCGTCGAGATGTTCGGGGTGAACGTGTTCGTGCCCGGGGTTCCGTGCTCCGAGGCGGAGGATCTTGTCCAGTACCTGAAGTCGGTGGGGGCGGATCCGGAGAACGGCACGTGGGACGACGATGACTTCGTCGGGAAGGTCACGGCACTGCTAGCGGACCCGCCTCCGCTGGTCAGCTTCACTTTCGGGTGCCCGGAGGCGGCGGTCATCTCGGCCCTGCGGGACGCGGGGGCGTCTGTCCTGGTGACAGTGACCAGCCCCGCGGAGGCGCTGGTCGCCGCCCACGCCGGGGCGGACGCGCTGTGCGTGCAGGGATTCGAGGCCGGGGCGCACCGCGGGACGTTCGTCAACGCCGATGCCTTCGGTCAGGACTACGGGCTCCTGTCGCTGATCGGGGTGGTGGGTTCGGTGACCGCGCTGCCGCTGATCGCGGCCGGCGGGATCATGACCGCCGGGCAGGTCCAGGCCGCGGTGGCGGCGGGTGCGATCGCGGCTCAGTGCGGCACGGCCTTCCTGCGGTGCCCGGAAAGCGGGACCCATCCGCGGCACAAGGCGGCACTGGCTGATCCGCGCTACACGACGACGACCCTGACCAGGGCGTTCAGCGGGCGTCCGGCCAGGGCCCTGGTGAACCAGTTCGTCTTCGACCACCCCGACGCACCGGCCGCGTATCCGGAAATCAACAACGCCACCCGGGCGTTGCGCGCGGCGGCCGCGGCGCGCGGGGACAGCGAGCGCATGAGCCTGTGGGCCGGCCAGGGCTTCCGGTCGGCGACGGACCTGCCCGCGGCCGAGGTCGTCTCCCTGCTCACCGCCCGCGCGTAACCGCCCGGCCCTCGGGTCGGATGGATGTGGCAGTCACCCGGTTATAACCGGGTGATTGTCACAGTCATCCGTCGTCGGTTCGGTAGCGGTGGCGTAATGGCGCGGGACTGGCATAACGGGCGGCACGGGGCTGTTGAACGCTAGCTGAAAGCGAGCGAGCGAGCGGAGCGAGCGCCGCGGCGACCCCGCCCCTTGCGGGTGGTGGTCGCCGTGGCTCCTAGCCGGCCGAGCGCAGCGAGGCCTTGGCGCGGAGGGAGAAAGGAGCGACCGATGAGGGCTGTGCGGTTCGGCGAATACGGCGGGGTTGACGTCCTGGGAGTGGTGGAGGTTCCCAAGCCGGTTCCCGGCCCCGGGCAGGTTCTGGTCCAGGTCAAGGCGGCGGGGATAAACCCGGGCGAGAGCAAGATCCGCAACGGCTCATTGCACGCCCGGTGGCCCACCACGTTCCCCTCCGGGGAGGGCAGCGACCTGGCCGGCGTGGTGGCCGGGACCGGTCCGGGCGTCACGTCGTTCGCGGCGGGGGACGAAGTCATCGGCTTCACCCACAACCGGGCCAGTCACGCCGAGTACGTTCTCGTGGAGGCGGAGGACCTGGTCCCGAAGCCACCGCGGGTGCCGTGGGAGGTGGCCGGCGCGCTGTTCGTCGCCGGTTCCACCGCGTACGCGGTGGTGCGGGCGGTGGCGCTGGCCGAGGGCGACACGGTGGCCATCTCCGGTGCGACCGGGGGAGTGGGGTCGATCGCCGTGCAGCTCGCCCGCCGGGCCGGGGCAGCGGTGATCGGTATCGCCAGCGAGGCCAGCCATGACTGGCTGCGGGAGCATGGCGTGATTCCCGTCACCTACGGCGATGGAGTGGCCGGCCGGATCAGGGCCGCGGGCGAGGTTGACGCGTTCATCGACACGTTCGGCGGCGATTACGTGCAGATGGCGCTCGATCTAGGGGTGGCCCCGGATCGTATCGACACGATAGTGCGGTTCGACGCCGGGGAGCGGTTCGGCGTGAAGACCGACGGCAACATGGCTGGTGCCAGCGCCAGTACGCTGGCCGAGCTGGCCAGCCTCATCGTGGCGGGGGAGCTCGAGGTACCTGTGGCGGCGACGTTCCCGCTCGACCAGGTGCAGGATGCCTACCGGCGGCTGGAGCAGGGCGGCGTGCTCGGCAAGATAGTCCTGATCCCCTGAGGGTAGGTCCACCACATGACCGAACCAGGAAAAGAGCTGGCCGGTATCTCGCGTGAGGCGGCGGAGACCGCGACGGAGCTGGCCGAGGCGCCGCGACCGCGGGAGCGGCGCAAGCGCGTGGTGGAGCTGGCCAAGAGGCTCGCGACGTCCGGGGCGAGCGCGGCCGGCCGCGGCAGCCGGGCCGCGCAGCGCGCCGCCCGGATGGGCGCGGGCTGGCTGGCCGGCCAGGTCCTCGAGATGGCGCCGCGGCTGAAGGTACGTAACCAGGCGGAACTTCGGGCGCAGTTCCCGGGTAAGTCGCCAGAGGAGATCGCGGACGCGCTCATCGACGGCGCCGCGCGAGCGTCGGGAGCGGCAGGCGCGGCGGCGGGCGTATGGGCGGTGCTCCCGCTGGTGACCACGTTCCCGGCCGAAGTCGCGGCGGAAACCCTCGTCGTGGTGGGGATCGAGGTCAAGCTGGTCGCGGAGCTGCACGAGGCGTACGGGGTGCCCGCCGAAGGCAGCTCCGCGGAGCGGATGCGCGCCTACGTCGCGGCGTGGGCGCACCGGCGGGGCGTATCCACCATTCCCGGCGGCGTCGTATTCGCGGCCGGATCGCCGCTGGCGCAGCTGCTGCGGAGACGCCTGGCCGCGCGGGCCGGCCGGAGCACCTTCTCGCTGGCGCCGCTGCTCACCGGCGCGGCCGCGGGCGCGATGATCAACGGCCGGGAGACCCGGAAGCTGGGACGGCAGATCAGGCAGGATCTGCGCAGGAACGCGCTCAGCGGCCCGGTTCCCCCGGGGTCCGGCTTCGCCTAGTGTCTGGATGATGAGCGAGCTGATGCCGTTGTTCCCGCTGGGCACCGTGCACTATCCCGGCAAGGTGCTCCCGCTGCACATCTTCGAGGAGCGTTATCGTCAGCTCGTCCGGGATCTGCTGGACGGACCCGAGCCGCGCCGGTTCGGCGTGATCGCCATCCGGGAGGGGCGTGAGACCGGTGCCGATGGCATCACGTCGCTCTACGACATGGGCTGCGTCGCCGAGCTTCGCGAGGCCACTCGCTACGACGATGGCCGGTTCGATCTGGTCACCGTCGGGACGCAGCGGTTCCGGCTCGGCGAGCTCGACCGGTCCGGTCCCTACCTGCGGGCCGAGGTCGAGCCGGTTCCCGACGACGTCGCCGACCCGGCGGCCGCGGCGCTCGCCGTCACCGCGGTCGAGAGCACCTTCCGCGCCTACCTCGACGCGCTGGCCGAGCGGGGCGGAGCAACCGTGCGGGTCAAGGACCTCCCGGACGAGCCGGTGCTGCTGTCCTACGTGATCGCCGCCGCGATGATCATCGACTTGCCGCAGCATCAGGCCCTGCTGGCCGAACCCGACGCGCTGGCCAGGCTGGAGGCGGAGCAGGCACTGCTGTCGCGGGAAATCGTCATGCTGCGCAGGACCACTTCGCGGCCAGCGCCCGACCTGAGGTTCGCGCCATACAGCCCGAACTGAAAGGGCCGAACTAGTCCTGATAACAGCAAGAAGCGTCAGCTGCGGGCGGGGCGGGCTCGTCGAGCCACAGCCGTTCATGGAAAGCGGGTTTTAGGTTTCAGACATGGAATACGCGCTGCCGCTCGTCATCCGGGTAGAGCGAGGGACACCACCGTCGCGGACCGATGCGCTGGAGGGCGCGGCACGGGCGGTGCTCATCTTCCTGACGGATCCGCGGACGGCCGGCGGCGAATGGACCGAGCGCGCGCGGGCCTGGGAGGACGGCCACATCCGCAAGGTGGTGCGGCGGGCGCGCGGCGCGGCCTGGCTGCGCGCCGCGACGCTGCCGGGCATCACGGTGACCCACCGCACCGCCGAGCTGCGCGTCTACCCGCCCGTGCCGGTCGACGCGTGGCCCGAGGATCTCGCGCGGCTGCAAGTGGCCGGGACCGACCTGTCCGACCCGTCGCCACCGGACGAACCGTCGGCCGGGACACCGGTCATCTGGATTAATCCCGGAGTGGAGATGACCGCGGGCAAGGCGATGGCGCAGGCCGGGCACGGCGCCCAGCTGGCGTGGTGGCGGCTGCCGCAGACGGCACGCGCCGAATGGCAGGCGCGCGATTTCCCGCTGGCGGTGCGGACGGCTCCGGCCGCCCGCTGGCAACAGTTGCTGACCAGCGACCTGCCGGTGGTGCGAGACGGCGGGTTCACCGAAGTCGAGCCCGGCACCTGCACGGTTATCGCTGAGTACCGGCCGCCCGCTCCTGCGCCTGCCGCGCCGTCTGCTCCACCCGGTCGAAGTGATCTTTCCACGAGAATTCGTCGGGCAGGTTGGTATTGCCCTTGATCATGCCGACCGCGCCGTCGATGAGTTCGCGGACGATGTCCGCGTGCCCGGCGTGCCGCTGAGAATCCGAGATCACGTGCACCATGATCCGGTGCAGCGTGACCTCGTTGCCCGGGGCGGACCAGTGCGGCACGACGCCGGTCGCGTCCAGGGGGAGCGCCTCGATGGTGGCGTCCGAATGCGCGCAGGCCTTGCGGTACAGCCCGACGATGTCCTCGCGGGACTCGTCGGATGCGGCGAACATGTCGAACATCGGATCATCATCGGACCATGGCGGCTCGTCGGGTGACGGGCGCCCGAACGTCGTGCCGAAGTAGACGAACTCTACGAAGGCCAGATGCTTCAGCAGCCCGAGCAGGTTGGTACCCGTGGGCACCAGCGGGCGGCGGATGTCGTATTCCGGCAGCCCTTCGAGCTTCCAGAGCAAGGCGTCGCGGGCTTCCTGCAAGTACTGCCGCAGCGTCGCCTTCGGGTCGTTCCGGCCCGTGTCGTGTCCGTCCATGCGGTTACGGTACTGGACATGAGCCGCACCACAGTGACCCGGTTGCGCGAGAAGGCGGTCGCCGACCGGGCCGAACTCGACCGCCTGCTGGATGACACCTTCCTCGCGCACATCGGGATGACCGGCGATCACGGGGGTGTCGTCGTGATCCCCACCGGGATAGCGCGCGACACAGACCATGTTCTCGTGCACGGTTCGACCGGTTCGGGCTGGATGCGCCGCGCGGCCTCCGGCGTGCCGGTCTGCGTGACCGTGACCCAGCTGAACGGCATCGTCGTCGCGCGGTCGAGCTTCGAATCCTCGTTTCACTATCGGAGCGCCGTGCTGTTCGGCACGTTCAGCCGGCTGACCGGCACCGAGGCGGAGAGCGCGCTCGACGTGCTCACCGAGCGGTTCATCCCCGGCCGCGCCGCCGAAATCCGCCGGCCGCACCGCCGCGAGCTGGCCGCCACCATGGTGCTGAGCATGCCGATCCGTGAATGGTCGGTGAAGCTCTCGGACGGCTGGCCCGACGATGAGGCGGAGGATATCGAGGGAAGCGCGTGGGCCGGAGTCGTCCCGTTCGGTGGCGAGCGGCTCGGCGAGCCGCGGCCCGCACCCGACCTGCGCCCGGGGATCCCGGTGCCCGAGTCGGTGCGGACCCTCATGTGCCGCGCCGGAATTCAAAGACCATTAAAGAGGCTGCGTGAGAACTCGATTCTGATGGCACCGATGGTGCCATCGGCACGCTCGAATCGGACAGATTGCCTTGGAGGGCGGCACCGATGGCGTCATCGGTGTGCTCGCGGCGGCCTAAGGGAACGACGGTGGTGCTTAATCTGTGGCGTCGCGACCTATCGTGAGGCATTGTTGGCAAGGTGGAAAACAACGGGGAAATGAGGGATCTGGCGCGTAGCCTGACCCTGCTGTTCGATACCGCGCGCACGACCCTGGCCGCCGAGGCCGGTCCCAGCGAACTCGTCCAGCGCATCACCGCCCACCTCGGCTGCGAGATGTCCGATGTGGCTCCGGTGAGCGAACGGTTCCCGTCCTGGGAACACGTGAACGTCCAGCGTGGCGTGAACGCCTACCTCGCCGGGCGAGGTGACGGCGGCGCGTGGTTCGGCGTGTCCAGTGTGATGCGGCGGCCGCACGAGGATCTCATGTCGCTGATCACCGCACCGGGTCCGGGCGGCGGGGCACGGCTCGGCGCCGCGACGTTCGGGACCGCGCCGATCGGGCCAGCCGAGAACACCGAGGTCGTCCAGCTCGGCATGATCGAGACGACCAGTCCCGACGGGGTGCCGATCGTCATCGGCATCCGCTCATTGCAGGAGTTCGGTCCGCCGTTCTGCTTCCTCGACGTGCTTGGCGCCGACCAGGGGGCGGCCACCGCGGCCCGGGACGAGATCGACCGGCTGCGCCGCGCCCATGACGTGTTCCGCGGTCAGGTGCTGAGCTTCACCGCCAGCGAGCATCACGGCAACGGGCTGGTCTCCTTCCTGCCCCGGCCGTCGGTTACCGCGGGCGATGTGGTCCTGCCGGATGGCCTGCTGGAGACGATCGAACGGCACATCGTCGGCATCGCCGAATGGTCCGAGGACCTGATCCGGGCCGGGCAGCATCTCAAGCGCGGGCTGCTGCTGCACGGGCCGCCCGGAACGGGCAAGACGCACACGGTCCGCTACCTGAGCGGCCGGCTCACCGGCAGCACGGTCATCCTGCTGACCGGGACGTCGATCCGCTTCATCGACCAGGCCGCCGCCCTGGCCCGTCGGCTCCAGCCTTCGATCGTCGTGCTGGAAGACGTCGACCTGGTCGGCATGGACCGGGATTTCTCCGACAACGGCAATCCGTTGCTGTTCTCCTTGCTCGAGGCGATGGACGGGGTGGGCGCGGACGCCGATGTGACGTTCGTGCTGACCACCAACCGGGCCGACATCCTGGAGGTGGCGCTGGCTGACCGCCCCGGACGGGTCGACCTGGCCGTCGAGATCCCGCGCCCCGATGCCGGGTGCCGTGAGCGCCTGCTCCGTCTCTACGCTCGCGACCTGGCCATGGATGCTGACATGTCGGATATGTCGGACGTGGTGGCGGGGACCGAAGGCGTCACCGCCTCCTTCATCAAGGAACTGATCCGTCGCGTCGTCCTGGCCTCGCTGCGCGCCGGTGACTCGCCGCCGGTGTTGCGTTCGGCCTACTTCGCCGAAGTCGTCGCCGAGATGAACGGCGAGCACCACACCCTCACCCGCTCCCTGCTCGGCAGCGACACCGGCCACGACAAAGGCGAAGGCGCCCGGCCGCCGATAGGCGCCCTCCTCCCGGCCGCTCCGCCGAGGCCGCCCGGTCCGCCCCGTCCGCCCGGCGGCCCCGTCCCGATGCCCGCCCGCTTCGCCCGCCGCACCCACTTCTACGCCGGCCCTGACCGCTAACCCTTCCGTCCGCACTTCTACGCCGGCCCCGACCGCTAACCCTTCCGTCCGCCCAGCCCGGGGTCAGGCCTCGCCGCTACGCCTGACCCCCGGGGCCCCATCCTTCCGGCCTGCCCTGACCGTTGACCCTTCCGCCCCGCCCCCGCCGACCTGCCCCTCTCCGCCAACCGGGGCGAACGAACCCGACATTTCAGCATTCGTCCCATCTGGGTGGCTGTCAGTGCGGAAGTTTGGGGCTCCGTGGAGGAAAAGGCGCTGGAAACCGGCGCCCAAGCCTCCGCGAGGCTCTAGGTTTCCACGGGAGGTACGGGCATGCTGCTCCTCAGGGGATTGCCCGGACCCCTAGGCCCCATCCTTCCGGCCTGCCCCACCTTGCTTAAACTGGTGCGTTTGAGGTGAAAGAGGTTCAAACGGGAGGGGCGTATTGACGAAGGCGATCGCACCGCTGTCCGACTTCAGCGGCTGGGCACGTGGCAACCTGCTGGTCATCATCCTGCTGGTGCTGGGGGCGATTTTGCTCACCCGGCTGGCGGACTGGGCGCGCGGCCAGCTTATGGCGCGTATCGATGCCCGGGCTGCCGATTCGGATGAGCTGGTCCGCTCTGAGGCCGCTAAGCACCGCCACGTCGTGGCGCAGGTCCTCACCTGGAGCGTCCTGGCCGTTATCTACGTCGTCACCGCCGTGCTGGTGGTGCAGCGCCTTGGCGTGCCCCTGGCGGGCCTGGTCGCGCCGGCGGCCCTGATCAGCGCAGCGCTCGGGTTCGGTCTGCAGCGGTTCATCCAGGACATCGGCGCGGGGTTGTTCATTACCGGCGAACGACAATACGGCTTCGGCGACGTCATCCGCATCTCCGTCGCTGGTGTCGGGGAACCGGCCATCGGAACCGTCGAGGAGGTGACGCTGCGGGTCACCCGGATCCGCTCGGTGAGCGGCGAGGTCGTCACCACGCCCAATGGCCAGATCGTCCAGGTAACCAACCTGTCGCGGGACTGGGCGCGCGCGGTGGTGGACGTTCCCGTTCCCTCTTCGGTAGAGGTGAGCCACGTTACCGAGGTGCTGCGGCGCGTCGGCCGGGAAGCGTTCGGCGATGAGGTGCTGCGCAAGATGATGCTCGATCCGCCCACTGTGATGGGAGTCGAAAGAATCGAGGTCGACACGTTCTCGGTGCGCATGGTGGCGCGAACGCTCCCCGGGATGCAGTTCGACGTCGGGCGTGAGCTTCGCGCGCGGGTCGCGTCTGCCCTGCGCGAAGAGGGCATTTTCGTCTCGGCCGAGCTCGACACGGGCCGCTCGACCGGAGGTGCCTCATGACCAGACGGCGTCCCCGCACGTCGACCCTGATACTCATGGGCGTGTTCCTGGCCGTGCTGGCGCTCTATGTCCTGATCCGCCCGGCCTCCGCGCCGGCTGGGACATCCCAGCCGGTCCGAAGTCCGTCCCCCACTCCCAGGTCCACGCCCTCGACCACTTCGCCCATGCGGTCACCCAGCCCGACTGGCTCAGCCATTCCCAGCCGGTCCGCCCGCCCTTCGCACTCGCCGAGTCCGAGCAGTTCCCCGTCACCGGCAACGCCGGTCACACCGAGCGCGACACCATCGGCGCCAGCGTCGGGACCGCCGGCATCCAGCCTCGCACCACCAGCGGCAGAACCCACATCCACCCCACCCTGACCCCGGCACGGGTCAGGCTTGCTCCGGGTCAGGCTTGCTTCGCACGGCGCAAGGCGAGGCCGACGCCGGCACCGAGCGCGACGACGCCCATTCCGGCGGCGGTCATGATCTGCTGCGTGCCCTGGAGGGTGTGCCCGTGGATGCCGATATGGCGGCCGGCCACGCCAACGGTCACGGAAGACGATTCCCGGGCTGCCGGTGCTCGTGCTGTCCCAGTACGTCGAGGAGTCGTACGCCACGGAGCTGCTCGGCCCCTGGTTACATGCGCAGATATAGCCGTTGAGCTGGGAAACAGCTGCCGCCCCATGTGGCCTGGCCGGGGCGCCGTGTCTAGGACGTGGGCCAGGAAAATCAGCGCCCAGTCCCCTACGCGCTGCTCCTCGCGGAGGCACCACGAGAAGGTCTCGAGCAGTTCGTGCACCGCGAATCACTGGTCAACATGCCGCCCCGGCTGCGTCGGTTACTGGCTCGCACTCCCGCCGGAGTGGGAGCTCATCAGCCAGTCTCAGGCATGCGCGCCTGGTATTGGGCCTTCCCGGTTCCGGTGAGGAGGTGGATCTCCTCAAGGAGGCACTCAGCCCAAGTGGGTAACGGTTCAGGTAACACCTGTGACAAGCGTCCGGGCGGAGTCGCTTGACGACACCGTGGGCTTGCACCTCGGCCTGGAGGCAATCCTGGATCGATACCGGAGTATCTAGGAGACTATCTCGAAGTAAGCTAGCACTTGAAAGGTAGACGAGGGGCAATGGAGGGACGATGTGCCATCACCCGTGACTACATTTCCGTAAACGTCCACATCAGGCTTATTAATTATAGAACCATAGGTACAGTTGGCAAATAGCTGCCATTGTTGAGTGCCAGGCCGGGCAGTACAGGTCATCTGGACTGTCTCGTATGGAGCGCCAGTTACCACGGAGCAATCGCTGGGTGCATAAGTGTAGGTCGACGCGCTGGCCTGGGGGGCGGCCGCGACCAAGCCGACAGCAACGACCGCTGCGCCCGCAGCTGGGAGCCCTATTCGAGACAGGATTCTCATGCATCACTCCATGTGCAATTTTGTGCATGTTACTAGAGTTCAGGCTAACATGACCGCCACCAGGCCGACAAGATGAAGCATTCATGTCGTCGGTGCCGATATTCTCCGGCCCGGGATTCGGCGGCCATAGCACTAGTAAAAGTGAATAGCTAGGGACCGAGGCTCGCTAGCCGAGTACTGCCACAAAGTCCGGCTAATCGTCTCGGTGACCGAAACTCGCTGCTGATCACACGCGGCCCACACATAGCATTCAGCCAGGTCAACGCCCGGAACTGCGGGTCAACGGGTGAGACGAGACCGGTGTCAGAGGCGGTCACTGACGTTAGCGGCCACGGATGTGGTAACCGGTACCAACGTGACTAGCTGTTGGCCGAAGTACGGCGTGCTGCCGCACGTGGCCTAGTCAGGACGCCGGGTATACGACGTGGGCCAGAGGAGGATCAGCGCCTGATCTTGTATGTGCTGCTTCTTTCCGAAGCACAGCGGGAGGATCTTGAGCGGTTCGTCCACCGTGAGTCGTTGATCGGCATGTGGCCTCGGCTGCGGCGGCTGCTGGGTCCGCACGATCGCTGGCAACAGGGTCCGCTTTGCGCAGGTCTGGGCCTTTTCCGCGCGGCCTCCCGCCGAGCGAATTCGGCCGCTGACGAGGCGCCCATGGACGGCGAGTTCGCGGACCTCTACGCATACGTACCATTCGTCTGGGCCGCACTGTTCTACGTTGTGCCAGGCAGCTATGGCCACTGCTCGCGGTCGCCTCGCTCCTGTTGCTTCGAGCGCGGGTAGCGGATCCGGACCGGCGTCTCGTCGGGGAACCTGCCGTTGTCGTCCCAGTTGTAGTCCTACATCTGGACTTCTCTTCGAAGGAGCCAGGTAGATGACGTGTGTCGTTATGGTTGGCAACGTGGTTGTGACGGCATGCGCAGATATGGCTGTTGAACTGCGAAAATAGCCTCCTGGTACTGCTTCAGCTGGGGCCGCGCTGGCGATGGCTTGGGAGGGTTGTGAACGTCTCAGCGGCGTAATCGGATCCTGGCACGGCCTGCATCCTCTCGCTGGCGATGCATAAAACCTGCCCGTAACTGCTGTTAACCAACGGGTCTTATCTCAAGATCTTGGTCCTAAGCGAATCGCGCGGTAGCGGCGGTTGGGGCTGTGCGGAGGCGCAGTGGCCTCGACGAACCCGAGGTCGACAAGTTCCTGTAGTGCACTCGTCAGACGCGTCCGGGCCGTGCCGGTAGCCTGCTGGAGTTCCTCGCGGCTCGCGTCCTCGACTTCGCGCAAGGCTGCCATGATCTTTGCTCCTAGACCGTTATCCGGGAGCCTCGGACGAGGAGGCGACTGACGGCCGGAGTCAAGGTCTGCGCTGAGCCGGTATGGTCCCTCATCGCGCGCCTTGCGCGAACGCAGCAGGCCGAGCGCGACAAGATCGGCCAGTGCCCTGCGCGCCGCGCCAGAGGGAAGGCCCAGCCTCCGAAGGACAGCTTGGTCGATGTCGTAACCGGAGCTGGCGAGAGCTATGGCGGCTACCTGGGCATTGGACAGGCGCGTGATGTCCACGTGCTGGCCCAGCATGCCGAGGAATTCCGGTGTCACCAGGGAACTGCGCGGGAGGATCACGCGGAACTGATCGAGGTTCGCCGTGAAGATCGGGACGACTCCGGTGCCCTCGCGAACCCGATCGATCATCAGGCTCACCCCGGACCCGCGGATCTCCGCTACAGGCCGCCCGTTAACCGGGTCTCCCGTCTCCTGCAGCAGCGCGGCGAGGCGCGGGTTGCGAGACGACGACGTGCCGCTCTCGCCGAGCCCTTCAAGGCGGACGTTGCCGAAGAGCCCGCCGGGACTAGAGACCTCGACGCGGTTCAGGAACACATCCACCTGCACCTGGGTGCCACGTGCTTGCGGACTGTAGTCCCGGTGCATCAGAGCATTGACAACGGCCTCCCGGATCACCTCCGGCTCGATCTCCCACTGGTCCAGGCGGCCGGCGCCGATCACGCGACTGACGACGTGCAGGTTCCGCTGCACTACCTGGACGGCGTCTACCACCATGTCAGGGACGGTGCCGCCCAGCGCCGCGCTGTCCAAGAACCGGATACCTCCCGGCCCGCTCCGGCCACGCTCGACGTGTGGGTAAACCGCAACTGACAACATCAGCTGCGGGAAGAACTGCTGCGGGTAACGGCCAACGCTGAGCAGCCCTGCCAGCGATGGCACCAGGATGCCCTCATGGCGAACCAGCACGCCCAGCATCGCAAGCGCATCCGCTTCATCGACATTCCCGAACACCCGTGGTGACCGTCGACGCGCATTCTCGATGAGCCGTGAGAAGGAGTCCCGGTTGAGATCCTGCACGGACGCTTCGACAACCGGTTCGTCATCCCAGTGCGGCTGACCCGCATTCTCCCGCATCCGATCGATCTCATACGGCGTCAGCCGCTGGTCACCGTCGCCGACCCGGACATAGGCACCGCCATAGAGACCCCTCGCTGTGACGTAGCAGGGGCGCTGGGCGGGCGGCAATGGTTCGACCTCCGTGACCACCAAGTTGACGCCCTCGAACGGCACGACCTCGACGCTCAGCGTCGGCGGCGGTGTCAGCTTTTCCCGCGCGGTGCTCACGACGGCATTCCGCGTCGCCGCCGCATCCGGTACGCCTGTGGCCGCGAACCCCTGTCGCTCGTCAAGTCCGAGGATGATGAGCCCCCCGCGCGCGTTCGCGAACGCCGCCAGCGTGGAAGCGAGGCTCTCCGGCACGCCTCCTGCCGCCCGTTTGGCCTCGACGTCCTCGAACTCAATCCCGGCCGCCCGCAGCCCAGCAATGATTTCACCCAGGTTCATGACCCGCCCTGCTCGCTCATCCGAACTTACCACAGCTTACCATGATCTGGTCGGTAAGCTCTGGTAAGTTGCGGGGCTTGACGGCCAGCCTTTGGTTACGCGAGTATCCGCCCTGGATGGAAGCCATACACCGAGCGATCTTCAGCCTGGAAGTATTGGAACGCTCCAAGCCGCATACGAGGAGCCGACGACGCTCACCTGGAGCGAGATGTTTATTCAACCTATGTGGTTATCGCTTGCACAGCGGACTGTGGCTGCACTCACAGAGCAGTGGCTGACCGCCGTGGCGCTGCGGCTCCCGAAGATCGTTGGGGAATTTCGTCGCTATGACGACCAGAAACCCCCAACGATCTGAGAGCGTCTGCCGCAGGGTGCGCGCAACCTGTGAGGTTATCGTTTGCACCATGGAGAATGGCTTCACTTGTATGTAAGCCGTCGACTGGGAGAACAGATGGGTACTGTGGAGGCTGGCGCAG
This sequence comes from Streptosporangiaceae bacterium, assembly GCA_019245115.1. Lineage (GTDB taxonomy): Bacteria > Actinomycetota > Actinomycetes > Streptosporangiales > Streptosporangiaceae > JAFARZ01. The sequence goes on along the minus strand of JAFARZ010000424.1, from coordinate 2,009 downwards.
GGCATTGCCGCCTTAACGTCGATGGCGCTCCCTCTCCGGACACGTCTGCGGGAACGGAGCGCGACGAGCCGCGTTCGCTACTCTGGAGTTGTGAGTTATCAGCCAACGAGCCTCGCTGAGCTCGCTCGCTTCATCGCGGCCGAGCCTGAGTTCGACACGCGATGGCGGCTGGTGGTCGAGTTCCTGAAGGAGTATCACCGGGAGCCAGCGGGGACGCGTCAGCGACTGCTCGCCGATCCGCCGGGATCCAGCGGCGATGAACGCTGGGACGTGCTCTTCGCGGGGCTTGCCGAGCATCTTGCCATGCGAGATGGCAGGGACGCGCCAAAGTGGTCGGCATCTCGCCTTCTGCGGCGCTTCTGGTTCCCATTTGACACGCCAGGCGCGCGCGCGCAGGCGCTCGTGCATGCCCCGGCCGCGTTCCGCAGGCGGGGCGTGTTCGTTGCCGACTACGAGATCGACGCCGCGTGAGCGATTCCTCGCCACTGCTCGATCGTTCGGGCATCGAAGAGGCCCTGCGCCGTCTCGGCGACCGGCTCGCCAGGCGTGGCGTGGTAGCCGACCTCTACGTGTTCGGCGGCGCCGCGATGGCCCTTGCGTATGACTCGCGCAGGGCCACCCGTGACGTCGATGCCCTCTTCAAGCCGCATGGCATCGTCCTCGAGGAAGCACTGGCGGTGGCCGCCGAGCTCGGTTTGCCCCGTTGGTGGCTCAACGAGCAGGCCACTTCCTATATCGCGCCAGGCGGGGACTTGGCGGCCTCCCGCGTTTTCGATCATCCGGGCATTCGCGTCTTCGCTGCCTCGCCCGAGCATCTCCTGGCTATGAAGGCGCTCGCAGCGCGACCTCGGGACGCGGAAGATATCCGGCAACTCGCAGAGGTGCTCGGCCTGCATACTGTCGAAGACGTCTTCACCTCGGTGCGCGAGATCTTCCCCGAAGAGGAACCGCCAGCGCGGCTCAGGCTTCTCCTAAAGGACATCTTCGCCGATCAGGATGGATAAACGAGCCACAACAGCGCTGGCACGTAGCTGGAACAACCTGTTTAGTTATGGCTGACAGGCGGGACTTTGCCCACGCTCGCATATATCTCGGTTGAGCTAGGTGAACGTCTCGGCGGCCATAGCCTTGGCCGGGCTCGGCCGGGGGCCGCACACAACTATTTCTCTATTATTGGCTAGTGACCGACAGCGGCGACATCAGCGATGATCTGAGGCTGGACACCCGTGTCCCGAACGTGGCCCGGACTTATGACTACATGCTGGGCGGATACTTCCTCTAAGCGCACGGTGCTCATATCTACGCCTGGTCTATTTCTTCGACATAGACATTTACGAACCATGTATCTACACGTGCCCAATAGAGATGACCGGCCAACTTGCGTTGCCTTCTTGGCCGAGGATGCAATGGATGTGGGGTTTTCCGTCCTTGACCTCGCCGGTACCGGCCATCTCGAAGGGTTGTTTGTACTCGGTCAGGATGTCGCGCGTGGCGTCGCTTTTAGGCATGTTGCTGATACAGCAACTGTCAATAGCGCCGACCAGCAAGACTATCGCTCCATTCTGAACGCCACGAGCCGCGAGTTCTGCGGTGACAGTTTCGATGACTTCCTGGCCTGGCTTAACCGGGATCACAAACATTTGGATCGCTTTCCTGGAAAGACCGCTCTTTCAGACTTCGAGTGGGTCGGCGTTCGACAGAGTGCTTGCTATGCCTCTGAGGTTTTCGCGGCAAGGCTCGCTGCGCAAGGTTTCCTGCAATGCGCTGGTGACGATCGAGGGAACGCGCTGGCCAATGCGGCTTATCAATACGAGGCTGCACCATCGCGCTGCACCATCTTGTGAACGCTGCACTTCCTGACTTACTAAGTAATTCATAAGTTTCTGGACTTTTCTTGACCTATATGGCATAATATCCGTATGTCACGAAAGGGCCGGAGGGCGACCGAGGAAGAGCGGATGCGCGCAGTCCAGCTAATGGAGAGCGGTAAATCTCCTGATCTGGTAGCT